>DRKI01000160.1 GCA_011051875.1 Desulfobulbus sp. | reverse complement strand
TGAACCTGGTCTCGCTGGCGTACCGCTTTTTCAGTGACCTGGACATCGTCATCGGCGAAGGGTTCCAGGAGGCCCTGGTGGGAAGTGTGATCGGCTTCCCGGCCTTGCTCCAGGCTCTCGGCCCATGCAGGAGATCGAGCTGAAGATCAGACTGCGCGACGACGGCTGAGTTCCTCTTCCACTTCGGAATATTCCCGCCTGATCCGGTCAAAATCCCGCTGCCGGGCGACAAAGGCCTCCACCACCACGGGATCATACTGGTATCCCGCGCCGAGCACGATGGCCTCCACGGCCTGGCGATGGGTATACACCTCCCTGTAGAGGGTGTGGCTGGTCATGGACTCGTAGGAATCGGCTACGGCCATGATCCGTGAACTGAGCGGAATCTCCTTGCCCTTCAACCCCTGGGGATATCCGGTTCCGTCCCACCGCTCGTGGTGGAAGTAGGCGATGCTCTTGGCCATGGCCAGGAAGCCGCTTCCCTCGGCCTGTGCCTCCATGGCCTTGATCACATCCCCGCCGTTGATGGTGTGCCGGCGACAGATCTCCTGTTCTTCCGCTGTCAGCTCTCCCCGCTTCATCAGGATGGCATCGGGAATGGAGACCTTGCCGATATCATGGAGGACCACCGCCTGCCTGAGGTTGTAGATGTAGGAATCGTCAATGTTCTCCATGATCTGCCGGCTCCGGGCCAGTTCACTGGCCAGGACCGTGCAGTATTCCCTGATCCGTTCCAGGTGCTTGCCCGGTGTGATGTCCCGGTGCTCGGACAACCTGGCCAGGGCGAGGATGGTCGCTGTCTCGGTCATCTTGACCGTTTCCAGGGACCTAACCAGCTCCTGTTCCAGCAGCTTGCGCCTGCTCACATCACGCACCACCAGCTGCTGGCCGAGGATCTGGCTGTTTCTTTTGAGCAGGGTGCCGGATATCTCGGCATCCACCTGGTTGCCGTCGGCGCCAACGAGACGGACCTGAAAGCCCACCACTGATTCGCCGCGACCAAGACGGGCCAGCAGGCCGTCCCTGACCCGCTGCCGATCCGGTTCCGCGACAAAGTCCAGCAGGGAGACCCGCTCTCTGCTGCCCGGCTCCAGCCGCATGTGCCGATAAAAACGGGGGCTGGCATGGAGGATTTCTCCGTCATCATTCACCAGGAGGACATCGTCGGCGATCTGCTCGAGCAGCAGCCGGTATCGCTCCTCCGACGCCATCTGCTCCCTGGTCCGCCGGGCGACCTCCTCTTCCAGCAGGTCTGCCTGCCGGGCGAGTTCACCGGCCGCCGCGTCCTCTTCCATGCGCAGGACAAACTCCCGTTCCCGTGCCGAGGCCTCGGTGCAGCTCTGGATGGCGGCGATCATGATGAAACAGAGAATGAAGAAAAGATTGTTGAACAGGACAAGGAATGACTCGGGCGGCACCGGCGCAAAGAAATAGAGCGCCAGGACATAGAACACCGCCGCCATGGTGCCGCAGATCACGGTCTGATGCATGGTCAGGGGAGCGATGGCCGTATAGGTGATGATGATGACCGGCAGCCCGACCCAGTAGGGAGAGCGGACCCCGCCGGTCCGCACCACCAGCAGAACGATGAAGAGGGTGATCAGGAGATAGCCGGCACAGCCGATGACATGGGGAAAGCGTCTGCCGCGGTCAAGATGGTTGGCGAGCAGCAGCAGGCCACCGAGGGAAAAGGTCTCCAGGCGGTACCTGAAGAACTCGGCGGACAGATGGGGCGCTATGTAGGTGTCCAGGAAGGAGAACAGCAGGACAAAGACCATGCCCACCAGGAGGATGTAGGAGACCCGCCGGTGCAGCAGCTCGGCCAGCTCCCTCCTGTAGGTCTCGGCGTACCGGGGATCCATGGTCTCGCCGCCGAGGAGATGGCAGAGCGTCGACAGCTGGTCTGGGCCTATAATCCTGCTCATGGGGTTTCCTGGGTATCCCTGCCGGATGGAAATCTCGGTGCTCCGGACTAAGTTCAGTTGAGAAGAGATTCCATTCGGACCCGCTTGAACTCCTGTTCACGGACCAGGAACGCGTTGATGATTTCCGGATCAAAATGACAACCACTCTCCCGGATAATCAGGTCCCTTGATTTTTCGTGGTTGAAGGCCGGTTTGTAACAGCGCCTGGAGGTGAGGGCATCGTAGACATCGGCCAGGGCGACGATGCGCGCGGACAGGGGTATGGCGTCGCGTGCCAACCCCTCGGGATACCCGGTTCCGTCCCATTTCTCGTGATGGTACATGGCTATTTCCCTGCCCATGGCAAGAAAAGAGACATGCCCTGCCCCCTGCTCGGCCTCGGCGAGCACGGCGGCGCCGAACTCGCAGTGCATCTTCATCCGCTCAAATTCCTCGCGGGTCAGGGGTCCGGGTTTCAGCAGGATGGAATCGGGAATCCCGACCTTGCCGATGTCATGGAGGACCGAGGAAATATAAATATCCTCCACGAAACCGTCTGAGATCGTCCGGGCATAGGTGGGGCTCAGGGCCAGCTCTCCGGCCAGGATCCGGGTGTACTCGCGGATCCTCTCCAGGTGGGCTCCGGTCTCGTTGTCACGGTATTCCGCCAGCTTGGCCAGGCCGAGAATGGCGGCCCGCCTGGAGGTGTCGATCAGGTGGTTCGAGGCCAGGACCTCGCGTTCCACATTCTTGGTGGCGGTGATGTCGCGGATGACGAGCTGGCACCAGGCGCGCCCGTCCCGCATGTCCACCAGGTTGCCGCTGATCTCCACGTCAATGACACGCCGGGTGTCGGTGATCATCTGCAACTGCTGCCCCCTGATATCCTCACCCTGTTCCAGCAGCATGACCAGGACCTTCTGCAGCCGGTCCCGATCCCTGGCCACCACCAGCTGCACCAGGGGCCGGTCCAGCAACCGTTGCGGGTCCCAGTCGAAAACCTCGGCGAAACGGCGGTTGGCCATCCGGACGATACCCTGGGAGTCGAGCAGCACCACCAGGTCCAGGATATTGTCGTACAGGTCCTTGAAGCGCAGGTCCGACTCCTCCAGCTCTTCCAGCCGCATGTGGACCAGCTCCTCCAGGTTGGTGGTATACCCGGTCAGCTCCTGCTTCGCGGACTTCAGGTTTTCCTTGGCCTGGAAGGTCTTGCGGCGCACCCGCATATCATCGAAACACTGGAGGGCGGTTATGGCGATGACCGCGAAAAAGAAAAAGGAATCATTGACCGCATAGGCCAGGTCCCGGCTCTCAAGCCGGGGTGCACCCGCCAGGAGGATCAGCAGATAGACGCTGTACATGGAAAAACCGATCAGCGCCGCCTCCCGGCCGGTCAGAGGCAGCACCGCGATGCTGCCGGCCATCATCAGGAGGATGCCCACATAGTAGTCGGAGATGAAGCCGCCCAGGTGGGTAGCCATGAGCGAGATGGCGCCGCTGCCCAGCAGCAGGGCGAGAAAGACCAGGGGACGGACATAGTTGGCGGCAGCAGGCAGGCGCAGGAGGTGAAGGATGGCCAGGAGCAGGAGGACGAAACCCAGGCGGAAGAGAAAGAACAGGACGAAATATTCCCTGCACACCGCCAGGTCGAGCAGGGAAAAGAAAAGAAAGAAGACCATGCCCAGCCAGAGGGAGACATGGGTCCGCTGGTAGAAAAGAGCCCGCAGCTCCCTGTCAAAGCCGGCCTGGTCCGTCTGGGCTGAAGCCGCCATCCGTTATCAGTCCCTGGTCGCCATGGCAAAGAGGTTGACCTTTTCGTCCTCGGCCAGGATGGTGATATTGTCGCCAAAGGGCGTGGGAGCAAAGATCTCGCGCAGGTCGTCCGCTGTGCGGTAGAGCAGTTCCCAGCGCAGCAGCTTGTCGAGAAAAATGGAGTCCGGGTAGGGCG
The DNA here is from genome assembly GCA_011051875.1 of Desulfobulbus sp. Lineage (GTDB taxonomy): Bacteria > Desulfobacterota > Desulfobulbia > Desulfobulbales > Desulfobulbaceae > DRKI01. The sequence continues at coordinate 21,449 of DRKI01000160.1, read as the reverse complement.
AGAAGTTGCCCAGCAGCAGGACTCCCCCCGGCTTGAGGTGCTCGTAACAGCGCTTGATCAGGGCCCTGAACAGACGGACATCGAGATAGTCGCACAGGCCGGCAGAGTAGATGATGTCCTGTTTTTCGATCTGGTGCGAAACGCGGCCCAGGGCCCACTTGATGACGTTTTCGCTCATCAGCCGGACCGATGCCCGGTGCGGAAAGATATTCACATGCTGGTTGGTGTACTGGAGGGCCTCGGAGTCGATGTCCACGCAGAGCGCCTCGATGGCCTCGGAGTAGTCGCAGTGGGCCAGGAAATCGAACAGTTCCCGGTTCGGGCCGCAGGCCAGGTTCATGATGTTGACCCGCTCTCCGCGCCCGGCGATGGGGGCACTGTGCCGGGCAAGCTGCTCGGCCAGCAGTTTCCTGCGACCGCGGATGGCCAGGGAGCCGGGCCGCTGCAGGCTGTAGGCATCGATGAGAACGCCGAAGCGGCCGTCACCCTTGGGCACGTTGGCGTAGATATGCTCCATCATCAGGAAATCACCGGCATATCCCTTGGGTTTGTAATAGGCCCGCTCGACAAAACGGCTGCGATTGATGTAGGGAAAGATCTCCTTGAAGATATAGCCCCACATCACATCCTCGTATCCGGAGCCGGCCATGGTCTCGGCAAATCCCGGCAGGGCGTCGTTGAGGGCCTCCAGCACCCGGAAGACTCTCCGTTCCAGCCGTTCGTCCCGCTCGTCCCGGGCCTCGTTCTGCTGGATCTGGTGGGAGAGGTCGAACAGCTCGGACTTGAAGGCCTCGACGCTGGTGCTGACATCGAACCATGCCGACGACCGCAGCAGGCTGCTGGGTATGGGCCGGGTCTCGCTGTAGCGCACCGTGCGCCGGGTGGAAAGGGATTCGGCATAGGCGGCAAGCGGTTCCCGTTCCCCGGCGATACGGCGGAACTTGGCACAGATCCTCCGGGTCAGGTAGATGATGAAGTCCATGTACAGGTGCGGACTCCGGACCCTGAGCGACTCCATGAATTCCCGGTCAAAGATGGCGATCTCGGCATCACCGGCGGCCTGGATATCGCGCACCCGCGACTCTGCATCAAAGAAACCGATCTCGCCGAAGAACTCGCCGGTCCCGATGAGAGCCACGGTTATCCTGGTCTCGTCGCTGTCCAGGTAGCTGACCTCGACGCTGCCATCCCTGACATAATAAAAGATCCGGGCATCACTACCAGGCGTGACAATGGATTCCCCTGCAGCAAACTGCCGGACAGGTGCATGTTCAAGCACGGCATCGATCAGATCGTGCTCGTGCTCACTGTTTCCGGTCTCTCCACTGACGGTTGACGGCACTGCCTGCATGGATTCGCTCCCTTTCTGAGATGGTTCTTGTGGTCACCGGCTGACCGGCTGGACACACGACTGCCCGAAGATGACTGGGGCGCAATACTTTTCGGCCAGGCAACGGCCCTGAAAGCATCGGCTCGCCAGCCATCTCTCAACCATATGATAAAAATATTATCCGCGATCAGAAAAAATTACACAAGAAAATAATCTGTGAAATTCAACCGATAGGAAAGAAATGCACAAAAGAAAAACTCGATGGTCAGCCCGGGCCGCATGGACCACAACGTGCCACACACGACAACGGGCAAAGCAGAAGGCAAGGTATGGAAAAGAAGGCCGGAAACGGCCTCAGTAAAGGATCCTGTCGAGAACAGATTCAGCCGGGGGCTTGATGTCGGTATCTTCCTGGAACTGGAGGCCCAGCATGCGCAGGGTTCGTTCGTCGAGACAGAGGCGCTTGTCCCAGGTGGCGAGGATGGTCCGGTCTCCGGGCCGGACCAGGCGCACGTTCAGGTACATGACCCGGTCGGCCAGGCTGTAGGTGCCCACCACCACGGCCTGGGCCCGCTGCCTGTCGGCCAGCTGTTCCAGGTCCCTGGAGAGCATGAATTCCCCTTCTCCCTGCAGGATCAGCAGGTCGCTGCGCAGCTTGATCTCCCTGACCGTGTAGCCCCGCCTGACGAAACGCGAGGCGATGTGATTCTGGAGGGTACGGCCGAAATCGGAACTCTTGCCCAGCTTGGTGTTCTCGACCAGGGTGGTCACCAGGACAGGGCGGTTCACTTGGCGGGGTACAAGCGGCGGCACAGCCTCGTCGATGAGACGGTCCCCGATGTCGGCGCCAAGCCGCACCAGGTTGACATGGCCGCCGAGCAGGCTCTCGAGCCGGGTGCAGTTCAGGTTGCTGCAGCCCGGGAGCAACAGGACGGACAGGAGCAGAATGATAAGAAATGGTAATGGTCTGGTCTGCATGGCTGGTTCGTGCCACGGGGTATGAGGGCGGATACCGCTGCCATCCCTGTCGGCATCACAGGTCGGTAATTGCCCGTTACCGGGCGCTGTCATCCTGGCATTATCTCCGAATTGTGACCGGTTGTCAGTGCTCCATATTCGTGCAAGCAGGCTGGCGAGTCCATGGTCCGCTCCGTGATGAGACCTGGCCGGACAAAGACGGGCTGCCGGTGAACGGTTACGGTCAGTAACGGCTGCTGGTCAACTCAATCTCGGCCGCTGGTTCGGATTTCCGGTACTGCCAGAAATCAGGGTCATTGATATAGTAGATGTCGGACTTGCGCATCAGGTAGACGTTGTTGTCCACGATGGAGGTGGAGATGATCACCTCGTAATGGCCATTTACCACGGAAGTGGTTCGCAGGATGTCGGTTGCCGCGGCAGCGGCCAGGGCCAGGATCTCGTCCGGGGCGTTGCGCATGACGATGATACCCGCTGCCAGCGAGGTGATCACCCCCGGCCGTGGCCACTGCAGGGGCGGATCACGATGAAAGACGACCTGGACCTTGTAGTTGACCACCAGGCCGGAATCATCGTTTTTTGCCAGCGTGGGAACCCCGAAATTGACCAGCTGGGTGGTCAGGAGATCGTTGAATGCCTCGTCAAAGGGGAAAGCGGACCCCGGGCCGCAGTCCGCGGACTCACCGCATATATGGTTGACATAGACCGGTGTTTCCAGGTAGCCCCTATGGATCAGTTCGTTGTTGATCTGGTTGGCGACATCGTTGGCCAGTACATCCCAGTGGTGGGCGGCCTGCATCTTCTGCTGGACAGTGAAGGGGTAGGTCTCCGGCTGCGGACTCCGGATACAGCCGCCGACCGCAAGCATAACCACCGCAAACAGCAGAAAACAAAGAGAACGCATGCAAGATCCCAGGCATCAAGACAGGACATACGGCCGGCACCCTGCCCGCTGCGGGCCGGACACCGGGAACTTTCACCTACCATCCTTGTCGGCAGATCCGGCCCGGAACTGTAGTTTTTTTTCGGTCCTGCCGGGAAGGCAACCGTTCACCGGGGCGCTGCCATCATGGCATTATCTCCGGATTACAACCGGTTCGCTGTACCCCAGATTCGTGCAAGCAGGCCGGCGAGTCCATGGTCGGCTCCGTGTGAAGGCCTGATCGGACAAAGATGGAGTACCGGTGAACGGTTACCCTGGAAACGGACTGCCCTAGAGCAGGGCGTGCAGCCGCTGTTCGATCTCGGCCTGCGGCGCGGCGCCAACCAGCTGGTCCACAACCTGGCCGCCCTTGAAGAAGAGCAGGGTCGGCACACCGCGGATCTGGAACTGGGCCGCGACCATCTGGTTCCGGCTGGTATCGAGCTTGCAGATCTTGACCCGGCCGGCATACTTCCGGGCCAGGTCTTCGATGATCGGCGCCAGCATGCGGCAGGGTCCGCAGGTGGGCGAGTAGAAATCCACCAGTACCGGCATCGGCGATGCGGCCACCTCCTGCTGGAAGGTCATGTCGGTGAGTTCGACCACGGTGCCGTCGGCCCGGGCAAGCGGTGCGCCGCAGCGGCCGCACCTGGGTGTCAGGTGGCGCTTGTCAGCCGGGATCCTGTTCTTTGCCCCGCAGGAGGGGCAGACCACAATGGCATCGTTCATCTTCATTCCTCCGTCCAAGGTTTTTTCATTATTTTTTTTCTACCCGCCCGGTCCGGGGGCGGCCAGTCCCCGCCCCCGGAGAGGGGATGATCCGGAAACGACCTGTTGCCGATCGCTGCGAACGCCCGGTCTCAACTTGTCAGCACCCGGTAGATCTCCGGCATCCGGGCCGGCAGCTTGCGCACGTCATCAAGGAAGATGGAGTTGGCGGCCCCGTACATGTGGGCCATGTACTCGTGCGCATGGTGGTCAATGGTGATACAGAAGGGATGGATCCCGGCCGACCGCGCCTCGAGCAGGGCATGCCGGGTGTCCTCGATGGCATACTCCCCCTTGTAATCGTCATAGTCCTCGGGCTTGCCGTCAGAGAGGATGATTAACAGCCTGATACGGGCGTCGACCTCGGCAAAGCGGGCGGTCATGTGCCGGATCGCCGGCGCCATGCGGGTATATTCCTGCGGGGCGATGGAACCGATGCGCTGCCGCACGGTCTCCCCGTAGGGTTCCTCCAGGTGCTTGATATGAAAGGTCTCGCAGCGCAGCCGCCGCATACCGGAAAACCCGTAGATACCGTACCGGTCCCCCACCTTCTCCATGGCCTCGCAGATGAGGACCAGGGCCTCCTTGATGGCCGTGCCCACCCAGCCCTGGGTGGAATTGGACATGTCCACCAGGAAGAGGACGGCGATGTCACGCTCGTCCCGGGCCAGCCGGACAAAGAGCCGGTCCGAGGGCGGCAGGCCGGCCCGGCTGTCGGCCAGCGACTCAACCAGGGCGTCGAAATCGATGTCATCGCCGTCGCGCTGGCGGCGCAGGAACCGCTCCGTGGTCCGCATCATCTCGAACTGGTTGCGCAGCCTGACGATCTGACCCCGGTACCTGGCCAGGGTGGCGGCGATGAAGGTGGAACGGGTCACCGGGATCTCCTTTTCGGTCATGATGCACCAGTTCTTTCGGAAACCGTTGCGCCGATGGTCCCACTCGTCATAGGTGACCGGGGCCTGCGCCTCGGCCGCTTCCGGCGGCACGGCCGTCTCGCCTGCCGCCACGGCCCGGCCGGCACGACCTGCCGCACTGCTGATGAAACGGGGCGGCAGGAAGCCAAACTCGTCGACCACCTCCCGGGCAAGCTGTTCCAGTTCCTCGTCCATGGCCACCTGCTCGTTGCCGACCCGCAGAAACATGGTCTGCTCCACCTCCTCTGGCCGTCCGCCGCCCTCCAGGACCAGGGCCACGTCCGGATGCGGCGGTCCTGCTGCCTCCTGCTTCCGTGCCGGCTCTTCCTCCTTCCCGCTGTCCTCCCGCGGCAGGTTCAGCAGAACCGTGGCCAGGGTGTCGACGAACCGCTCCTCCAGGGCCTGCCGCCTCCGGTTGCGGGCGGCCAGGACAAGGTCCAGCCGGAAAGTCCCCTGGAAGAACAGGGGAACAGCCGGACGATAGTCCCCGGCATCACGGTGCAACAGCGTATGCAGGTCCCGGCACAACCCAAGGCTGTGGGCCGCGGTGGCATCCGGCGCCATGAGACGGCGGAGACGCCTGCTCCATGCGGCCGGGGATACAACGTCGACATCGCCCTGCAGGCAGCAGCGCTGCAGATCGGCCAGCAGCCGGCCCGCCCGGTCCCCGGTCCCGGGCCGGACCGGCGAAGACGGCAGAAGAGGCGCTGCCTCCCGCATCAGGCCGGGCAACTCCCGGGCCAGGAAGGCACGGGCCCGGATGGTCTCGAGCTGCAGGTAGAGATCAGCGGCCAGCTCCGGATGGGCAAGGGAGCGCAGATACTGTGCAAGCGGCAGTTCTGTACCCTCTTCCCCGCTGTCCTCCGGAAGCAGGGACCCGGCAGGGGTGAACGACCCCAGCGCCAGAAAGGCCCACTGAAACGAGGCGGTCAGCTTGTAGAGGAGAAAATTCCCGGTCCCGCCCCGGGCCAGGCTGATTTCCCGCGGCAGGAAGATGGTCTCGCCATCGGTGCAGGCCGAAGGCGCAGGTGCAAGATCGAGATCACGGCCGGCCAGACCGCGGACATAGGGCAGCAGGCGACCCCGGACCTCGTCAAAACGCAGGCCGGCAATGCCGCGCAGGCGACAGACGAACTCCTGCTCCACGTTGACCATGAACCGCTGGGCCGCCTGCAGGCCGCCCTTCTCGTACCGGTCCAGGGTCTCGTTCACCCAGGCTCCCAACTCGCCGGGCGGCAGGCAGGACAGGGCGTGGACAGCCTGGCCGAGGTAGTTGTAGCACAGGGAGTTGGACACCGGCCAGATGGCGGGCACCTGGCCAAGAACCGCGTCCACCAGGACCGGATCTTCCTCCACCAGCCCCTCCAGCGCCTCCTCCACCTCCCAGTCATTGGGCAGATCGGGCGCCACCAGGCTGAAAAAACGTTCTTTCAGGATGTCGAGCGTCATAAGGTACCTGACAGCGACCCCGTGAACCGTTGCCGACCCGCGGTCTCAGAACAGGGAACTGACCATCTCGTCGATGGCGGCCAGCAGCTCCGGGTCATCGGACAGGGCCTGGGTTATGGCCACGTGGCAGGCCGTGCGCACAGGAATATCCCGGGCCACCAGCCTGCCCGCCTGGATGAGCAGCCGGGTGGAGGCGCCCTCGGCCAGGCCGGAATCCCGCAGGCTCCGGGTCATGCCGGCCAGCCTGACCAGCTGACGGGCCAGCTCCGGGGCTATGGCCGCTTCCCGCTGCACGATCTCAGCCTCCTGTTCCGGTTCCGGGTACTCGAAATCCAGGGCCACGAAACGCTGCCGGGTCGAAGGCTTGAGATCCTTGAGCACACTCTGGTAGCCGGGATTGTAGGACACCGCCAGCATGAATTCAGGCGGAGCGTGCAGCAGCTCGCCCCGCTTTTCGATGGGCAGCTCCCGCCGGTCGTCGGCCAGGGGGTGGATGACCACGGTGGTATCCTTGCGGGCCTCCACGATCTCGTCCAGGTAGCAGATGGCGCCGGCCCGGACAGCCAGGGTCAGGGGGCCATCCATCCAGACCGCCTCGCCGGCCCGGATCAGGTAGCGGCCGACCAGGTCGCTGGTGGAGAGATCATCGTGGCATGAGACCGTGATCAGGGGACGGCCGAGCTTCCAGGCCAGGTACTGCATGAACCGCGTCTTGCCGCAGCCCGTGGGCCCCTTGAGGAGCAGGGGCATGCCGCAGCGGTAACTGACCTCGGCGATACGGACCTCGTCGCCCTGGGCCAGATAATACGGCTCATCGACAATCCTGTGGGCGTCAAGGCGAATCTCTTTTGCCGGCATACGCATCTCCCTGTCCTGTTCCGGTGCTCCTGGCCGCCGGACCATCCGGCGCTCTCTTCCACACCGTAATGCCGAAACAGCCTCTTGACAACCACCGGTCAGGCCATGGCGGTCATTTGCACGTTGCGGAAAGGAGACGCGGTGATTACAGTAAATTCTGATCCTTCGAACCTGCCGCCGCAGGATGACCGCCTGTTCCGCTCCATACCAGGGCCCTGGAAACAATACCGGGCGGATGCAACAGCACCGGGCCGGTCCCTGTGCCGGGTCTCCTGTCCGGGCCGCCGGTCGCCCCGGGGTGGCCTCAAACCGGTGTCTGCCATGTGCATAGATCTTCATTTTCACTCTGTCTTCTCCGACGGCACAGCCTTGCCGCGGGAACTGGCGCGGATGGCCGCCGATCTGCGCCTGACGGCCATTGCCCTGACCGACCACGACACCATGGCCGGCGTGCCGGAGATGATGGAACATGGCCGGGCGGCCGGGATCGAGGTCATTCCGGGCATTGAGATCGGCGCCCTGCACCGGGGCCGGTCACTGCACCTGCTGGGCTACGGTATCGAGGCCGGCCACCGGCAGTTCAATGACTGGCTTGCCCGCCTGCAGCAGGGCCGAACGGAACGGAACCGCGCCATCCTGGAAAAACTTGGGTGCATGGGAATCAGGATCAGCGAAAAGGAACTGCAGCGCTTTTCCCGCTGCGGCCAGGTGGGCCGGCCCCATATCGCGGCCCTGCTGATGGAAAAGGGAATCGTCCGGAGCATGGACCAGGCTTTCTCCCTCTATCTTGGCCGGGGCAAACCGGCCTGGCAGAGCCGTTTCTGCTACAGCGCCGCCGAAACTATCGCCATGATTCACCGGGCCGGCGGCCTGGCCGTCCTGGCCCATCCCGGCCAGCTCGATCCGGCCATGCGGATCCAGCCCCGACTGGTGGCAGAACTGAAAGAGCTGCGCCTGGACGGACTGGAGGCCTGGTATCCCGCCCATCCCCGCAAGATGCGCCGGGCACTGGCGGCCCTGGCCTCCCGGCACGGACTGCTGGTGACCGGCGGCAGTGACTTTCACGGCGCCAACCGTCCGGGCAGCAGCCTGGCCGGTGGCGACAACGGTTTCTGCCCCCCGGACGAACTGCTCAACGGGTTGCTGCCCCGGCTCATGCCCGGCCGGGAACCGGCGACAGGCGGCAGGGCCGCGATGGGCGCGGCATGAGAGCCGCAGCGTGCGGCAGAAAAACGTACCTGGTGCTGACAGACCATGCATACCATTCTCGTTGTTGACGACGAACCCAATTACCAGATAGTTCTCTCCGAACTGCTCAAAGACGAAGGCTACGAGGTCTTCACCGCGGACTCCGGGACAGCCGGTCTGCCCATTGTCCGGGAGACCGACCTGGACCTGGTCCTGACCGACATGAAAATGCCGGGAATGGACGGAATCGAGTTTCTTCGAAAAATCAAAGAGTTCAACAAGGAACTTCCAGTGATCCTCATCACCGCCTACGCCGAGGTGGAAAAGGCGGTGGAGGCCATGCACCTGGGTGCCTTCACCTACCTGGCCAAGCCCTTTTCCAACGAGGAGCTGCTGGCCAGCGTGCGCAAGGCCGTTGAACACTATGGCCTTGTCCGCGAGATCCGGCGCCTGCGGGACGAGGCCACCCCCCGCTCCGGCTTTGGCGGCATGATCGGCAAGAACCCCGGCATGCTCGCCGTCTACCAGCTGATCGAGAAGGTGGCCCCGACCCCCTCCTCGGTCCTGATCACGGGCGAGTCCGGGACCGGCAAGGAACTGGTGGCCCGGGCCATCCACAACCTGAGCCCCCGGCGGGACGCGCCCTTTATCTCGGTTAACTGCGCGGCCCTTTCCGAAAACCTGCTCGAAAGCGAGCTGTTCGGGCACGAGAAGGGGGCATTCACCGATGCGGTGGCCATGCGCAAGGGCCGCTTCGAGCTGGCCGATACCGGCACCCTGTTTCTTGACGAGATCGGCGAGATGCCGCAGTCCCTGCAGGCCAAGCTGCTGCGTGTCCTGCAGGAGCGGAGCTTCGAACGGGTGGGCGGCAGCGTCTCCCTGGAGGTGGATGTCCGCATCCTGGCCGCCACCAACAAGGACCTGAAAGACGAGGTGGATAAAGGAAAATTCCGGGAAGATCTCTACTACCGCCTCAACGTGATCCATATCCACCTGCCACCGCTCTGGGAGCGGGTGGACGACATCCCGGAGCTGGTGGCCCACTTCCTCAGGAAAAACGCCGCCCGGCTGGGCAGGGAGCGGCTCGACATCTCGCCCGAGGCCCTGCGCCTCCTGGTCAGCCTGCCGTGGGAGGGCAATGTCCGCGAGCTGGAGAACACCATCGAACGGGCCGCCATCCTCTGCAGCGGTGACCGGATCGAGGCCGAGGACGTGCAGCCCGATTCGGGCGCCACCGCGAACGGCCACGAATGGAGTTCCCGCCTGGACCTGGAACAGTTCATCCCGGAGAACTTGAGTCTTTCCGACGTGCTGAGCGGAATCGAGGAACGGCTGGTCCGCCGCGCCCTGGAGGAATCGGACAATGTTCAAACCCGGGCGGCCGAAAAGCTCGGCATCACCAAGAGCCTGCTCCAGTACAAGATGAAGAAGTACAAGATCGACCGCAAGAAGAAGAGCCGGGGCAGGCAGAAGCAGTAAACGGACTCAGGTGCCGGCCACCGCCCGGGGCAGGGGCATGCCGCTGGAGCGTCCTCCCCAGTTGAGCTTGCGGCGCAGGATGTCGAAATAACTCTTGTGCGGAGAGCTGATGAGGAGCAGCGGCTTGGCCGCCGCCTCCACCACCAGGCAGTCGTCCTTCTGCATGTCCCAGCCCCGCCGGCCGTCCACGATCACCTTGACGTCGCCGGCCGGATCGGCCAGCTGGGTGGTGATCCGGACATGGGGCGAGAGCAGGACCGGCCGCGACTCCAGCATGAAGGGGCAGATCGGTGTCACCAGGATGACGTCCAGCTCGGCATGGACAATGGGGCCGCCGGCCGAGAGATTGTAGGCCGTGGAGCCGGTGGGCGTGGAGAGAATCAGGCCGTCGGCCTTGTAGGTGGTGATGTACTCGGCATCGGCCCAGCACCGCAGCCGCACCACCCGCTCCGTGCTGCCCTTGACCACCACCACCTCGTTGAGCACGAACAGGGGCTCCTCCTCCCCGCCAGGACCGCCATCCCTGATGAACCTCGCCTTGAGCATCATCCGCTGCTCGATGTAGACCCGGCCCGAGAGGATGGTCTGCAGGGCCTGGTACATCTCGTCGGCCGCGATCTCGGTCAGGAAGCCCAGGTTGCCCAGGTTGATCCCCACCACCGGGATGTCGTAATGACTTGCCCTGGAGGCCACGTGGAGCAGGGTGCCGTCGCCGCCCAGGATGACGAGCATGTCCATGTCCGGCTCGATCCGGTCCAGCTCGGCCCGGATCCCGCGGGCCCGGAACCAGGCGGCCAGCTCCTCGCCCACCTCCCTGATGGCCGGCGCATCGTGACGGGTGATGATGCCGGCATGGGTCACTTTCATGCGCCGAGGTCCCGGGAACGGTCAGTGGCCGCCTCGATGGCCGTCATCACGGTGCCCCGCAACCCGGCCTCTTCCATGACCTGGATACCGGTGATGGTGGTGCCGCCGGGCGAGGTCACCCTGCCCTTGAGCACGGCCAGGGGCTCGCCGGTCTCCCGGGCCAGCAACGCCGCACCATACACGGTCTGCAGGACCAGCTGCTCGGCCACCGGCCGCGGCAGGCCGGCCAGGACGCCACCGTCCACCATGGCCTCCATGAAGGTGAACACGTAGCCCGGGCCGGAACCGGATAGACCGGTGACAGCGTCAAGCAGGTTCTCCGGCAGCCGGACACAGGTGCCGACAGCGGCAAAGATCTGCTCGGCCGCCGCCATGTCCTCCTCGCTGCAATGGGCATTGCCGGAAAGCGCCGAGGCGCCGGCCAGGACCAGGGCCGGCGTGTTGGGCATCACCCGGATGATGCGCATGGATCCGCCCAGGCCCTGCTCCAGGGCGGCGATGGTGACGCCGGCGGCAATGGAGATGACAAGATGGTCCCCGGTGGCATGCTCCCGGTAGCGTGCCAGGACCTGCTCCATGACCTGCGGCTTGACCGCCAGGATCAGGATCCGCGCCGCGGCACAGAGTTCGGCCTCGCTGTCGGTCACCTGCACGCCGTAGGTGGCGTGCAGCCACTCGCGCCGGGCGGCAAAAGGTTCGGCCACCATGATCTCTGCCTTGTCCGCCAGGCCGGCCTCCAGCATGCCCTTGAGAAGGGCCTCGCCCATCTGTCCCCCGCCAACTATACCGATTAAACCGATATTTCCCACAGTTACACCACAATATTAAAGTTAATCATAGCACCTGCGAACCGTCGCCCGGCAGGGCCGGACCGCAGCCACCAGCACCCTGGACGCTACTGTACCATTCCCGGAGAAAAATTGACAAAAAAACCCGCTGACCCAAAGGGGCCAGCGGGAAAGAGGTTGCAGGAGACCGGCCATCCTGCCGATTGCATTATCGCCCCGGGGATACCCTACCGTGATTCCTCGTTTGCCTTGTTGCAGAGATCAACGCCTGCCTTTGTCACGGCTTGCGCCTGCGCGAGGGCGGATGCCTGGAGGGCTTACGCTCAGGCAGCGCAGGCCGTCTGGGAGGCCGGAACCTTGCCGGCGGGAAGCATGAAGGGAGCCAGCAGCTTACTGCTGCCCCGGCGTGTCCGAACCGGCCGGCGCGGCAGAGATGCGCCATTTTTCCGGAACTTGACCTGCTCCCAGCAGTCGGAATTGGCGGCAATGGCCTTCATCAGGCCCAGGTGCAGACTGTGGCCGGAGCGGTCGGCAATGACATGGCCAAGGATCGGGCTCCCCAGGAGCGCCATGTCACCGATCAGGTCCAGGACCTTGTGCCGGATGAACTCGTCGTCGAACCTGAGCCCGTCCTCGTTGAGAATGGAACGCCGGTCCCAGTGGATGGCGATCACGTTGTTGAGGGTGCTGCCCAGGGCAAGGCCGTTCCGCCAGAGGTTTTCCACCTGCTCGACAAAGCCGAAGGTGCGGGCGCGGGCGATTTCCCGGCAGAACCGCTCCCTGGTCACCTTGATCGTATAGACCTGTTCCCTGATCAGCTCGTCGCCGAAATCGATGCGGCCGGTGACCTTGAACCCGTCGTAGGGCTCGATCCGGATCGACTTGTCGCCGTCCCGGTAACTGATGGGACGGGTAATGCGGAGGATGTTACGCAAGGCGCGCTGTTTCCTGCGCCCGCCCCTCCTGAGGAGGTAGACAAAGGGCCCGGCACTGCCGTCCATGATCGGCACTTCGTGTGAATCCAGGTCCACTTCGGCATTGTCGATACCCGAGCCGCGCAGGGCGGCCAGCAGATGCTCGGTGGTGGAGACCCGGGTGGCGCCGTCACCGATGGTTGTCGCCAGGGTCGTATCCACGACCCGGTCCATGCGGGCGGGAATCACCGGCCGTCCGGCCAGGTCGGAGCGGACAAAGCGGATACCGGTGTTGGCCGGAGCCGGCCTGATGGTCAGGTTCACCGTTCTGCCGGTGTGAAGACCCACCCCGCAGCAGCTGACAGGTCGTTTCAATGTATATTGATGGGGCTCAATCTGAGATGCCATTCTTCATCCTGTGTTATTTTGCAACCGTGATTTCTCATTCCTTTTTTGTATTCCAATGCAAGAAACAATCCAGAAAAGCGGACACCTGGGGGCCGAGAGCGGAAACAAACAATTAAAGTTAAAATTTCAAGATGTTACACAGAAGAAGAAAGACGAGGTCCGGCCAGGAGGGAGCAAGGACACCAGTGGCAAAAAAACCACATTATGCTCGAATTTCTGTACATGTTGATATTCTGACACACTCAGTCACGGGCCGGCCCGGAGACCTCGCCGCCGCAATCCCGGCCGGCGGCAACGGCCAGCACGCGCCGATCCAGCTCGGGCTCCGGGTCCACTGCCATCCGGATCCCGTACAGGGGCAGGGACAGGTCAAAACCGGCCAGCTTGACCAGGTCCTTCTCGGTGGTCAGCAACACCGTTGCCCCGGCCCTGTCCGCCCGGGCCAGCAGCCGGTCCACCTCGGCCTGCCGGTAGCCGTGATGGTCAGGCAATCCCCTGAACTCCACCGGTTCAATGGCCATCTGCTCCAGGGTACGGGCAAAGGAGTCCGGCCGGGCGATACCGCAGAAGGCGAAACACCTTGCCCCGGCCAGGTCCACGTCCCGGGCCTCGTGCCCCCTGCCGTCTGCGGCCAGCTCCACGAATCCTGCTGGCCGGTAGCCGGTGAAATAGACAGGCCGGCCGGGAAACCTGGTCTGCAACAGCTCGGCAAAACGGCCCGCCCGCTCGCGATTGGCATCATTGGTCCCGGTAAGGACAAAACAGTGGCAGCGGTTCAGGGCGCTGACCGGTTCCCGCAGGTCGCCGCCGGGAAAGACCCGGGAGTTGCCGGCCAGGGTATCGGCGTTGAAAAGGACCAGGTCAAGATGACGGGCCATGGCCATGTGCTGGAAACCGTCATCAAGGAGCAGGACATCGGCTCCCATCTCCACGGCGCGCCGGGCCGGCAGACGGCGCACGACCCCTGTGAGGACCATCACCCCGGGCAGGGTCTCGGCCAGCAGGCGGGGCTCATCCCCCACGGTCCGGGCATCGAGCAGGATGGACGAGCCGTCGGAGACCACATTGACCGGTTCCCTGGTCGCGCCGCCGTATCCGCGGCTGATCACGGCGGGCCGGAAACCGTTGTCGCGGAGTAACCGGGCGAAATGCCAGGTCATGGGCGTCTTGCCCGTGCCGCCCATGGTCAGGTTGCCGATACTGATCACCGGCACGCCGGGATCCGCCACCTTGAACACGCCGGTCCGGTAATTCCGCTCCCTGATCTTCATGGCCACGCAGTAGAGTGGGGAGAAAAACCGTCCTATACCATAAAGAATCGCCCTGGTACTGTTCATCACTCTCCTTCAGTCAGTGCATACCGGGAGGCGGCTACGTCGAAAGATGCAACCCCGGGGGATCTGCAACCGGAACCCTTGACCCGGAACCGGGATCCGGAATCCCGAAACCCGAAAATACCTGACTCCGGTTGACAGGGCAAGTGGGATTCATCCGCGTTGCGCAGATTCCTCACCCGGGCCGGGAAACCGGGCCGGGTGCATGAACCGCCCGGCCGGGTGTGGTGATTCCGCCCCTTGCCAGGATCAATCCGGCTGAAGGATCTCTCCAGGCCAATTGAAGCGGGAGATGTCATTTTTGGGTGCAAAATTATTAGAATGGGGTATGAAAGGGGTGCATGGTCTGATGGTGCTGTGCACGTCGGATCACCGCCCGGATCCGGGAGCGACGATACACGGCTTTCTGCTCCCGCATCTTGTGCCGACACCACTGTACCTGCCCGGCTGACGACCATTCCGGGCCTGGCCATCCACAGAGGATGACAGACCCTTCCGGGGCTGTCATGGTTTTGTTTACCGTTTTTTCCCTGCCTGGATGGAGCGATCAATCGCTGTCTGCATTGCTCAATTCAGGTCGAAACAACTTCATTCAAGCAAGGAGGTAACAAACGTGAATCTGTCCGCGAAGATAACCGGTTTCTGTGCAGCAGCGGTTCTGGCGCTGGGCCTTTCCATTCCGGCCATGGCCGCCGACACCATCAAGATCGGCGTTGCCGGCGCCCACAGCGGTGACCTGGCGTCCTACGGCCTGCCCACGGTCAAGGCGGCGGAACTCGTCGCGGCCGACATCAATGGAGCCGGCGGCATCAATGGCAAAAAGGTGGAGCTGCTGGTCGAGGACGATGTCTGCAAGCCCGAGGTGGCCACCAATACGGCCACCAAGCTGGTTTCCGAAGGTGTCAACGTGGTCATCGGCCATATCTGTTCCGGAGCCACCAAGGCGGCGCTGCCCATCTACCGGGACGCCAACGTGATCGTCATGTCACCGTCCGCCACCAACCCTGCCCTGACCCAGAGCGGCGAGTATCCCAACTTCTACCGCACCATTGCCTCCGATGACGCCCAGGCCCGCACCGAGGTCGACTTTGCCATCAACAAGCTCGGTGCCGGGAAGATCGCGGTCATCCACGACAAGGGCGATTACGGCAAGGGGCTGGCCGAGTTTGCCAAGAAGTTCATCGACGAGTCGGGCAAGGCCAAGGTGGTGCTGTTTGAGGGTATCACCCCCGGCGCGGTGGACTATTCCGCCATTGTTCAGAAAATCAAGCGTTCCGGGGCCGATGCCGTCATCTTTGGCGGTTACCATCCCGAGGCATCCAAGATCGTCACCCAGATGCGCAAGAAGCGGATGAAGACGGTCTTTATCTCCGATGACGGCGTCAAGGACGACACCTTCATCAAGGTGGCAGGCAAGTACGCCGAGGGTGTCTACGCCACCGGCCCGGCCGACGTGACCGCCAACCCGGTGACCAGGGAATACCGGGAGAAATACAAAAAGGCCTACGGTGACGAGCCGGGCGCCTTTTTCGACAACGCGGTCGCCGCGGCCCTGGCCCTGACCAATGCCATTGCCAAGGCCGGATCCACCGATCCGGCGGCCATTGCCAAGGTGCTGCACACCGAGGACGTGGCCACCCCGTTCGGCATGATCCACTTTGACGAGCGTGGCGACGCCACCGGTGTCGGTTTCACCATGTACGTGGTCAAGGACGGCAAATACGAACAGGTCCAGTAACAGTCCGGCAAAGAGAAGACAGGTGCCCGCTGCCGTGCAACACGGCAGCGGGCACTTTCATGTCAAGCCCACCCGCGTGCGGGCGCAGGGGATGCCCGGCCTCGCCGCGCCTGAGGAACAACGGCTATGGACTATTTCGTTGAACTCTTTTTCAGCGGCCTGACCCGCGGCTCGATCTACGCCCTCATCGCCCTGGGTTATACCATGGTCTACGGCATCATCGGCCTGATCAACTTCGCCCACGGCGAGATCTACATGATCGGCGCCTTCACCGCCCTGATCGTCTCCACGGTGCTCTCCATCATGGGCTTTCCCCTGCCGGCCATCATCATCCTCACCGCCCTGGCCGCCGCCATCTGGGCCAGCGCCTATGGCTACACGGTGGAGAAACTGGCCTACCGGCCCCTGCGCAACGCACCGCGGCTCTCGCCCCTGATCTCGGCCATCGGCATGTCCATGTTCCTGCAGAACTATGTCCTGCTCGCCCAGACCCCGGACTTCCTGCCCTTCCCGGCCCTGATCCCGGACTTCGCCTTCATGGAACGTTTTGCCGGCGTGATCGGCTCCTCCGACCTGGTGATCCTG
Organism: Desulfobulbus sp.; assembly: GCA_011051875.1. Lineage (GTDB taxonomy): Bacteria > Desulfobacterota > Desulfobulbia > Desulfobulbales > Desulfobulbaceae > DRKI01. The sequence goes on along the minus strand of DRKI01000160.1, from coordinate 4,926 downwards.
ATCACCACCACGGTGATCATGATCCTGCTCACCCTGCTGATCAAGTTCACCCGCACCGGCAAGGCCATGCGGGCCACGGCCCAGGACCGCACCATGGCCATGCTGGTGGGCATCAACGTGGATCACGTGATCTCGGTGACCTTTATCCTGGGCTCGGCCCTGGCCGCCATCGGCGGCATGCTGATCGCCTCCCACATCGGCCAGATCAACTTCTACATCGGTTTCATCGCCGGGATCAAGGCGTTCACCGCCGCGGTACTCGGCGGCATCGGCTCCATCCCCGGCGCCGTGCTGGGCAGCTTCATCCTCGGGCTCACCGAGTCCTTTGCCACCGGCTATGTCTCCAGTGACTACGAAGACGTGTTCGCCTTCTCCCTTCTGGTCCTGATCCTGATCTTCCGGCCCTCGGGGCTGCTGGGCAAGGCGACCATCGAAAAGGTATGATTCCATGCTCACACTCAAGGATCTCGGCAAGGCATGCCTGATTGCCCTCTGGTTCGTGGTTCTCACCTTTCCGCTCATGGTGATCAAGGTCAATCCCATCGACCGGATCATCACCTGGCGATGGCACAACATGCTCTGGGTCGGCCTGGGCAGCTTTCTCTGCTACCTGGCCGGCCGCATCTGGCTTGCGCGCAGGGATGTCCGCCTCAGGCGCATCCGCCAGGGACTGGCAGAGGAAAAGCCGCCGCTCAGCCGGCGCATCCTCCAGAATCCCGCCATCTGGCGCCCCCTGCTGGCCGCGGGCGTTCTCTTCTTTCTCGCCTTTCCCGCGCTCTTCTCCACCTACCAGACCAACATCATGATCACCGCGCTCATGTACGTGGTCCTGGGACTGGGCCTGAACATCGTGGTGGGCGTGGCAGGCCTGCTCGATCTCGGCTACGTGGCATTCTACGCGGTGGGGGCCTATGCCTATGCCCTGCTCAACCTCCACTTCGGGCTCGGCTTCTGGACCGTGCTGCCCATCGGTGGGCTGCTGGCCGCCACCTTCGGCATCCTGCTCGGCTTCCCGGTCCTCCGGCTGCGCGGTGATTACCTGGCCATCGTCACCCTGGGTTTCGGCGAAATCATCCGCCTGATCCTGGAGAACTGGAACGAGTTCTCGCATGGCCCCAGCGGGATCTCCAATATCCCGAGGCCGGGTCTCTTCGGGATCCAGATGTCGCTTGACCAGTCAATCACCTATCTCTATTACCTGATGATCGGCATGGTGACCTTCACCATCTTCGTGGTCAACCGGCTGCAGAACTCGCGCATCGGCCGCGCCTGGTTCGCCCTGCGCGAGGACGAGATCGCGTGCCAGGCCATGGGCATCGACAAGACCCGGACCAAGCTGACCGCCTTTGCCCTGGGCGCGACCTGGGCCGGCATGGTGGGTGTGATCTTTGCCGCCAAGACCACCTTTGTCAACCCGGCCAGCTTCACCTTTCTCGAATCGGCCATCATTCTCTGCATCGTGGTCCTGGGCGGCATGGGCTCCATCGTCGGCGTCATCATCGCCGCCCTGGTCCTGATACTGCTGCCCGAGTACCTGCGCGCCTTTTCCGAGTACCGGATGCTGGTCTTCGGCGCGGTCCTGGTGGTCATGATGGTCTTCCGGCCCCAGGGGATCGTGGCCAACATCCGCAAGACCTACCAGGTGGAGGAAAAGTGAGGAGCGCAACACGGCGGCTGTTTCCCAGACCAATTCCAGTCAAGACGAACCGTTTTTCATGAAACCCTTACTCGAAGTCAAAGGCCTGAGCATGGATTTCGGTGGCATCAGGGCCCTGGATCACCTGGACCTCCGGGTCAACCAGGGGGAGATCGTGGCCCTGATCGGCCCGAACGGTGCCGGCAAGACCACCTTTTTCAACTGTCTCACCGGGCTCTACAGGCCCACGGCCGGAGAGCTGCTCCTGACCCCGCCCGGCGGCAGGACCAAGCGGCTGGGCGGCCTCAAGCCCAACCTCGTCACCCGGCAGGGGCTGGCCCGTACCTTCCAGAACATCCGGCTCTTTCCCAACATGACCGTGCTCGAAAACGTGATGATCGGCCGTCACTGCCGGACCAGGGCCAAGGTCCTGGGCGCCATCTTCCGCGACCGTCGCACCAGGAAGGAGGAAAAGGAGATCGTCGCTGCAAGCCTCTCCATTCTCAAGGAGCTGGGGCTCTCGGACGTGATCAACGAGTTTGCCAAGAACCTGCCCTACGGCGCCCAGCGGCGGCTGGAGATCGCCCGCGCCCTGGCCACCGACCCCCTGATCCTGCTCCTTGACGAGCCGGCCGCGGGCATGAACCCGCAGGAGACCCGTGAACTCGACGAGCTGATCTGCAGGATCAGGGACAAGGGCCTCTCCATCCTGCTCATCGAGCACGACATGAAACTGGTCATGAGCCTGTCCGATCATATCTTTGTCATGGACTACGGCCGGAAGATCGCCGAAGGCACGCCGGACGAGATACGCACCGATCCGGCCGTGATCAAGGCCTACCTGGGAGAGGACATGGATGATGCTTGAACTAAGAGAAGTCTGTACCTATTACGGCAACATCCAGGCCCTCCGCGACATCAGCCTCCGGGTCGAGGAGGGAGAGATCATCACCCTGATCGGCGCCAACGGGGCCGGAAAATCGACGACACTGATGTCGATCAGTGGTATTGTACCGCCCAAGCGGGGCGAAATCCTGTTCCGGGGCCGGCCCATCCACGAGCTGTCCGCGGACCGGATCGTGGCACTCGGCATCTGCCAGGTGCCCGAGGGCAGACACATCTTCCCGGACCTGACCGTGGCGGAAAACCTGGACATGGGCGCCTTTCTCCGCCGGGACCGGAAGGGAATCGCCCGCGATCTCGACTATGTCTACTCCCTGTTCCCCATCCTCCGGGAACGGCGCAACCAGCCGGGCGGCAACCTGTCCGGCGGCGAGCAGCAGATGCTGGCCATCTCCAGGGCCCTGATGGCCCGGCCGCAGCTCCTGCTGCTCGACGAGCCCTCCATGGGACTGGCGCCGCTGGTGACCAGGCAGATATTCGAGATCATCCGCCAGATCAACCGGGAACAGAACACCACCATCTTCCTGGTCGAGCAGAACGCCAACCTGGCCCTCAAGGTGGCGGACCGCGGCTATGTCCTGGAGACCGGCCGCATCACCATGCACGACCGGGCAGGGGCCCTGCGCGCCAACAGGGACGTGCAGCGGGCCTACCTGGGAATATAACCATCAGCAGGCAATCGTGAAACAGATCAGAGTCGGAGTCATAGGAGTCGGCTACCTGGGCCGCTTCCATGCCCAGAAGTACGCCGCCATGGAGGGGGTTGACCTGGCGGGCGTGGCCGACGTGGACGCCGGCCGTGCCGAGGAGGTCGCCCGCGAATGCGACACCAGCGCCTTTACCGGGTACCGGCAGCTGCTGGACAGGATCGACTGCGCCAGCATCGTGGTTCCCACGGTCCATCACCACCGGGTGGCCCTGGACTGCATCGAGCGCGGCATCGACATCCTGGTGGAAAAACCGATCACCACCACGGTGGAGGAGGCCGACGATCTCATCGCCCGGGCGGATGCGAACGATCTCATCCTCCAGGTGGGACACCTGGAACGGTTCAACCCGGCCGTGCTGGCCATGCAGCCCCTGCTCGACCATCCGCTCTTCATCGAGGCCCACCGCATCTCGGTGTTCAAGAACCGGGGTACGGACGTGGACGTGATCCTGGACCTGATGATCCACGATATCGACATCATCCTCTCCATCATCGACGCTCCCCTGGAGACCATCCACACCGTGGGCGCGCCGGTGATCACGCCGCTGACCGATATAGCCAACGCCCGCCTGATCTTCGAAAACGGCTGCACCGCCAACGTGACCGTGAGCCGGATATCCATGGACAACATGCGGCGGATGCGAATCTTCCAGCCGGGCCGATACCTGTCCGTGGACTTCTCCAAGAAGGAGGTCATGTCCATCACCCTGCGCGAGGGAGCCCGGAACGGCCAGCCCCTGCCGGAGATCAGGAAGCACGGCTTTGCGGACCAGGATGTTCTTGAGCTCGAACTCGCCGACTTCATCACCAATGTCCGGCAGCGGACCAGGCCGCTGGTCTCCGGCCGGGAGGGGCGCCGTGCCCTGCGCGTGGCCCTGGAGGTGGTGCAGCAGGTCAACGAGAACCGGGCCCGTATCGAAAAGATCCTCGGCGGCAGGCCCGATTTTGCCGGCCTGCACCACGGCTGAGATCAAATTCATGGCCAGGCTTCCGACCCGGCACATAATGATCATTGCCGGCGAGGCATCCGGTGACATGCACGGGGCCCGCCTGGTGCAGGCCATGCGGGAGCTGGATCCCGGCCTGGACTTCAGCGGCATGGGCGGCCGTGAACTGGCCGCGGCCGGAGTGGAGCTGCTCTATGACGCATCGAAGCTGGCCGTGGTGGGCGTGACCGAGGTCCTCGGCCACCTGGGCGACATCCTGGCCGCCCGCAGAGCCCTGCTCCGGCGTATGCGCGCACGGCGTCCCGGCCTGCTCATCCTCATCGACTATCCCGATTTCAATCTCCTCCTGGCCGCCAGGGCAAAAAAACTCGGCATCCCGGTCTTCTATTACATCAGCCCCCAGGTCTGGGCCTGGCGCAGCGGCCGGGTGAAGAAGATAGGCCGGCTCACCGACCGGGTCGGGGTGATCCTGCCCTTTGAACAGGAGTTCTATGCCCGCCGCGGCGTGCGGGTTGACTTTGTCGGCCATCCCCTCATGGACGCGGTGCAGACCACCATGTCGCGCGAGGAATTCCTTGCTCGCCACCGGATCGAACCGGACAGAAAGATCATCGGCCTGCTGCCGGGCAGCCGCCGCCGGGAGATCAGCTCCCTGCTGCCCGACTTCCTGGCCGCGGCGGAACACCTTGTCCGCGGCAGCAACGAGCAGTACGCCTTTCTCATTCCCCGCG
>DRKI01000159.1 GCA_011051875.1 Desulfobulbus sp. | reverse complement strand
GTTTAAACAGGAGAATTCAGTGATCATGTCGTACAAGAAAAAAACAGGAACCCTGCTGGTCCTGGCCTGCATAATGGGTACACTCCTTGTCGCCTCCGTGGCCGGAGCCGCGGTGAACATGCCGGATTTCGCGCTGCCGTCGGCGTTGGACGGCAAGGTTGTCAAGAGCAGCTCTTTCCGGGGCAAGGCCATGCTGGTCACCTTTTTCGCCACCTGGTGTCCGCCCTGCCGGCAGGAGATCCCGACCCTCAAGAAACTCCAGGAAGAGTACGGGGACAAGGGATTTTCCGTTATCGGCCTCTCGGTTGACGAGGGCGGGCCCAAAGTGGTGGCCAAATTGATCAGGAAGGAGGCCATCAACTATCCGGTCCTGATGGCGGATAGGGCCACGGCCAATGATTTCGGCGGCATCGCCGGCATCCCCACCTCTTTTCTGATCAACCGGAAAGGGCATGTGGTGAAGCGCTATCCCGGTTATGTGCCCCATGCGTTGCTGGTCAAGGATATCGAGTCCATCCTGTAAGCGGCACACCTTGAGTGGCACACCGTGGCACTTGAATTCCTATTGACAACTCTTCGTCAATCTTGTTATGTTTTTCTTGATATAGGAAGGATTGAGGGAGAGAACAAGTCCATAGAACCATTTTTGCAAGGAGGATATCATGAAGAAACTGATTACTGTTGTCATGGTCGCAGCTTTTGCTCTGAGCGCCGGCGCTGCACTGGCAGGCAAGGTCAAGTGCACCGTTGACAGTGTCTCCGGCGACACCGTGACCCTGACCTGCAAGAAGGCCGACAAGCTGAAAGCCGGCGAGAAAGTATACGTCAAGGCTGCCAAGAAGAAGGCCATCGAAGGCTGCTGACAGTCCAGACTTCTCTGCAGTTCCAGGGCGGGTCGATGTGACAGCATCACCCGCTCTTTTTTTGTCAGAAACAGGAGACAGAAGACAGGCATCGTTTTCGCCCGTGTTCATGGTTTGTCAGGGCCGGATGGCAACAGTCCCTTTCGGCCCGGCCGGTCCGGATATGACTTTTGACAGGGAACCCTTTGCCGGCGTCTGTGGCGCCGGCTTCACACACTCCCGGCTTCTTCAACAGCAGACAAGCGAGACTGGTATGGATCCGCAGACACTGCCTGCCCGTGAGCAGGAAATGTACCGACGTATTCGACAGCAGTACAAGGTTGCCTTTGAGCCGCTCACGGTGGGAAATGTCCGGCTCAACCTTCTCAAGATGACCGACCTGGAGGAGATCCTCGACGGCAAGGACCCCCTGCAGAACGTCTCCGAGTTTCCCTTCTGGGTCAGACTCTGGGAGGCCGCCATTGTCCTGTCCGAATTCCTGGCCGGACAGCAGTTCAGCCCCGGTACCACGGTGCTCGAACTGGGCGCCGGCCTGGCGGCGCCCGGCCTGACCACCGCGGCCTGCGGCTGTGAGACCACGCTGAGTGATTACGAGGAACTGATCCTCGATTTCGCCCGGGTCAGCGCGGCCGCCAGCTCCATCTCCGGAGTCCGCTTCAAGCTCCTCGACTGGCTCGATCCTCCTCCCATGGAGCGGTTTGACGTCATCATCGGCGCCGAGATCCTGTTCCGGGAAGACTTTTTTGAACCCCTGCTGGGCATCCTCCGGCAGGCGCTGCGGCCGGGTGGTGTTGTCTACCTGGCCCATGACGTCCGCCGCAAGAGCCTGAAACCGTTTCTTGAGAAGGCGGAAAAGGAATACCGGATTGCGGCCTCCATGCGCAAGCTCAGAAGTCTTGAAGAGGACAGGGAGATCCTTCTTACCCGCCTGCAGCCGCTTTCCTGATCGATCACTTGCAGCGGTTGAGGACGTCTGGTCAACCAGGTATATTTGCCTTGTGTTGCAGTACGTTCCGGCCGGTATCCACTCTCCATCCATGCTGGTGTTTCCGTGTATCCCGTCTGTCTGAACATTACCGGCAGGCTCTGCATCGTCATCGGCGGCGGCGCTGTTGCCGAGCGTAAGGTACAGGGACTGCTGGCCGGAGGGGGCAGGGTGCGGGTGATCAGTCCCGAGGTCACCGGGTCCCTGGCTGCCCTGGCCGAAGAGGGCAGGATCGAGTGGCTGTGCAAAGAGTACTCTCCGGGCGATCTGGACGATGCCTTCCTCGTCTTTGCCGCCACGGACAGCCGCGAGGTCCAGGAGGCGGTCTGCAGGGACGCGGAACGGGCCGCCATGCTGATCAACGTGGCCGATGATCCGGACCATTGCGGTTTCCAGGTGCCGGCAACGGTCCATCGCGGTGACCTGACCCTGTCAGTGGCCACCGGCGGCAGGAGCCCGGCCGTGGCCGCCATGATCCGCAGGCGGCTCGAGCGGGATTTCGGCCGCGAGTATGCGGTCCTGCTGGAGTTGGTGGCCATGGTCCGGGAGCGGGTTCTCTCCGACGACAGCAGTCCCCGGGAGCGGAAAATTCTGTTTCAAAATATACTCCATGACGATATAGTTGCCTGGATCCGCGAAGGCCGGTGGGACAGGCTGCAGCAGCACCTGCAGGAGATCCTCGGGCCCGAGCTCCGCCTAGATCTCAGTCGACTGAAACAGGACTTTTCATGAGCTTTCTTCTCTTCCAGATCAGCTTTGCCGGCTATTTCCTGGCCACGGCCGCCTACCTGGTGTTCTTTTTCTCCCAGAAGAAGCCTGTCCGCCGCATTGCCAGGATGATCTTTTTCGGCGCCGCCATCCTCCATACCCTCAATATCATCGCCCGTTACGTGGAGGCCGGGCATACGCCCATTACCAGCCAGCACGAGGCGGTCTCCTTCTTCGCCTGGTCCGTGGCCTGGTGCTACCTGTCGTTTCGCTGGCGCTACACGGTCAAGAATTTCGGCACCTTTGTCAGCACCCTGGTCTTTGTCCTCATGGTGCTCTCCTCGCTGGCCTCGCGCCAGATCATGCCGCTGGTGCCGGCCCTGCAGTCGTGGTGGCTGCCGGTGCACGCCTCCATCTCGCTGGTGGCCGACGGTTTCCTGGCGCTCGCCTGCATCGGCTCCATCATGTACCTGCTCCAGGAACGCGAGATCAAGAACAAGCGGTTTGGCCTGTTCTATTCCCGCCTGCCCTCCCTGGATTCCCTGGACAAGCTGAATCAGCACTGCCTGAGCATCGGCTTCCCCCTGCTCACCCTGGGAATCATCACCGGTTCCCTGTGGGCCAAGCAGGCCTGGGGTTCCTACTGGCACTGGGATCCCAAGGAGACCTGGTCCCTGATCACCTGGTTCCTCTATGCCGCCGTGGTCCACCAGCGGTTCACTGTCGGCTGGCGCGGCCGCAGGGTCGCGGTGTTGACCATCATCGCCTTTGTCGCGGTTCTCTTCACCCTCTGGGGCGTGACCTTTCTTCTGAAAGGGGTGCATACCTATGCCACGTGATACCATCGTCCTGCTCGGCGTCAATCACAAGACCACGCCGCTTGCGGTCCGGGAGAAGCTCGCCCTTACCGGTGGCTACGAGGAGCCCCTGGCTGCCCTTGGCAGGCTGGATGCGATCCGGGAGTACTATCTTCTTTCCACCTGCAACCGGGTTGAGGTCCTCTTTACCTGCCGCGACGTACGCGAGGCCCGCAAACAGGTGCTGGACCTGCTCTTTGCCGGGTCGGCCAGCCGGGAGGAGATGAAAAACTACATCTATCAGTACGAGGACCAGGATGCCATCAATCATCTCTTCCTGGTCGCCTCCAGCCTCGACTCCATGATCGTTGGCGAGGCCCAGATCCTGGGTCAGCTCAAGGATGCCTTCCGCCATGCCTCCAGTCAGAAGACCAGCGGCCTGGTCCTGAACCGCCTGCTGCACAAGTCTTTTTCCGTGGCCAAACGGGTGCGCACCGAGACCCGGATCGGCGCCAACGCGGTCTCCATCAGCTATGCCGCGGTGGAGCTGGCGCGCAAGATCTTCGGCAACCTGGATGACAAGCGGGTCCTGCTGGTGGGCGCCGGTGAGATGGCGGAGCTGGCCGCCGAGCACCTGGTGGGGCAGGGGGTCTCCGAGGTGGTGGTGGCCAACCGCACCCTGGAGCGGGCAGTCAAACTGGCGCGCCGTTTCGGCGGCCGGGCGGTTGCCCTGGACGAACTGGTGGAGCAGCTCAAGCACGTGGATATCATCATCAGCTCCACCGGCGCCTCGGACCTGGTCCTGCGCAGGAAGGATGTCCAGTCGGTGATGCGCGAGCGACGCAACCAGCCACTCTTCTTCATCGATATCGCCGTGCCCCGGGACCTGGACCCGGAGATCAACGAGCTTGACAACGTCTATCTCTACGATATCGACGATCTCAAGCACGTGGTGGAGATGAACAAGTCGGAGCGCGACCGGGAGGCGGTCAAGGCGCGGCGGATCGTGGAGGAGGAGACCCTCAAGTTCACGCAGTGGCTGGAGAATATCGAGCTGACCCCGACCATCATCGAGCTGCGCAGGATGGCCGACTCGATCTGCAGGAAGGAACTGGCCAAGACCCTGGGCAAGCTCGATCACCTCAGCGCCAGGGAGAAAAAATCCATCGAGAAGATGGCCTCCGCCATCACCTCCAGGCTGCTGCACCATCCGCTGCAGTATCTCAAGAGCGACAACCCCTGTACCGACCGGCGGGACAAGGTCAACACGGTGCGGACCCTGTTTCGTCTCGACAATGGCAACAGCGAGGGAGGCGAGCGGTGAGCAGCGGTGACGAGCGAACGCTGATCCTGGAAGAGGAGCTGCTTATCCTGCGTCACTCGGGCGAGATCCCCGAGATCGCCTACCACTCATCCCTGCACTATCTCTGCAAAGACGCGGAAGGCCCCGGCCTGGAGCTGAGCGACCGGGAGATCGCTCAGCTCCAGGATGCGGCACTAATGCGCAGTCGGGAGATCGTGCTTCGCGACCTGGACCCGGACAATCGCGACCTGTCCCTCTATCGCGGCGTGCGGCGCAGCATCTGCAACTGGCAGCGCCACCTCGACTTCTGCCGCCGTATCGGCCGGGATGATTCCCGGTTCCTGCCCCGGGTCCGCCAGGCCCTGATCGGGTTCCTGCGCCGCGAGGCGGATGATGTCTGCCAGGGCCTGCGCCCATCCTCCATCAACTGCAGTGACGAGGCCCTGGCGGATTTCATCGCCGAGCTGGGAATCCAGGACCACGAACTGCCTCGGAACTGGCGTTCACTCTGTCCCTGAGGATACCATGCGGGTCGGGATTATCGGCACAGGCCGGCACGGAAGCAGGTATGCAACACATATCCTCCATGACGTGGATGGCCTGGCCCTGGCGGCCATCAGCCGCCGCTCCGGGGCGGGCCGGACCCAGGCCAGGGCGTGGGGCTGCCGCTTCTTTGCCGACTGGCGTGAGCTGGTGCGGGAGCCGCGGGTCGAGGCGGTGATCGCGGTGGTTCCACCGGCCCTGCATTCCGATATTGCCCGGGCCTGCGCCGCGGCCGGCAAGCCGCTCCTGCTTGAAAAGCCGATCGCGGTCTCGGTGGCCGCCGGTCATGACATCGTGGAACTCTTCCGCCACCGTGACCTGCCTCTCACCGTGGGCCAGACCCTGCGCTACAACACGGTGATCCGCCACCTGCGGCAGCGGCTGCCGGAGATCGGCCGGCTGTACGCCTTTTCGGCCAATCAGCGGATCGAGCCATCAACCCTGGCCTGGCACGGCCAGCCCGAGCTGGCCGGGGCCGGGGTCAGCTTCCACACCGCGGTCCATGTCTTTGACGCCCTGCGGTACCTCACGGGCCTCGAGGTCGTGCGCGTCTGCGCCACGGTCCGCAGGGAACATAATCCCTGCCTGGAGGATTCGCTGGCCGTGGTCGTGGAGATGGAAGAGGGGGTGATCGGCACCATGGATTGTTCCAAGGTGGGGCATGCCCGGTCCGGACGTTTCGAGTTCGTGGGCAGCGAAGGCCAGCTTGCCGGCGACCAGATATATACCACCTGCGAACGGATCCGGGGGCTGGATGTGCACCCCCTGGACCCGGGCAGGCCCGTGGGCACCATCGTGCCGCTGCTCCGGGACTGGCGGGAATTTCTCGCCGGCAACGGTCCCAATCCCGTCACCGGCGGCGACGGCCTGGCCGCGGTCCGCTGCTGCCAGGCCTGCCTGGAATCGGCCCGGCAGGGATGTTGGGTCGATGTCCGTTCTGTCTGAGGTTATTCGGCCCAGGTGAGGATCTCGTCCACAGGGACCCGGTCCGTGCGCAGGCTGTTTGCCGGCGCGTCCATGTCCGGGTAGCCGATGGCCATGCCAAGCACCAGCCGCTTGCTCTCCGGGATGCCGAGGAATCTCTTTGTCTCCGCCGCATAGTCCACGGCAAATGCCTGGGGGACCGTGCCCAGGCCGCGGGCATGGGCGGCCAGCATCAGGGTCTGGGCAAAGATGCCCAGGTCGAAGAGGGACCATTGGGAGAGCGAGGCGTCCTGGTAGAGAAAGATCCCGTGCGGCGCATTGTAGAAGCGGAAGTTGGCCTTCTTGGCCTTGAGGATCATCTCGGGCGCGGCCAGGTCGATGCCTGTGGCCTCTTTCCGTTTCCTGAACAGGGCATCGATGCGGGCCTGCTCCGCCGGCGGCCATGACTGCGGCGCCTCGAGGTCGGGGCAGGGTTCCCGGCCGCTTTCCAGCAGCTTGATCAGGTGGCCGGCCAGGGCCTCCTTCTTCTCTCCCGACACGATCATCACTTCCCAGGGCTGGCTGTTCTTGTAGGATGGCGCACGCCGGGCCGTGGCAATTACCCCGGCCAGCAGGTCCCGGTCCACGGGATCCGGCTTGAACTGCCTGATACTCATCCGTGTCTCGATACATGTGATGGCGTCCATGCTGCGTCCTCCTTCGTGAATCGCGCGAATCGTTGTTGTCCGGCCTCTGCCCCGGCCCGGCCACTGGGCCGAAGGCTGCTGCCCCTGCCCCACAGAGTGTACTCAATGATCGGCATGGCCCGCAACACTTCTTCCTGCTTTTTCCCTGCTTTCCTCCTTTCCGCTTGACACCCGCTCCCCTTTGCCCTGATGATGAAACCAGGATGGTATGACCTGCATTGAGCGTTTCATCCATCTGCAGGAGGAAAAAGATAAATGATTATAGCTGGTTTTCTTTTTGTCTCTTGAGGCAGAACGAAAATTCGCCCAGCCGGCATGCATCGCGTGCGGAAAGGAGTCAAGTTGTGAGATACCTGGTGATACCGCTCCTGGCCCTTCTTTTGCTGACCGGATGCGACGCCCTGCAGGACATGGGTTCCATGTTTGAAAAACAGGGCATTGTGCAGAAGGTGATCAGGGATCGTTATGGTTGGGAGACCGGTGTGGGCTGGAACATGCAGAACGGCCGGCTCACCCGGGTGACCGTGAGCTTTTCGGCTGCCGATGTTGCCCATGAGAAGGTGCTCACCCTGGAGCAGGTTGCCAGGGAGGCGGTGGGGCAGGCATTCAGGAGCACGCCGGAGGTGATCTGTGTCCAGGTCGAGATCCGGCCGGCCGGCTGAATGGCGGCTGATGCGGTGGCGACATGAAAGGACGCATCCCGCGAAGCATTCCGGCATGGCTGGTTCCGGCCATGAACCGTCGGTCTCTGCTCCGGGTCCTGCTGCTGGGACTGGCTGCCTGGCTTTTCTTTTCCCGCGTTCTGCTGCCCCTGCGCATTGACGGCCGGTCCATGGAGCCGACCTTTGGCGACGGTTCCTGGGCTGTCTGCAACCGGCTGGCCTACCTGTTTGCGCAGCCGCGCCGTTTTGACGTGGTGGCCATCCGCATGGCCGGTGACCGGGTTGTGCTGCTCAAGCGAATCGTGGCCCTGGCCGGCGAGACGGTGATGTTCAGAAAGGGTGTGCTGTATGTGGATGGCAGGCCGCTGGCCGAACCCCATGTGCAGGGGCCCTGCAACTGGAACCTGGCACCCAGGACCGTGGCACCGGGCAGGCTGTACGTGGTGGGAGACAACCGCGCCGTACCCATGCAGATGCACGATTTCGGCCAGGTGGACCGGCAGAGGATTCTGGGCAAGGTATGGTGAAAAAAACTATCTACATCCTGCTCGCGGCCCTTGCTGTGGTGTTGCTGGTGCGGCACTTCTTTCCGGGTGATGAGCAGAAGATCCGGCAGCAGTTCACACGTCTGGCCGGCTATGCCTCCAGGCCGGCCGGCGAGAAGACCCTGGCCGGCCTGCAGCGGGCTTCGGCCGTGAGCCGCCTTTTTATGGACCGGGCGCATATTGACGTGGCCGAGGCCGGACTTGCCGGTGAGTATGATCGGCAGGAGATCAGGACCCTGGCCCTGATGTTCCGCAACAGGTTTGCCAGGCTCAGCGTGGAATGTGTGGACCTCACGGTCAGTCTCGACAGGGATCAGGCCCACGTGACCGCCACCTGCCGGGCCGTGGGCACGGCCGGCGGCGAACGGGTCCGGGAGACCCGCGAGATCCGTGCAGACCTGGTCCGCGGCAGGGAGGATGACTGGCTGTTCTCCGGATTCGCCTTTGTCCCGGTCCTGCAGCGTTAGTCCTTTTCCCTGATCCAGGCCAGGGCTGCCGCCACCTTCGGAAAACCGATGGTGGAGATGAGCAGCAGCAGGGCATGCTCGATCTCCTCGCTGCTGGCGCCGGCCTCCCGTGCCTTGCGGGCATGGGTGCGCACCGAGCCGGTGGACTGGGCTGCAGCCGCTGCCGCGAGCTGGATCAGCTCCGCGGTTTTCCGGTCGATGGGGCCTGCGTCGTGCACGGCCTGGCCCAGGTTCTCCACCGCGGTCAGCACGGTGGGAAATTTCTCGTTCAGGTACCGGTAGTGGCTGCTGGGTGATTGTCCGTTCATGGGAACCTCCTCTGGATGCTCCGGGAGCATCACGGATCTGGAATGAAAAAAGGCGTCGCCATGGCATGGACCTGACGACGCCTCCTGTTGCCCTCTCTCCGCCGGTTTCAGTGCTTGAACGAGCGCTGGCCGGTGAACATCATGGCCACTGGCGGATCGGCCTCGTTGCACGCCTCGATGGAGGCGTAGTCGCGCATGGAGCCGCCGGCCTGGAGAATGGCGGTGATGCCTTCGCGGATACCCACGTCGGCGGCGTCGCGGAACGGGAAAAAGGCGTCCGAGATCATCACCGAGCCGGGCAGGCCGCCCCGGTCCGCCTTGACCTTGGCGTCGATCTCCTCCTTGTCCGCCCGGTCCCGCTTGCCCTGTTCGACCTCCAGGGCCAGGTCGGCATAGGGGATGCCGAACCGGTCGAAGCAGGTGATGTCGGCATACTTGATATAGGCCTTGTGCACGGCGATCTCGGCCACGCCGACCCGGTCCTGCTCGCCGGTGCCGATGCCGGTGGTGCAGCCCTCCTTGACGTAGATCACCGAGTTGGAGGTCACCCCGTGCTCCACGGCCCAGCCAAAGATCATGTCGTCGAGCTCGCGTTGGCTGGGTTCGCGTTTGCAGCGGTATTCCTTGCCCTTCCATGTGGCCACGGCCGGCTTCAGGTCTTTTGGCGAGCGGATGGAGTTGACCGCCGACTGCTGGACAATGATGCCGCCGTCGATGAGGGACTTGAAATCCACGAACCGGTATTTCTCGAAATCGGCCAGCCGGTGGATGGCGTCCATGCGGATGACGCGCAGGTTCTTGCGGCTGGCAAGGATCTCCAGGGTCCCTTCCTCGTATTCGGGTGCGCAGACCACCTCCAGGTAGTTCTCGGCCATCAGCTCGGCGGTCTCCCGGTCCACGGGCCGGCTCATGACCACGGCCCCGCCGAAGGCGGCGATCCGGTCCGCCCGGTTAGCCCGGTTGTAGGCCTCGGCCAGGGAGTCGCCGATGGCGGCGCCGCAGGGATTGTTGTGCTTGAGGATGATGGCGGCCGGCCGGTCCACCAGGTACTTGAGGATGTTGAGGCCGTTGTCCACGTCGGTGAGGTTGATCTTGCCCGGGTGCTTGCCCACCTGCAGCATGTCCTCCACCGTGATGCCGCTGACCAGGGCGTTGCCCGGTTCGATGAACTTGCAGTCGCCCAGGACCAGGTTGCCGTTGACCAGCTCATACAGGGCCGCCTCCTGGTCCGGGTTCTCGCCGTAGCGCAGGCCCCGTTCCTCGGTGGTTCCGTCCTCCATGGTGATCTTCCAGGTCCGTTTACGGTAGACCAGGGTCTGGTCGCCAAAGGAGATGGTCATCTCCATGGGAAAGGAATCACCCAGGATATTGGTGTACATCTTTTTGATATCACTCATTTTCTTCTCTTCTCCACTCTTTTGGTTGGCAGGGGTTACGGGGCCTGCTGAAAGATCCGGTCCCAGTCCTTGCAGACCGGGTCAAATCCCCGGCTGCGGATGACCTGGCAGACCTCGTCCATGCTGCGGTGATCACCGACACTGAACTGTTCGCCGTCATGGTCCTCGTGGCTGTAGCCGCCGGGCGATG
>DRKI01000158.1 GCA_011051875.1 Desulfobulbus sp. | reverse complement strand
CACCCGCCCCTGACCGGACCCCGCCCTGAAAAATCCCACCCGGTGGCATAAAGAACATCGCCTCTCCTGCCGATAAGAAGAGGAAGAACATAGAACACAGAACGAGAAGGCTGTGTTGTTTCACTCAGGGAAGAGGAGGGACAACCATGGCAATATGGCGATTTTCAGTCAAAGGCAATGTCGTCCGGCACGGAGGCCGGCAGCGGCGGCAGCTGACCCGGACCGGTTGCAACGAGCCGTTCAAGGACCGTTTCTGGTGCCCAAAACAGCGATGGTTCATGAAAGAGCGGTGCCCGTTCATCAACCAGCGCGAATGCCGAAACTTCGATCAGATGTGTGGCGGTCGGCTGGCCCGGATGTAGTCCTGACAGGCGGGTGCGCCGCTGGTATGGATATCTCGTTTTTTTCCCCAGCTTCCCCTTGACGCCCCCGGTATCATGTGCTAAGAAAGAGACCGCTTTCAGCGCACAGCAACGGACTGGGCCGTTAGCTCAGCTGGCAGAGCAGTTGACTCTTAATCAATTGGTCCGGGGTTCGAATCCCTGACGGCCCACCAGGATAGAAGGACCTGCGGAACTCTTCGCAGGTCTTTTTTTATATCAGCCGCAGGGGCTCCGCAGACATACCGGACCGGGGGCGGACGCCGCCGGGGCCGCGCCAACGACCTCCATGCCAGAAGACACCTCCAGCGGCCGCAGGAAGAAACGGCCCGGCCTCTCCACCATGATCCTCGTCGGCGTGGCCGCCGGGATCGGCTGCGGCCTCTTCTTCGGCGAATACTGCGCCTTTCTCTCGGTTGTCGGCGACGCCTTCATCAGGCTGATGCAGATGACGATCCTGCCCTACATCGTCGTCTCGCTCATCGCCGCCCTCGGCCGGCTCCGCATGGAACAGGCCAGGCTCCTGGCCCTCAAGGCCGGCATCCTTCTGCTGTTTTTCTGGGGCATCACCTTTGCCGTGATCCTCCTCACGCCACTCTCCTTCCCCCACTGGGAATCGGCCGCATTCTTCTCCACCTCCCTGGTGAAGCCGGTCCCGAAGACGGACTTCCTGTCCCTCTACATTCCGTCGAACCCCTTTTTCTCCCTGGCCAACAACATCGTCCCCGCGGTGGTACTCTTCACCATCCTCATCGGCGTCGCCCTGATCTCGATCCGGGACAAGCAGAGTTTTCTCGACTGCATGCAGACCGCTTCCGACGCCCTGGTCCGGGTGACCGGCATGGTGGTCCAGCTGACCCCCATCGGCGTCTTTGCCATCGCCGCCTCGGCCGCCGGCACCATGTCCATCGAGGAGTTCGGACGACTCCAGGTCTACCTGGTCAGTTTCAACGTCATCTGCCTGCTGCTCACCTTTCTCATCCTGCCGCTCATGCTGCAGCCGGTGACACCGTTCCGGTACCGCGACGTGGTCTACTCCTTCCGGGGGGTGCTGCTCACCGCCTTCACCACCGGCAACCTGTTCGTGGTCCTGGCCATGCTGACCGAGAACTGCAAGGAACTGATGGCCAGGCGCCACATGAAGCGACCCCAGACCGATTCCTATATCGAGGTCCTGATCCCGGTCTCCTTCAACTTTCCCAACACCGGCAAGCTGATCATGCTCCTGTTCATCCTCTTTGCCTGCTGGTTCAGTGGCAGCGCCCTGGGCAGTGAACAGTATCCCACCTTTCTCTCCGCCGGACTGCTCTCCTTCTTCGGCGGTGTCGACGTGGCCCTTCCCTTCATGCTCAACCTGCTCCACTTGCCCGCCGACATGTACCAGCTCTACATGATGACCGGCGTGATCAACGGCCGCACCTCCACCCTGCTCGCCACCATGCACCTGATCGTCTTCACGCTCCTGGCCACCAGTGCTATGACCGGCATGCTCCGGTGGGACCGGAAGAGACTGGTCCGGGTCACGCTCATCTCGGTGGGCGCCATCGCGGCCACCCTGGGCCTTATGCGCACCTACTTCACGCTGGCGGTGAGCAACAGGTATGACAAGGACAAGGTCCTGGCCCACATGTACCTGCTGGACGAACCCCTGCCGGCCAGGGTATCGACCAGGATCCCGAAGATCAGGAAGGACGGAACCAGCGTCTCCCTCACCCGGATCAGGAAACGGGGAAAACTGCGGGTGGGCTATAACCCCGACGCTCTGCCCTTCACCTTTTTCAACAAGGCCGGCACGCTGGTCGGCTTCGACACCAAGCTGATCTACAGGCTGGGCCAGGACATGAATCTCGACATCGAGTTCTACCCGTACAGCTATCCCCTGCTGCCCGAGCTGCTGAAGTCAGGAGCCATCGACATGGCCGTCGGCGGCATAGCCATGACCCCGTCCCGCTTCACGCACATGGAGTTCAGCCGGCCCTACCTGGACCTGAACTGGGCCTTTGTCGTTCCCGACTACCGGCAGAAGGAATTTACCAGCATCGAGCAGGTGGCATCCACCGAAGGCCTGAAGATCGCCGTGCTCGACGACCCGTCGCTCATCTCGTCCCTGGAGAGAACGCTGCCCAGGGCCGAGATCTTGCCGGTCCACTCCTACAACCAGTTCTTTGCCGGCAACATCGGCACCTGGGACGGCATTGTCATGAGCGCCGAGGCCGGCTCGGCCTGGACCCTGCTCTACCCGGACTACACCGTGGTGGTCCCCAGGCCGGATCCCCATATCTACCCCATCGGCTTTGTGGTGGCGCCGGGCAACCAGCAACTGCTCAACTACCTCAACAGCTGGATCACCATGACCAGAAAGACGATTTTCATGCAGCGAATCTATGACCGCTGGATTCTCGGCAAGGGTGCACGGGAAAAAACACCCCGCTGGTCGGTGATCCGCAATGTCCTGCACTGGGTCAATTAGCCCGCATGTTTCACCAGGATCGTCGCGAAAGAGCTGAACATGCCATGAATGCAGGGAACAAAGCAAAAAGGTCTGTTGACACATATTGAAATATGTCGAGGAATCCTTTTTACGCTGTGACGCGGCTGACATGGTGTTTTCGGGCCTTGCAGCAGATCGCCTGTGAAATATGCGTTATGCCTTGCTGTTGAGTTCCTGGCAGGAAAGCGGGAAAACGGCAAGAGAGAACGTTCCGTTTCAGATGGCGCCGTGGCCGCTCCGATCCTCGATGGGCAGGCGGAGAGAAAAGGTGGTTCCCTGGCCTGGGGTGGATGTGAAGGAGATGGTGCCGCCATGCTTGTCATGGATGATGGTGCGGGCGATGGCCAGTCCCTGGCCCGAACCGAGACCGACCTCCTTGGTGGTGAAAAAGGGATCAAAGATCCTGTTCTTTATGGCATCGGGGATTCCCTTGCCTGTATCCGTCACCGAGAGCAGGACCTCGTCTCCCTCCTGTCGCGTCTCGATGGTGATCCGCCCCTTGTCCTGGCCATCTTCGATGATCTCGGCAATGGCATGGGCGGCGTTGACAACCAGGTTGAGGATCACCTGGCCGATGTCACCGGGATGGGCCCTGATCACCGGCAGGCTGCCGAGCCGGGTCTCCACCTCGGCGACGTACTTGTACTCGTTCCGGCAGACAACAAGGGTATTCTCGACAATGGCGTTGATGTCCGTGTCCTGCTTGGCCTGGCTGCGATCGGCATGGGCAAACCCCTTCAGCCCCTGGACCAGGCGGGTTACACGGTCCACCCCGTCCTGGGTCTGGTCAAAGGCGCTGGGCACCTCCTCCTCAAGATACTCGACGTCGATCTCCTCCTCGAACCGGGCGAGCTCTTCGCACGTGGCTGCGTACTCCTCATGCCCGGCGAGTGATTCCCGAAACCTTCGGTAACGGTTCAGCAGTGCAAGGAGATCGGCAAATCCTTCACGGAGAAAGGTGAGATTGCTGCCGACAAACTGCATGGGCGTGTTGATTTCGTGGGCTATGCCTGCGGAAAGCTCGCCGATGGACTCCAGCTTCATGCCGTGAATGCGCTTGGCCTCCTGCAGCCGCATCTCGGTCAGGTTGCGGAAGGTGAGTACCGCGCCGTTGATCTCGTTCTGTTCGTTGCGCGTGGAGCAGGCGATATAATCGACAGAAAAACTTGTTCCGTCCTTGCGCCAGAAGATATCACCGTCCACGTGATGGGATGAGCCGTCTTCCAGGGCGGCATACACCGGGCAGAATTCCCGTGGATATTCGCTGCCGTCATCCAGGGTGTGATGGATGGTCTCGTGACAGCTCCGCCCAAGGAGTTCATCCTCTTCCCATCCCAGGGCGGAAAGAGCAGCCTTGTTGGCCTGGATGATCCGCCCCTGCCGGTCGACAAGGACAACAGCGCCCTCAACCCAGCGGAGCATCATTTCATTCTGGTACCGCAGCTGGTTCAGGGCCTCGCGGGCACTGTCCAGTTCCTGCAGAAGTGATTTCCTGTCCCGCTCCTCAGCCATTATTCTTCCGGTACCCGTCGGCAAACACCCTTGTCTCACTGTATCCCGCATCCTCACCCATTATGGCACGGCACGCAGCGCAAAGTCAAATTCCACGGCCACCGGGAGCCCCTTGAGCTCCCGCTGCAGGCCGGATATCTCCCGGTCGTCTCCTGGTCGGCAGTGGCCTGACCATAATGAACGGGCGGACAGGAAGCAGTCTGGTTTTTCCGGCATGCAGCAGACGAGCATTTGCCCGGTGGCGGGGAAACAACAAATCCTCTGGCAGGAAGACAATATTGAGCGGTCGGGATATGAAGCGGAAAATTCCGCAACAAGGTCATAGAGGATGGGGAGAAACCGCTCTGCAGGAGCAGAGGTCGTGACAGGATGCCTGCCACACTTACTCACATGATCTGAAAAAAAGATGGTGCTCCCGGCAGGATTCGAACCTGCGGCACCAGGATTAGGAATCCTGTGCTCTATCCTACTGAGCTACGGGAGCATTCGTGATCCTGTTTGCGGCGGGAATATTAACCGAAT
>DRKI01000157.1 GCA_011051875.1 Desulfobulbus sp. | reverse complement strand
CCAAGGGCGGGGTTCACAACAGCCAGCCCGAGGGCGCGGTGGTCGGCGGCACGCCGGCCATGGAGATCAGGACCTGGGGCCGGGCCTCGGCCGCCTACAGCCGCCTGCCCGGCCTGGTCAGGGAGGTGCGCCGGCTGCGCAGGGAGCTGGACCGGCTCACGGCACGCGAGTCGGAACAGGATTCATGAAAGGCCCTGCATCACGGGGTTCCTGACGGGTACCAGGCCCGGGACGGGGGCACGCCGTCTCGCCCGGGCACCTGTTTGGTAACCGGTCACGGCATATCCAGTTGCCCAGAATCAATACAGAACCTGTAGGCGATCGCAGGGTGCCACAGCTGTGCGTGATCGAACTTCACAAGGATACACCCGTATGTTGGGAGGTTCGGGCGCGTGCGGATGGGGTGCCCCGTGACCGCCTACCCCGTTTTTGCCATGGAGAGGACAGTGAGCGAAGAACACCAATGGGAACCACCCATCGACATCCGGGGTATCCTTGAACTGCTTCCGCACCGGTATCCCTTTATTCTCGTGGACCGGATCATGGAGTTCGAAAAGGGCAAGAGCATCGTGGGGCTGAAAAACGTCTCCATGGGCGAGCCCTTTTTCCAGGGACACTTTCCCGGTGAACCAGTGATGCCGGGGGTCCTGATCATGGAGGGAATGGCCCAGACCGGCGGCCTGCTGGCCTACCTGTCGGCGCCGGAGATGATCGGCGAGAAGTTGGTCTACTTTGCCGGCCTCGACAAGGTCCGGTTTCGCAGGGTGGTCCGGCCAGGGGACCAGTTGATCTTCAGGCTCGAGCTGATCCGCCAGAAGACCCGCCTGACCAAGATGACCGGCAGGGCCTACGTGGATGACCAGCTGGCCGCCGAGGCCGAGCTGATGGCCACCTTCTCCTGATCGCCGCCAGACAATGCGCAACCTGCCCCGCCGGGACAGGAACAAGGGACAGCACTATGAATATACACCCCACCGCCGTGGTCGACGCCCGGGCGGAAGTAGACGAAACGGTCACCATCGGTCCCTATGCGGTCATCGACGGCCCGGTGACCATCGGACCGGAGACCGTGATCGACGCCCATACCGTTGTCTCCGGCAATACCACCATCGGGGCGCGCAACCGGATCGGCTCCTTCGGCTCCATCGGCGCCCCGCCCCAGGACATCCATTACCGGGGCGAGCCCACCGAGCTGATCATCGGCAACGACAACCTGGTGCGCGAGTATGTCTCCATCCACCGCGGCACCGTGGCCGGCAACGGCAGGACCGTGATCGGCGACTCCAACATGATCATGGCCTATTCCCACATCGCCCATGACTGCATCATCAGCAATCACGTGGTGATGGCCAACGTCGCCACCCTGGCCGGCCATGTCCGCATCGACGACCATGTCAGCCTGGGCGGGCTGGTCGCCGTGCACCAGTTCTGCCGTATCGGCGCCTACACCTACGTGGGCGGCATGTCCGGGATCAGTCTCGATGTTCCGCCCTACGTGATCCTCACCGGGACCCGCAACCGGATGCGGATCGCGGGCATCAACAAGATAGGCCTCCGCCGCAGCGGCATGCCCAGGGAGACCATCTCCAAGCTGGAACACGCCTTCAGGATCATCTTCCGCTCGCCGGACCTGCTGCTCAAGGATGCCCTGGCCAAGACCCTGGAGGAGATCCCCGACTGTCCGGAGGTGCGTGAAATGGTCGAGTTCTTCCAGGCCAGCAAGCGGGGAGTGGTGAAGAGAACTGACGACTGATCCCGGCCATGCCTGTCAAGTCTCCCATCGGGCTCATTGCCGGCGGCGGCCGGTTTCCGCTTCTCTTTGCCGATGCCGCCCGGGCCCGCGGCCGCAGGGTGGTGGCCATCGGCCATGTCAACGAGACCCTGCCCGAGCTCGAGCAGCGGGCCGACGAGGTCTTCTGGGTCAGGCTCGGCCAGCTGGGCAGGATCATCGACCATTTCCGCAGGCAGGGAGTGCGGGAAACCGTCTTCTGCGGCACCATCACCAAGACCCGCATCTTCCGGGACGTGCTGCCCGACCTCAAGGGCCTGGCCCTCTGGAAGAGGATCGATGCCCGCCAGGACGACGCCATCCTCCGGGCCGTGGCCGCCGCCCTGGAGGAGGAGGGTATCCGGGTCCTTGCCTCCACCTGCTACCTGGAACATCTCTTTTTTCCCCGCGGCGTCCTGACCCGGAAGCAACCGAGCCGGGAGCAGATGGAGGATATTTGTTTCGGCTGGCGCATCGCCCGTGAGATCGGCCGGCTGGATATCGGCCAGTGCGTGGTGGTCCGCGACCGCAGCGTGCTGGCCGTGGAGGCCATCGAGGGCACCGATGCCGCCATCCGCCGGGGCGGAGAGCTGGCCGGCCGGGGCGCGGTGGTGGTCAAGCTGAAAAAGCCGGGCCAGGACTTCCGTTTCGACCTGCCGGCCACCGGAACAACCACCATCGAGACCCTGGCCTCGGTCCGCGGCAGCGTCCTGGCCGTGGAGGCCGGCCAGTCCCTGCTCTTTGACCGCGAGGCCATGGTGGCCGCGGCCGACCGGGCCGGCCTGGTGGTGGTGGGGCTGGCAGAGGACGGGCAGGGCGTGCCGGTCCCGTAGCGGAATCCGGACGCGTCGGATCTATCAGCTTTTGCCGGTGCCCGGTTTTCTCCGGGCCGGGAAGTCGATCCTGTACTTCTTCATCTTTCGCCACAGGGTGGTCTTGTCGATGCCCAGGTGGGCGGCCGTTCTGCTCCGGTTACCGTCAAACCGCTCCAAGGCGGCCAGGATCGCCGACGCCTCGGCGCTGGCCAGGGGATCGGCCGCACCGGCCGGCGTGGCCCCGTTCTCTCCGGCCTCCCGCCCGGTGGCCGGCGCCAGGCCATCGGGCAGGCTGTCCACGTCGATGGTCCGGTCGCGGCACATGGCAAAGCCGTGTTCGATGATGTTTTCCAGCTCCCTGACATTGCCCGGATAGTCGTAGCGCATGAGGATGTCGAGCACCGCAGGCGTGACCGAGGTGACCTGTTTCTTCTTGCTCCTGTTGAACCGGTCCATGATGTGGTGGATCAGGAGCGGGATATCCTCGCGCCGTTCGGCCAGGGACGGCAGGGCGATGTGGATCACGTTGAGGCGGAAATAGAGATCGGCCCGGAAGCGGCCCTTTTCCATCTCCTCCTTCAGGTTCCTGTTGGTGGCGGCGATGACGCGGACATCGGCCCTGATGGTGGTGGTGGAGCCCAGGGGCTCGAATTCCTTTTCCTGGAGGACCCGCAGCAGCTTCAGCTGCAGGGCGGGCGAGATATCGCCGATCTCGTCGAGAAAGATCGTTCCGTGCCGGGCCAGGGAGAAACGGCCTTCCTTGTCCCGGACCGCGCCGGTAAAGGCGCCTCTGACATAGCCGAACAGCTCGGATTCCAGGAGGGTGTCGGGCAGGGCGGCACAGTTGAGGGCCACAAAGCCGCCCCTGCGGCCGCTCAGGGTGTGGATGGCCCGGGCGAACAGTTCCTTGCCCGAGCCGCTCGGTCCTTCGATCAGGACCGTGGAGTCGCTGGCGGCGATATTGGGCAGGGTGTCGATGATCCTGCGCATCTGGCCGTTACGGGTAATGATACCGTGGAAGGTGTACTCCCGGGCAATGCGGCGGCGCAGGCTGTCGGTGCCGATCTCGGCGGCGCAGATGGCGGCGGGGGCCGTCGGAGGGCCCTGCCGATCCGCGGCGGCGGATCCGGCCGCAGCCACCCCGGCCTCCGGTCCCGGGCCCGAGTAGGTCCGTTTCTGGAGCAGCAGGTTTCTGACCAGCGCGGCCAGTTCCCGGTAGTCAAAAGGCTTGGTCAGGTAACTGTCCGCACCGATGTCCAGGCCCCGCACCTTGTCGGTGACCTTGCTCTTGGCGGTGAGCATGAGGATGCGGAAGTTCCTGCGGTCGGGAAACCGGTTGAGCCGCCTGCAGACCTCGTAGCCGTTGATCCGGGGCATCATGATATCGAGGATGACCAGGTCCGGCCTGTATTCCCGGACCTTGCGCAGCGCCTCCTCGCCGTCGTAGGCGGCCTCGGTGTCATAGCCGTCCGCGCGCAGCCGCTTGGTGAGCAGTTCCACGGTGTCAGCGGTGTCGTCGACGATCAGGATCTTGTCCTTGTCTGTCTTTTCCCGCTTCGGCACGGGATTCTCAGGAGGCGTTCGGGGGCTCATGGCGGGGCGTTGCTCAGGCTGGCCTGATCTCCACCTTGCCCTGGAGGAATCCCTTGACCTCGCCGATGGGCACCTCGCGGCGGTGGAAGATCCCGGCCGCCAGGGCCGCCTCGGCGTCGGTCGCGGTGAACACCTCCAGGAAATGTCTGGCACTGCCGGCACCGCTGGAGGCGATCACCGGAATGGAGACCGCGGCCTTGACCGCGCGGATAAGCTCCAGGTCAAAACCCTGGTTGGTGCCGTCGCGGTCGATGCAGTTGAGCAGGATTTCGCCGGCCCCAAGCTGCTCGCAGGTCCTGGCCAGGGTCACCGCGTCCAGGTCCCGCCCCTCGCGGCCGCCCCGGATGGTGCACTGGTACCAGCAGTAGCGTTCGCCGTTTGGCCCGGGGATCCCGGTCTCGATGGTCTGGTGGGGCACCGCGTCGGGGCCGTCCACGTAGACCCGGCGCGGATCCACCGAGATCACCACGGCCTGGTTGCCGTAGACGCGGGCGATCTGCTCGATGGAGCTCATGCCGGTGCTGCGGCCGCCCGCCAGGACCTCTTCGGCGATGAGCACCGCGTCCGAGCCGATGGAGATCTTGTCGGCGCCGGAACGGAAATATTCCGCGGCCACCTCGAGCGCCGAGTAGCGGCGGCCGTTGCGGTCGGTGAAGTCGCGGATGCCACCGCCGATGGTAAGGGGGACAAAGACATTTTTCGAGGTCGCGCGCAGGACCTCGAGCATGGGCATATCCTGAAGGGGAAAATCCCGGAAGGCGGTGATGTTGAGAAAGGTGATCTCGTCGGCGCCCTGCTCATAGTACTCGCGGGCGAGCTGTACCGGCTTGCCCAGGTTGCGGACATTGCCGTTTTCCCGCACGTCGTACTGGTCGCCCTTGGTCACCACCAGGTCGCCCCGGTCATTGGAACGGACGTCGAGGCAGGCGATGATCCGTTTGGCAAGCCGGGTGGTGGTGGGGCAGTGGGCGGGGACAACGGCCTCGCGGGTCGAGTCGAGGAAGTTTTCCAGCAGCCTGAGACCGGCCCTGCCGCTCTTTTCCGGGTGGAACTGGGTGGCCACCATGTTGCCTTTCTGGACAGCGCTGACGAATTCCCGGCCATAGTCGGTGGTGGCGAGCACGTATTCCCGGGATTCGGGAACCACGTGGTAGGAGTGGACAAAGTAGAGTTTCTCGTCGCCCCGGAATCCGTTGAAGATCCGGGACGGCTGGTGTACCTTGATGCCGTTCCAGCCCATGTGCGGCACGGCCAGCCCGGTGTCGAAGCGTGTGACCCGGCCGGGGATGATACCCAGGCCCGGCTGGTCCGGTGCCTCCTCGCTGCCCTCGAACAGGGCCTGCAGGGCGACGCAGATGCCGAAAAAGGGACGGTCCGACTTGAGATAGGCGATCAGGGGCTCGATAAATCCTTTTTCACGCAGGATCTGCATCATGGCCCCGAAGTTGCCCACGCCGGGAAAGACCAGCCGGTCCGCCCGGCGGATGTCGTCCGGGGTCTGCACGGTCTGGACGGTCTCACCCAGGTGTTCCAGGGCATTGACGATGGAGCGGACATTGCCGGCACCGTAATCAAGTAGCGATATCATGGTCTGTACCTGTTCGTTGCTGAAGCACGTTGTTCTCCTGGCCTGAAACCCTCCGGGTTTTCCATTTTGTCCCAACCTGTTTTGTCCCGTGGTGTTTCTACAGGCATGTGCCAGGCATCACGGGACCGCATCCCGGGGCAAAATGCACATTGTTCAATCCAGGTGCAACAGGTCAATCTATCGTATCCCGGCTGCAAAAGGCAAGGTAATTGTCAACCTTCATGCCGGCAGGGAGACTGAGTATTCATGCAGGCAATGCTTCTTGCCGCCGGGTTCGGCACCCGGCTGCGTCCCTACACCCTGGTTCGGCCCAAGCCGCTGTTTCCGGTCCTGAACCGGCCGCTGCTCCACATCCTGCTTGACATGCTGGACCGGGCCGGCTGCGGGCAGGTGGTCGTCAACTGCCATCACCTGGCGGACCAGGTCAGGCAGGCGGTCGCCGGCCGGCCGCGGGTCCGCCTCCAGTTCGAGCCCGAGATCCTCGGCACCGGCGGCAGCCTCCGCCGGGCCCTGCCACTGCTGGATGACCGGCCGCTCTTGGTGATGAACGGCGACATCGTTCACGATATCGACCTGCAGGCGGTCTATGCCCATCACCAGCGTTCCGGCCATGCCGTGACCATGGTCCTGCACGACTGTCCCCGTTTCAATTCCGTGGCGGTCCGCCGGGACCGGGTCTGTTCGTTTGCAGGGCCTGTCGAGGGAACGGAGCTGCTGGCCTTCACAGGCATCCACGTGCTGGACCCGGAGATCATCGGACGGATTCCGGCCCATACCTTCCATCACATCATCGATCTCTACCGGCAGATGGTGGATCAGGGCGAGGCCATCGGTGTTGTGCGCACCGACGGTTCCTACTGGCGCGACATGGGCACGCCGGAGGACTACCTGGCGCTGCACCGCGATCTTTTCTCCGGCCGGGCTGTGATCCCGGGCCCCTCGCCCGGCTCCTCCTGGCTGCTGGGAGAGGGTGTGGTCCTGGCAGGCGACGCAGAGCTGGCCGAGTGGGGCTGCCTGGGCAACCGGGTCCGGGTCGGCCCGGGAGTGCGGCTGCGGCGGTGCGTGGTCTGGGAGGGAACCCGTATCCCGGAGGGCACCAGTTTCACGGACAGGATCCTTGGTCCGCAACTGTTCCAGGGCCGGGGGAGGGGAGACTGAGCAGTCGGCGGCCGCAGGCCGCAATTTGATCCGGCCATGTTGGGTTATTTGAGGAAATCCCGTGTCTTCGTGGTATGGTCACGGCCTGAGAAATAGTTGAACCAGGAGGAACCCTGGTCCAGGGCCCAGTCCTTTGGGGGCAGGACCGGGCCGTAGCCCAGGTCGTGGATGGTGGTCGCGGGGTCGAGGCGGTCATAGACCCGGACCCAGAAGCAGCGCCGGTCCGGGTGGACCTCGCAGGCCATGTTGCGGCTGCCGCCGCAGGGACCGTTGGTCAGTTTCTTGGGACAGCCCGACTGGGGACAGAGATAGGTGGATTCTGCCAGGGTGCAGTCACCGCACATCCGGCAGGAAAAGAGGATCTCCTTGCTCACCCGTTCGACGAGCCGCAAAAGGCCACGGCCCCTGGTGGCGCTCAGCCGCAGGCAAAGGCGGCCAAACAGCCTGCCGGTCAGGGTTTTCCTGGAAAAGAGCAGGTTGTGCACAAGCCGGTGCAGGGGCAGGCCGCCCTGTCTCCGGCCCGGGGCCAGGGGCTGCGGCGCAGTGGCGCAGGCGGTGCCGGTGGGCCTGCCGTAGAGATACCAGCTCGGTGCGGCCGGAAAATGGATCCGGTCGCGAAACTGTTGCCAGCTGTCGCCGATCTCCTCGGCCAGGTCCATGACAAAACGGATGTCGTCAAAGTCCAGGCAGTTGCCGCCGATGTGGACCCCGTCATAGCCCAGGCCCCGGAGGACCGCGATCATCCGGCCCGCCCGCACCAGCCGGGCCTTGCGGTCGCCGGCCGCGGCCTCCTGTTCCATGGCCCGGACCAGGGGGCCGGGAAAGACGATGCCGGGCACGCCGCCGCGGGCCATGAGCCGGGCCACGGAGAGCGAGGGGATGAAGACATTGGCCAGCACCGGGACGGTGATCTCCTCCTGGCGCAGGAAGCGGATCAGCTCTTCGAACTTGCACATGTCATAGCCGAGCTGGGTGACGATGAAGCTGGCCCCGGCCCGGATCTTGCGCAGCAGGCGCGCATACTGCCAGACCTGCTCGGCCTCGGTGGCCTTGAAGGGCGAGACCACGCAGCCGCGCAGAAAGTGGCAGGGCGGGAACTCCGCCGGCCGATCGTGGGCCGGCGAAAGGTCCCGGCCCTCTTCCATGTCCCGCATCATGCGCAGGGTCTGGATGGAGTCGAGGTCAAAAACCGGCTTGGCCTGGCCATAGTAGCCCGACTTGGGATAGTCACCGCCCAGGACCAGGAGCGAGTGGAACCGCTGCCGCTGGTAGAGGAAGATGTGGCTCTTGACCTGGTTGCGGTTCTTGTCCTTGAGCGAGAAATGGATCAGGGGTTCGATACCGATCTTCTGGACATCGGAACCGATGGCCACCGGCGCCAGCGCCGGATGGCCGCCGGCGTTGTCGGTGATGGACAGGGCCTTGATCCGGCCATCGTCCCTGGCGCGTACGGCAAAGTCCAGCAGCCGGTCGATCTGTTTGCCGCCCGAACCCTGGCCCGGAACCAGTTCGTAGGTAATGGTGAACTCGCTGCGGTCCAGGAGTGAATTGCGGAAACGTTCGGTCGGGCTCATGGTCTCGGCTGGATGTGGAAGGGGTGGTGTCCGTGGCCGCGGGGGACCAGTTATACCTGCAGTGCAACGATACAATGGGAAACGATCTTGTCAACATAATCCGGCGGCTTGCGTCCTGCCCCGGGTTCGATCCCGGCGCCGTGGAGTGTGTCCGGCCCCTGACCCCGGACGGCTCCCTGCGCCGGTTTTTCCGGGTCCGTGCCCGGGACGGGGCCACGGCCGTGGCCGTGCTGCCGCCGCCGGGCGACGACGCAGCCATGCGCGAGGCGCATGCGGCCTGGCAGATCGGCCGTCACCTGGCAGGCTGCGGCGTCCCGGTGCCGGTGCCATACGGGTTTGAGCC
Source organism: Desulfobulbus sp. (assembly GCA_011051875.1). GTDB lineage: Bacteria > Desulfobacterota > Desulfobulbia > Desulfobulbales > Desulfobulbaceae > DRKI01. The sequence continues at coordinate 18,678 of DRKI01000157.1, read as the reverse complement.
GGTTTCCGGTCTGCTGCTCTGCGAGGACCTGGGTGACCGGCGGCTGCACGACGTGGTGCTTGAAGATCCGGACAGTGGCCGTGTCCGCACCCTCTACCGGCAGGCGGTGACAGAGCTGGCCCGGATGCAGGTCCTGAGCGGCCGCGGCCTGGAGCCCGCCTGGTGCTGGGACGGGAGCCGCTATGACCGTGCGCTCATGCTGGAACGGGAATCGGGCTACTTCGTCCAGGCCCTGTGCCGGGACCTGCTCGGCCTGGACGCGGGCGGCAGGGCGCTGACGGCCGAGTTCGAGGCCCTGGCCGATGCCGCCTCCAGGGCCCCGGCCGGCTTTTTCCTGCACCGGGATTTCCAGAGCCGCAACATCATGGTCCGGGACGACAGGATCTTTTTCATCGACTTTCAGGCCGGCCGGTTCGGCCCCCTGGCCTATGACCTGGCCTCCCTGCTCATCGATCCCTACGCCGGCCTGGATCGGGGCTTGCGTGATGAACTGGTTTCAGTCTACCTGGATGCCGTCAATCGCCACCTTCCCTATGACCGCCAGCGGTTCATGGAGGAATTCCTTGTCCTGGCCCTGCAGCGCAACCTGCAGATCCTGGGAGCATTCGCATTCCTCAGTCAACGGCGGCAAAAGCGGTTTTTCCGCGCCTACCTGCGACCGGCCCTGGCCGGCCTGCAGACGCTGCTTGCCAAACCCGGGGCGGCCGGGTATCCTGCCCTGCGGCAACTCGCCGACCAATGTGACCGACAACTGAAAGAACTCCATGACCTCTGACAGCCCGACCCTCGTCGCCCTCATCGGCCGGCCCAACGTGGGCAAATCGACCCTGTTCAACCGGATGACCAGGAGCCGGAACGCCCTGGTCGATCCCACGCCCGGCGTGACCCGGGACCGGCACTATGCCACGGTCACCTGGGAAGGCACCTCCTTTCTCCTGGTGGATACCGGCGGTATCGCCGACGAGGACGACACCATCACCGGACATATCCGCACCCAGGCCATGCGGGCCATCGAGGAGGCCGATCTGATCCTCTTTCTCATGGACGGCCGGCAGGGCCTGATCCCGGGTGATCTCGAGATCGTCGACCTCCTGCGCCGGACCGAGAAAAAGGTCTTCTTCGTTGTCAACAAGGTGGACAGCCCGGAGCAGGAGGCCCTGCTCCTGCCGCCGTTCTACGAGCTGGGGGTGGAGACGCTCTGGCCCCTGTCCGCAGACCACGGCTTCGGCTACCGGACCCTGATGGCGGCCCTGGCCGGCGAGCTTGCCGGGAGCGAAATCCGGGCGCTGCCGGAGAATACGGTGCGGCTGGCCTTTCTCGGCCGGCCCAACGTGGGCAAGTCGTCCATGATCAACGCCATCATCGGCCAGGAGCGGATGGTGGTCTCCGATATCTCGGGCACGACCCGCGACTCGGTGGATACCCTGCTTACCCGGGACCGGTACAGCTACCTGCTCATCGACACCGCCGGTATCCGGCGCAAGGGCAAGACCCGCGACAAGCTGGAGAAGTTCTCCATCCTCAAGGCACTCAAGGCCCTGGCACGTTGTGATATCGCCCTGGTGCTCATCGACGCCGCCGAGGGCATCACCGAACAGGATACCCGGGTGATCGGCTATACCCAGGAACAGGGCCGGGCCCTGATCCTCCTGGTCAACAAGTGGGACCTGGTCCGGGACGACAGGAAACGCCAGAAACTCCTGCTCGAGGAGATCAGGATGGCCACCACCTTTGTTCCCTTTGCCCCGGTACTCAGGGTCTCGGCCAGGACGGGCCACGGTATTGCGCGGATCTTTCCCGAGATCGGCAGGGTCCACCGCCAGTTCCATGCCCGGTTTCCCACCGCCGCCCTCAACCGGCTCCTGGAGGCGGCCGTGGCCCACCACGAGCCGCCCATGTACCGGGGTCGCAGACTCAAGCTCTTCTACACTGCGCAGCTGGGCACGGCGCCGCCCACCTTTGCCGTGGTGGCCAGCCAGCCCGGGGGCATCCATTTTTCCTACCAGCGCTACCTGACCAACCGATTCCGGGAGGGGCTGGGCCTGGACCGGGTACCGGTACGGCTCCTGTTCAAGGAACGGAGCAGGAAGAAAAAGAGATAGTGTCCCGGCAGGGGGCGACAGATTTTCTCTTCTTTCCTTCCCCCCACTTTGCGCCCCACTTTTTCCCCACCTTTTTCCACCCTCTGGGCGGCCTGTTTTGTCCTTCTTTTTTTGTTCACGTATAACAGCATGTTGTCCGTTTTTCCCGCTGCCGTTCCTGCTGCGACACCATTTGCGGCCTAGTCCGTCAAACCCGGAAATTGTGGTACGTTGTCGTCATAACCACAATATGTAGTATGATGGCCGCCATTTCTCCGGTAGTTCAACTGGTTGATCTTCTGCCTGTTTTTCCTTGACTCGGAGCAGGAGTTCGTTTAGAACCATACTAAGTGGTGTAAAGTGGTGCAAAGAGGGTCTCCGGGGTGTGGCGGGGGCGGAACTCGGTGGGTGATGTGAAGGAACGGGTCGCAGAGCTGCGGTTTCGCAGCAGGTCGGAACATACGCTGGACGCCAAGGGGCGGCTCAATATCCCGAGCCGCTTCCGCGAGGTCCTGCGCGAGGTCTACACCGAGACCCTCATCGTCACCAACTGGCAGAAGAGCCTCAAGGCCTTCCCGGTGCCCGAGTGGGAGCGGCTGGAGGAAAAACTCCTCACCGAGGGGCGCCAGCAGCCCGGGTTCGGCGATTTTGTCCGCTATGTTATCTCCGGGGTCACCGAGTGTCCCTTGGACAAACAGGGACGGATCCTGGTGCCCGGGTCCCTGCGCAGCGAGTTTGGCATCGACAAGGAGGTCGTCCTCAACGGCATGCTGGACCACTTCGAGATCTGGGACAGGGGCGCCTGGCAGGTCGAGACCCGCCGGGCCAGGGAGAATTTCAAGGATTTCGAGCAGGGGCTCTCTTCGCTGGGCATCCTGTGAGGCCGGGACCGACCATGGTTGCCGCTGCCGCCACGCTGCATACGCCGGTGCTCCTGGCCGAGGTCCTCGAACACCTGCGGCCCCGGCCCGGTGGCCTCTATGTGGACGCCACCCTGGGCCTGGGCGGTCATGGCGAGGCCATGCTCCGGGCCACGGACCCGGACGGGCGCCTCATCGGCTTTGAATGGGACCGGGAGGCGGCCGGGATCGCCCGCCACCGACTGGCGTCTTTCGGCGACCGGTTCCGGCTGGTGGAGGCATCCTATGCCGACATCCGGGCCGAGCTGCAACGGCTGCGGGTGGCCGGGATAGACGGTCTGCTGGTCGACCTCGGCGTCTCCTCGCTGCAGCTTGACCGGAAGGAGCGCGGCTTCAGTTTCCGGGGCGATGCCCCCCTGGACATGCGCATGGACCGGCGGCGCGGCCGCACGGCGGCCGAGCTGATCGCCACCCTGTCCGAAGAACAGCTGGCCGATATCTTCTATCACTACGGCCAGGAGCGGCAGGCAAGGAGGATCGCTCGTTTCCTGGTCCGGGCCAGGCAGGAACACCCCGTGGCCACCACGGGCAGGCTGGCGGAGATCGTGGCCGCAGCCGTGCCCCGCCGGTATCATCCCGGGAAGATCCATGTGGCGACCCGCGTCTTCCAGGGGCTGCGGATCGCGGTGAACCGTGAGCTGGACAACCTTGCCAGGCTGCTGCAGGATGCGCCGGACCTGCTGACGCCGGGCGGCAGGATATGCATCATCACCTTCCACTCCCTCGAAGACCGGATGGTCAAGCGGGCCTTTGCCGCGGATCCGGCCTGGACAGTGATCACCAGGCGGCCCCTGTCGCCGTCGGCTGACGAGATCCGGCGCAATCCCAGGGCACGCAGCGCCAGGCTCCGGGTGGCGGAACGGGCAATCCGGCCCGACGGGGAAGCGAACGAGAAGAAGAGACGGAGGATAGGATCATGATGACCAACATGAACGTACGGAGTTATCGTCCACAGGCAGCGTCGGTGGGCGTCCGGCAGCGGGTGGTTCGCACCGGGCATGCCTGGTCTGCGGAACTTGTCCGGCGTGCGGGCCTCTGGCTGCTGGTGGTATTCGTGGGGGTCATGGCCGCCGGCCAGTTCATGCAGTGGCGGATCTCCGCTGTCTCGGAGCATGTGAACCAGTTGGAAAAGATCCGTTCCGGGCTGGGCGCCAGCCATGTCCGTCTTCTGGCGGCCCGGGCCAAACTTGCCTCCCGGCAGCGGGTGACGGCGGTGGCGGCGGTGAAATTCGGCCTGATGGAACCGAAAAAGGGACAGGTGCATCGCCTCTGACCAGCGGTGCCGGCTGGCTGGGCGATCATGATCAGGTCGGAGAGAACAAGAAAACGGAGAAAACGGCGTCTGTACCTTGTCGGTTCACTGGTGATTCTGCTGGCAGCAGGTGGCGGTATCCTGTATAGATTACCCCTCTCCCTCCAGGATATCGGCAGGATATTTGATCTTGCTGCCGGCAGGATTTCCGGAACTTCAGCGGACGAACCGTCCGCTGAACCTGTTTTAAGAGGAACCATCTACGACCGGTTGGTCAGGGAGATGGCGGTCTCCTACCGGCTCTTCACCCTGAGCGTCCATCCGGTGGAACTGGCAAGCCGCGAAAAGACCGCCCGCGCCCTGGCCGGTATCCTGGGCGAGGAGCGCGGCAAGCTGGCCGCGCTTCTGAAAAAGCCGCAGCGGGTCATCGACGTGGCCGATGATATTGACGAGGAGCAGGCCAGGGCCATCGGGCGGCTCCGGATGGAAGGCCTCTACCTGCGGCCCCGGGAGGAACGGTTCTACCCGGCCCATACCGTGGCCGCACACCTGCTGGGCTTCACCGGCGACGGGGTGGGCCTGGCCGGCGTGGAGGGACGCTACGACATCGTTCTCCAGCCCGGCGAGTTCAGAAGCAGCGATGTTCCCGAGATCGATTTCGATGGTCACCAGATCCTGGGCAGGACAGGCACGGACCTGGTCCTGACCATTGACCTGGACATGGAAAAACTGGTCGAGCAGCGGTTGCGCCAATACCTGAAGAGCCGCCTCTCGCGGCGCGGCATGGCCCTGCTTCTCGATCCGGCCGACGGCAGGATCCTGGCCATGGCCAGCCAGCCGGCCTTCAATCCCAACTACTTCTGGCAGGCCGACGGAGAGAGCCGCCGCAACCGGCTTTTTGCCGACCGGCTGGACCTTGGCCTGGTCCGGAAACTGATGGCCCGGGCAGCGGCGGTGCTGCGGGAAGGCGACACCGGCGGAGATCTTCTGCCCGAGACCGTGGCGGCTCCGGACTTCGGGATCAACGCCACCGCCATCAGCGACCTCGCCCGCCTGGTCGGCATGTTCAGGCCCTCGGGCAGGGATCTGCTCGCCGTCGGTGGCAGGACCGGGAAGCCTGCTCCGGCAGGGGGGGGTGAGGGAATCAACTGCATGCAGATGGCAGTGGGCCTGGCCTGCCTGGTCAACGGCGGCTGGCGTATCACCCCGTGGCTGCTCGCCGCCCTTTATGACCATGCCACCGCGCATCGCTACGATCGCAGACCGGGTGCCACCGGCAGGGAGCTGGTCCTGGAGCCGGCCATGGGGATCCGGATGCGCAGGGGATTGCTCCGGGCCGGCCGGGAGAACGGGGACGGAGCCAGGATTTTTACCGGTACTGACAACAGGGTGGTACGGGAGGGAAACTTCAGCCGCTACGTGCGGCAGGAGGCCCTGGTGGGTGTAATTCCGGCCAGGAGGCCCAGGCTGCTGCTGGTCATGGTGATGGAGCGTGACGGTCTGGACCCGCTGCCCCGGAACAAGAGCCGCCCGCCTTCCCCGGCCGCCCTGGGCAGGGAGCTGCTGCCCAGGCTCCTCGCCATGTCTGAACAGAAGGCGGAAGCCCGGGTGCCGGGGGCCGGCAACCCGGAGAATTTCCATCAGTTCCTGATCAGCCGCCGTATAGACTACAGGGAACAGCCCGGGATCACGGCAGAAGAAGATGTTCTGATGCCCGATGTGATCGGCCTCAGCCTGCGGCAGGGATTGCAGCGCCTCGGCCGGCGGCGGGTCCGGGTGACCATCAGGGGATCCGGACGGATCATTGCCCAGCAACCGGCGGCGGGAACACCGCTCCACGACGTGACAGACTGTGTACTTACCCTGCAACCGACCATTTCTGACAGCAAGTGAGATGACGACCCTGGCCCGCCTGATCCGCATCCTGCCATCGGTATCGTTCCCGGAGACCCCAGGCACGTTTCTTGAGCAGGAGGTACTCGGGATAACCGCTGATTCGCGTTGCGTGAAGCCGGGATACGTCTTTGTCGCCCTGCGTGGCGAACAGGCCGACGGCCACGATTTTATCGGCCAGGCCGTGGCCGGGGGCTGCCTGGCCGTGGTGGCGGAGAGACGGCCTGAAACCCTGCCGCCGGACGGTGTTTCCCTGTTTCTTGTTCCGGACAGCCAGGAGGCCCTGGGTCTGCTTGCCGCGGCTTTTTACGATTTTCCGGCCGCCGGCCTGACCCTCATCGGCCTCACCGGTACCAACGGCAAGACCACCACCTCCTGGCTCATCGAGGCGATGCTGCAGGAGGCTGGCAAGAGGATCGGCGTCATCGGTACGGTCAATTACCGCTACACCGACGCCGGAGGACGGCCGGTGGTGGAGGATGCCGGCCTGACCACCCCGGACCCGGTCCGGTTGCAGCGGCTGCTGCGCGAGATGGCCGATGCCGGCGCAAGTCACGTCATCATGGAGGTCTCGTCACACGGCCTGGTCCGCAAACGGCTGGCCGGGCTCATGTTCGATGTCGCGGTCTTTACCAACCTGAGCCGGGACCACCTGGACTTTCATCATACCATGGAAGACTACTTTGCGGCCAAGCAGCTCCTTTTTGAGCGGTACCTGAAGCCGGAGAGTCCGGCCGTGGTGGTGATCGGCGGACAGGAGCAGGAAGAGGACTGGGGTCGGCGGTTGGCGGACCGCCTCGCCGGCCGGCCGGTGCTCCGTTGCGGCCTGGCCGCGGACGCCCTGGTCACGGCCGGGAAGGTGCGCCAGGACATCGACGGCCTGGTGGCCGAACTCGTGCTGCCCGGCTCGACCTGCGGACTGCGCTCATCGCTCACCGGGCGGTACAACCTGCTCAACCTTCTCACCGCCGCCGGCGTGGGCCATGCACTGGGGATTGACGCGGGCACTATCTGCCGCGGACTGGCCCGGGTGGGCCGGGTGCCGGGGCGGCTGGAACGGGTCCGGCTGCCGGGCCGTGCAAGGGGGCCGGCCGTGTTTGTCGACTACGCCCACACCCCTGATGCCCTGGCCAACGTGCTGACCGCCATGGCCGGCCTGACCCGGGGCCGGCTGGTCTGCGTCTTCGGCTGCGGCGGCGACCGGGACCGGGGCAAGCGGCCGCTCATGGGCGAGGCCGTGGCGCGCCGGGCCGACGTGGCCATCATCACCTCGGACAATCCGCGCCGGGAGGAACCGGCCGCCATCATTGCCGATATCCTGCCCGGACTGCGTGCCGGCGGCATGGAGGAGCGGCCGCCGGAAGCCCTTTTCTGTCCGCGGTCGCCGGCCCGGGGATTCCTGGTCGTCGAGGACCGGCAGGAGGCGATCCGCCGTGCCTGCAGCTGGGCCGCTGCCGATGACGTGGTGGTGATCGCCGGCAAGGGACACGAAACCTGCCAGGACCGGGGCCGGGAGAAGATCTTCTTCGATGATCGGCTGCAGGCCGCAGACGGTCTCCTGTCCTGGAATCTCCGCCACTTGCTGGCCGCCACCGGCGGAGAACAACTGCAGGGCGACTGTGCCCTGCTCTCCGGCCGCGTGGTCACCGATACCAGGAAGATCGAAGAGGGCGATATCTTTGTCGCCCTGCACGGCGACCGGTTCGACGGCCATGATTTCGTCGGGGCCGCCGTGGAGGCCGGTGCAGGGGCCCTCATCGTGCACCGCGATATCCGGCCGGTGGTCCGCGATATCCCGGTCATCCGGGTCCGGGACACGCAACGGGCCCTGGGTGATCTGGCCGCCCATCGCCGGCGCCTCCTGGCCCCGGCCCTCCGGGTGGCGGCCATTACCGGCAGCTCGGGCAAGACCACGGTCAAGGAGATGACCGCGGCCATCTTCACCGCCCATGCCGAGGCCCGGGCGGAGGCCGCGGACACGGTGCTCAGGACCGAGGGCAATTTCAACAACCTGATCGGACTTCCCCTGACCCTGCTCCGTCTCCGGGCCCGGCACCGGGTCGCGGTTGTGGAGATGGGCATGAACCGGCCCGGCGAGATCGAACGTCTGGCCGTGATCGCGGACCCGGATATCGGCTGTATCACCAATGTCCAGCCCGCCCACCTTGAGGGACTGGGTACCATCGAGGGGGTGGCCGCGGCCAAGGGCGAGCTGTTTGCCACCATGCGCGAGGACGCGGTCTGCGTGGTCAACCGCGATGACCCCCAGGTGCGGCGCCTGGCCGCCGGCCGCGGCGGCCGCCAGGTCGGCTTTGCCGTTACCCCGGCCGGCCGCCGCTTTCGGCCCGAGGTGCGGGTGACCAGGATCCTGGCCAGGGGCGAGGAGGGGATGCGCTTTACCCTCCATGTCGGCGAACAGCGCTTTCGCCTGACCGTGGCCGCGCCGGGGGAACATAACGTGAGCAACTGCGCCGCTGCCGCGGCCATCGCCCATGCCGCCGGCATCGATGCCCGGACCATTGTCCGCGGCCTGGAGCGGTTCCGGGCCATTGACCGGCGGATGCAGCAGATGCGGCTTGCCGGCGGCCTGCAGGTGGTCAACGATGCCTACAATGCCAACCCGTCCTCCATGGCCGCGGCCCTCCGCACCGTGGCCGGATTCGGCCGCCGCTGCCGGCGGGTCGCGGTGCTGGGGGACATGTTGGAGCTGGGCGACGAGACCGTGGTGGCGCACCGCAGGATCGGCCGCCTGGTTGCGGAGCTCGGCTATGACCTGCTGGCCGTCACCGGCGCCCGGGCCGAGGATGTGGCGGTGGCGGCGCGTGCGGCCGGTATGGCCAGGGAAACGGTCCGCGTCTTCTCCGACACCGAGGGGATCGCCGACTGGCTCTACATGCTCCTGGTCAGCGGCGAGCTGGTCGGGGGTGACTGGCTGCTGGTCAAGGGGTCGCGCGGAATGCGGATGGAGCGGGTCATCGAGGGACTGGTACACCGGTTCGATGCCGGTATCGGGGAGGAATAGCAATGCTCTTTCATCTCCTCTATCCCCTGCATGTCCAGTATGGCTGGCTCAACGTCTTCCGCTATATCACGTTCCGTTCCATCGGCAGCGCGGTGACGGCCTTCCTGATCCTGCTCATCATCGGTCCCGGGTTCATCTCCTGGCTGCGGGCCAGGCAGATCGGCCAGGTGGTGCGGCGCGACGGGCCCGAGTCCCATTTCAGCAAGCAGGGGGTGCCCACCATGGGCGGAGTGCTCATCCTGGCGGCGCTCACCTTCTCCACCCTGCTCTGGGCGGATCTGTCGAGCGGGCTGGTCTGGCTGCTGCTGGCCATCGGTCTCTTTTTCGGCCTGATCGGTTCTTTCGACGACATGCAGAAGATCAGCAAGGGCAGCAGCCGCGGGCTCTCGGCCCGGGGCAAGCTGCTCCTGCAGGTGGCCGGCGCCTCCATGGTGGCCGTCTACCTCCTTCTGCATCCGGAATATGACGGCACCCTGAGCGTGCCCTTTTTCAAGGGGTTCCATCCGGACCTGGGCTGGTGGTATGTCCCCTTTGCCGTGCTGGTGATCGTCGGCGCCTCCAATGCCGTCAACCTCACCGACGGCCTGGACGGCCTGGCCGCCGGCCCGGTGGTGATCAGCGGCTCGGTGTACCTGATCTTCTCCTACGTGGCCGGCAACGTGATCGTGGCCAACTATCTCCACATCCCCTTTATCCTGGGCGCCGGCGAGGTCTCGGTATTCTGCGGCGCCATGGTGGGGGCCTGTCTCGGGTTTCTCTGGTTCAACTGCTACCCGGCGCAGATCTTCATGGGTGATGTGGGCTCGCTTTCCCTGGGCGGTATCCTGGGCACGGTGGCCATCATCACCAAGCAGGAGATCCTGCTCGCCATTGTCGGCGGCATCTTCGTGATGGAGGCCCTGTCCGTGATCCTGCAGGTGGGCTATTTCAAGATCTCCGGCGGCAGGAGGATCTTTCTCATGGCGCCGTTCCACCACCACTTCGAGAAGAAGGGGTGGCAGGAGCCCAAGGTGGTGGTCCGGTTCTGGATCATCTCCATCATCCTCGGCCTGGTGGCCCTGGCCACCCTGAAGCTGCGTTGAGTCATGCGGCTGGCGGCGGGAATGAAGGCCCTGGTCCTGGGCCTGGGGGTTTCAGGACGCTCGGTGGTCCGCTTCCTGCATTCGCTGGGCCTGGAGGTGGCGGTCTCCGAGCACCGGAGCATGGACCGGCTGACAGGGGAGGAACTGGAAATGGTGCAGGCCATGGGGGTCCGGCTGGAGACCGGCGGCCACAGTGAGCGGTTCCTGGCCGGGGCCGACCTGGTAGTGGCCGGTCCCGGGGTGCCACGGGACCTGGACCTCCTGGTCAGGGCCCGGGCCAGGGGGATCCCGGTGGTGGGCGAGCTGGCCCTGGCAGCGGGCCGCTTCCCGGTGCCGGTGATCGGCGTAACCGGATCCAACGGCAAGACCACGGTGACCGGCCTGGTCGCCGAGCTCCTGGCCGCTGCCGGCCTCCGGGTCTTTGTCGGCGGCAATATCGGCACGCCGTTGCTCGATTTTTTTACCGGATCGCCGCGGGCGGATTTCGCGGTCCTGGAGCTCTCCAGCTTCCAGCTCGAGCTGGCCGGTGATTTCCGCTGCCACATCGGGTTGTTGCTCAATATCACGCCGGATCACCTCGACCGGCACGGTGACATGGAACACTATGCAGCGGCGAAATACCGGATTTTTGCCGGCCAGACGGAAGACGACGTGGCCATTGTCGGCGCCGACGATCCCCTGGCCATGGCCGCGGATACCGGCCGTGCCGTGCGGCGCACGTTCGGGCAGGCGGCCGGCTGTGATGCGGCTGTCATTGACAGGCGGGTCCTGGTCAGGGAGGAAGGTGGAGAGCCGCTTTCCTTTGACCTGGCCGCCACGCGGCTGGACAGTGCGGTCAACCGTCTCAATGCGGCCGCCGCCATCCTGGCCGCCCGGGCGGCGGGTTGCGGGGCCGGGGCCATCCGGTCCGGCCTGCGCCGCTTTCAGCCCCCTGCACACCGGATGAGCCTGGTCGGCACCAGGGACGGCGTCACCTGGATCAACGACTCCAAGGCCACCAACGTGGGCGCCATGGCCGCGGCCCTGGCAAGCTGCGAGACACCGGTGGTTCTGATCGCCGGCGGCCGGGACAAGGGAGGGGATTTCAGTGTGTTGCGCCCCCTGGTCGGCAGGCGGGTCCGGACCCTGGTCCTGATCGGCGAGGCGGCCGGGATCCTGGTCCGCGACCTGGGGGACCTGGCGCCCGTGATCCGGGCCCGCGACATGACAGAGGCCGTGCGCGTTGCCGCGCAGGTGGCCCGGGCAGGGGACACTGTGCTCCTGGCCCCGGGATGCGCCAGTTTTGACATGTTTGACAGTTACGAACAGCGGGGCCGGGTCTTTACGCGGCTTGCGCGGGAGATGCTGGCTGCCGGCGCCGTACCGGACAATCCGGAGGCCGGAAAGGCCGGTTGCGAGGAGGGATGATGACCAAGGTATGTTGTGTCTGCCATCGGGTACAGAATGGTGACCGCTGGTCCATGGCCGATGCGCTGCCGGCGGACGAACGGGTAACGCACGGCTACTGCCCGGACTGCTTTTCCGAGGCCATGGCGGCCCTGGACGAGTTTGTCAGGAAGGAGCGGCTGATCCGGACAGCCGTGGCCAGCCAGTCCTGTCCCATGCTGGTGGGAGCACTGTGCGCCTGATCGTCACCGGCGGCGGCACCGGCGGCCACCTGTTTCCCGGAATCGCGGTTGCCTGCGGCATGCGGGACCGGGTGCAGGGGACGGAGATACTGTTCATCGGCACCAACAGGCAGGTGGACAGGATCGGCCTGAAGGGGCTGGGTTTCCGCCAGGATGCCATCAGGAGCGCGGGCCTCAAGGGGATGGGGGCCGTTTCCCGTTTGCGTGCCCTGGGATTGCTGCCCCTTGCCGTGCTCCGGGCCATGCGGATCCTGGCCGGATTCCGCCCCGATCTTGTCTTCGGGGTCGGCGGGTACGTGACCGGGCCGGTGCTTCTGGCCGCGAAACTGCAGAAGATCCCGGTCTGCATCCATGAACAGAACTCGGTGCCCGGCCTGGCCAACCGGCTCGCCGGCCGGCTTGCCGACCGGATTTTCATCTCCCTGCCCTGCATGCCGCCGTTTCCCGAGGCGCGCACCAGGATGACCGGCAACCCGGTTCGCAGGGAGATCCTGGCCGCGGCCGACCGGCGCGGACCGCGGCCGGCCGGCCGGCCGCCGACCCTGCTGGTCCTGGGTGGCAGCCAGGGGGCGCACCGGGTCAATACCCTGGTGGTGGAGGCGGTGCGGCGGATGCAGGCGGAAGGCGGCACGTTCCGCGTCATCCACCAGACCGGCGGCCGTGACCTGGAAGAGGTGCGCCGGGCCTACGGAGAGATGGGAGTTGTGGCGGAGACAGGTGATTTTTTCAGGGACATGGCCGCGATCTACCGGCAGGCCGACCTGGTGGTCTCCAGGGCCGGGGCAACCACCCTGGCCGAGCTGGCGGTCATGGGGCTGCCGGCCGTGCTGATCCCCTATCCCCATGCCGCCGACAACCACCAGGAGAGCAATGCCCGCTATTACGTGGAGGGCGGCGGCGCGATCCTGTTGCGGGAATCTTTACTCAATGGAAATATTCTGGCTGAAGAGATAACCACTCTCCTGTATAATGATCAGAATCTTCAGGGCATGGGGGCCGGGATACGGGCGCTGGGCCGGCCGGAGGCCACGGAACGGATCATCGACGAGTGCCTGGAGCTGGTTGCCGCCCGTGGCCGGCGCCGGTAGGAGGTTGAGGTCCGGGCAGGAGATGGCCATCCGGCGCGCATCCGGGAAAATATCAGTCAATGTATAACAAGACCAAGCAGATACATTTCGTGGGCATCGGCGGCATCGGTATGTCGGGCATAGCTGAACTGCTGCTGAACCTGGGCTACCGGGTCACGGGATCGGACCTGAGCCGTTCCGATATCACCCGCCATCTCGAGTCCCTGGGCGCGGTGGTGCACCAGGGCCACGCGGCGCAGTGGGTCGAGGGGGCGGACGTGGTGGTGACCTCGTCGGCCATTCCGGCTGACAATCCCGAGGTCGCCGCGGCCATGGCCAACCATGTGCCCGTGATTCAGCGGGCCGAGATGCTGGCCGAGCTCATGCGGCTCAAGAAGTACGGCATCGCCGTTGCCGGCAGCCACGGCAAGACCTCCACCACCTCCATGGTGGCGGCCGTGCTGGCCGAGGCCGGCCTGGATCCGACCGTGGTGGTCGGCGGCAAGGTGGACAGCCTGGGCGGCAACAACGCCCGCCTGGGCGAGGGCGAGTTCCTGGTGGCCGAGGCCGACGAAAGCGACGGTTCCTTTCTCAAGCTGTCGCCGGTGATCGAGGTGGTGACCAACATCGACCGCGAACACCTGGATTATTACCGGGACCTGGACCATATCAAGGAGATGTTTCTCCGCTTCATCGACCGGCTGCCCTTCTACGGTGCAGCCATCCTCTGTTTTGATGACCCCAACATCGCCCAGCTCCTGCCGCGTATCCGGAGGCGGATCATCACCTACGGCCTCACCGAACAGGCCGATCTCCAGGCCACGCGCATCAGCACGGGCAGCGGCGGCAGCGGGTTCACGGTCCGCGGCCGGGAGGGCGAGCTGGGCCGGATCCGGCTGAACAGGCCCGGCCGTCACATCATCTACAACAGCCTGGCCGCGGTTGCGGTCGGGCTGGAGCTGGAGATCGATTTTGCGGTCATCGCCGGTGCGTTGCAGGCGTTTGGCGGCGTGCAGCGGCGGCTGCAGGTCAAGGGCGAGCAGGGCGGTGTGCTGGTGGTGGACGACTATGGCCACCACCCCACCGAGATCCGGGTGACCCTGGACGCAATCCGCGAGGGCTGGCCCGACCGCCGCCTGGTCGTCGCCTTTCAGCCCCATCGCTACACCCGGACCAGGGCCCTGTTCGACGAGTTCGCCATCGCCTTCCACCGCGCCGATGTCCTGGTCCTGACCGATATCTATGCCGCCAGTGAGGCGCCCATCGAGGGGGTAGACAGCCAGGCCCTGCTCGAGGCGATCCGGCGGCACGGCCAGCGCCGGGTCTCCCTGGTACCCGCCCTGGAGGAGCTGCCCGGAGAGCTGCTGTCGATCCTGCGGGAGGGTGACCTGCTGCTCACCCTGGGCGCGGGTAATATCGTCCGCGTGGGCGAACAGGTCCTGGAGCTGCTGGCGGTCCGGGAAGGGCGGCAGGAGAGGGGGAACGACGTGTCATGAACCGGCGGCAGAAAAGGGAACTGAACGAGCTGCTTGGCGACCGCGTGCGCTGGGATGTGTCCATGGCCGAGTATTCGACCTTTCGCGCCGGCGGCCGGGCCGAGGCCCTGGCCGACGTGGATACGGTGGAGTGCCTGCAGGCCCTGGTCCGCTGGCTGCGCACCAATGACGTGGCCTGGCGGATCATCGGCCGCGGCTCCAACATCCTGGTCTCGGAACAGGGGTTTGCCGGGGTCATCGTCCGGCTGCAGGATGCACTGGCCGGGGTGGCCCGCGGGCACGAACCGGACTGTACCGGTCCCGGCCCGGTGACGGTCCGGGCGGGGGGCGGGTGTTCCATGGCCCGGCTGCTGGCCTGGTGCACGGCCCACAGCCTGAGCGGTCTCGAATTCCTGGCCGGTATTCCCGGCAGCGTCGGTGGCGGAGTCCGCATGAATGCCGGCGCCTGGGGGCAGGCCATGGGCGAGCGGCTGCAGGCCCTGCAGGTGCTGGACGGCGAGGGCGGGTTGCGCCGCCTGGAGGCTGCGGAGTTGCGGTTTTCCTATCGCCGCCTGGAGCTGGACGGCCAGGATCCGGACCGGATGATTATTGTCACTGCCTGGTTCGGTCTTGAGCGGGGCAGGCAGGCGGAGATCGTGGCCCGCTGCCGTGGCTACCTGGCCCGGCGGCGGGAGAAGCAGCCGGCCGGTGTCGGTTCCGCGGGATCGTTTTTCAAGAACCCGGCAGGCGACTATGCCGGGCGGCTGATCGAGGCGGCGGGCCTGAAGGGGCTCACCAGGGGTGATGCCATGGTTTCGCCCAGGCATGCCAACTTCATCGTCAACACCGGCAGGGCGACAGCCGATGACATCGCCGCCCTGATGGTCGAGGTCCAGGAACGGGTGTATCGGGATTCGGGTATCCGCCTGGAACCGGAGGTGTGTATTTTCTGAGGCAGGTGGCAGGGGCGGCCCTGAACCGGCGGATGCGGGCGGAAGGGGAGAAACATGACTGTGAGCCAGGGGGCGTGAGAGGCCGAAATGTCGCTATACAGGTCCAGGTACGGTGGCGGTCCGGAGCGGAAGAAGGGAGTGATCAGGCGACTGGTATCCGGCCTGAAAAACCGCTTTGTCACCGGTCGCCGGCCGGCGCCGCCGCCACGCCAGGCCACGGTGACCCACGTGCAGCGGGAATGGTTCTTTCGCCGTATATCCCGCAGCATGGCGGTTCTCCTGCTGCTGACGGTTCTTGCAGGCACAGCGGTATGGGGCGGCTGGCGACTGCTGGCCCGTTCCGAGGTCTTCCGTCTTACCGGGGTCACGGTCCAGGGCAACCGCGTGGTCCGCACCAGTGCGATTCTCGGGGTGGCCGGCCTGGAACAGGGCATGAACCTGCTCACCCTGGATACGGAGCGTGCCTGCCGGCGCATTTGCACCAACCCCTGGATCAGGTCGGCCACGGTGCGGCGGCAGTGGCCCTCCACGGTCCTGGTCCGGGTCCGCGAGTACAGGCCCCTGGCCATTTTGCGGCGGACCGGCGATGCAGCAGGAGGTCTGTTCTATGTTGACCGCCAGGGCGAGATCTTCGCCCCGGTCCGGCCGGGGCAGGACATGGATTACCCGGTCCTGTCGTCGGATCCCGGCATGGCGCCGGAGGATCGGATTGCCGAGGGTTCTCCGCTCCATGAGGCGGTCCGGCTGCTCCTGCTGGCGGCCCGCGGCAATCCCATCCTCCCTGTGCAGGCGATCTCCGAGATCCATGTCAGCCGGGACGGGAGCCTGATCCTCTACCTGGTGGACCGGCCCTTTCCCATCTATTTCGGCCGGGAGGGGATCAGGAAGAAGTTCTATCGGCTGGTGCGGATCCTCGAGCGGCTCTACCGGAAGGACAGGATCGACGGCATCAGGAAGATCGACATGGATTACATGGAAAACAGGGTCCTGGTGGCGAGGATTGCGCCGTGAGGCGCCGGTGGAATCGGGGAACCTGTGGCGAGTGACACCATAACGGGTGAGAAGAATGGAAGAAAAGGAGTTTCAGGAACCCGGCGAACTGGTCGCCGGGCTTGATATCGGCACCACCAAGATCTGCGTGGTCATCGGCGAGGTCTTCGAGGACCGGGTTGATATCATCGGGGTAGGCACCGCCGCCTCCTCGGGAATGAAGAAGGGCGTGGTGGTCAACATCGAGGCCACGGTCCGGGCCATCCGCCAGGCGGTGGAGGATGCCTCCGACATGGCGGGTTGCGATATCGAGACAGTCTACGTGGGCATTGCCGGAAACCATATCAAGGGGTTCAATTCGCCGGGCATCATCGCCATCAACAACCAGGAGATCAAGGAAAAGGACATCGAGGCCGTGATCCAGGCGGCGCAGACGGTCAAGATCTCCGACAACCAGCAGATCATCCACGTCCTGCCCCAGGAGTACATGGTCGATGATCACACCGGGATCCAGAACCCGCTGGGTATGGCCGGGGTCCGCCTGGTGACCAATGTCCATATCGTGACCGCCGACAACACCGCCCTGCACAACCTGGTCACCAGCTGCAACCGGGCAGGGCTCGCCGTGTCCGAGATCGTGCTCGAGTCGGTGGCCTCCTCCCACTGCGTGCTCGGACGCGACGAGATGGAGCTGGGCGTGCTCCTGCTCGACATCGGCGGCGGCACCACGGATCTGGCCATCTTCTGCAACGGGACCATCAAGCATACCTGGGAACTGGCGTTGGGCGGCAACAACCTGACCAGTGATCTGTCAGTGGGCCTGCGCACTCCGCTCCAGGAGGCCGAGGAACTCAAGTACATGTATGGCGGCGCCCTTTCCGCCATGGTCAAGGACAATCACATCATCGAGGTGCCCACCGTGGGCGACCGCAAGCCACGCAAGGTCTCGCAGCGGGTGATGGTGGAGATCCTCGAGGCCAGGATGGAAGAGATCTTGCAACTGGTCAACCAGAACATCTGCGCCTCCGGCTATCGCAACCGGATCAATGCCGGCGTGGTCATCACCGGCGGCACCGCCCTGCTGGCCAATATCGTCGAGATGGCGGAGCAGGTGTTCGACATGCCGGTGCGGATCGCCTATCCGCAGGGTATCTCAGGCCGGGTCGAGGACGTGCAGTCACCGAGGTGCACCACGGCAGTCGGCCTGGTGCTCTACGGCGTCCGCAACAGCGGCCGCACCAGGAGGGAACGCGGCGGCGTGGTGGACAAGCTGAAAAACTGGGTGCGTAATATCGTCTGACAGGGCCGGACCTCGTACCGGCTGCCGAGGAAAGTGCTTCTGTATCAGACGGGTTGATGGTATATAAAAAAGGGAAAGAACAGGGAACACAGAGCTTGGGGGAAAGTCATGCCGTTTAGAATGGCGGAAGAAGAATCTGTTGCTGTTATCAAGGTGATCGGGGTTGGTGGTGGAGGTGGCAACGCCATCAACACCATGGTGGAAAACCGGCTCTCGGGGGTCGAGTTCATTGTCGCCAATACCGACCTGCAGGCCCTGGACAAGTCACGCGCCGATATCCGCCTGCAGCTCGGACCGGGCATCACCAAGGGGATGGGTGCCGGCGCGGACCCGCAGATGGGCCGCGAATCCGCCCTGGAGAGCTACGATGACCTGAAGAATGCGCTCAAGGGCGCTGACATGGTCTTCATCACCGCCGGGCTCGGCGGCGGTACCGGTACGGGGGCGGCGCCGATCATCGCCAAGCTTTCCAAGGAATCGGGGGCGCTCACCGTGGCCGTTGTCACCAAGCCCTTCTACTTCGAGGCAAAGCGGCGGATGCGCAACGCCGAAGAGGGATGGGAGAAGCTCAAGGAGTATGCCGACACCATCATCACGGTGCCCAACGACCGGCTGCTGAGCCTGATGCAGAAGAATTCCACCCTGGTCGACATGATGAAGATGGTGGACCACGTGCTGCTGCAGGCGGTGAAGGGGATCACCGACCTGATCAATCTGCCCGGCCACATCAATGTCGACTTTGCCGATCTCAAGACCGTGATGAAGGAGGTGGGGCCCGCCATCATGGGCACCGGTGCGGCTTCGGGCGAGAACCGGGCCAGCGAGGCGGCCAAGCGCGCCATCGACAACCAGCTCCTCGAGGACGTGGGTATCGACGGCGCCCGCGGTATCCTGATCAATATCTCCGCGGCCCAGGAGACCCTGACCATGGCCGAGTTCATGGAGGCCTCGGCCCTGATCCAGGACAAGGCCCACGACGACGCCAATATCATCATCGGCGCCCTGTTCGACGAGT
>DRKI01000156.1 GCA_011051875.1 Desulfobulbus sp. | reverse complement strand
GTTGTCAATGTTCAGCACGACAGCCTCCGTCAATGGTGAGCAGGATTCCGATCAACTGGGCCACGCCGGTGAGGATGGGATCGATCTCCACCGACTCGTCGGGATAGTTCACGTTGTCGGCATTGGTCAGGCCGATGCAGACCGCCGGCACCTCCTGTTCCACGTAGCCGGAGATCACCGGCGAATAGATGGTGTCCCACGGCTGGATATCCAGGGCCGACATGACCCTGCGGGTGCGTGTCACCAGGGGATGATTGGAGTCGAGCCCGCCGGAACGGGTCCTGGCGATGACCTCCAGGTGGGCCGACACGCCGGACTGCTGGCCCATGTCGTCGAGAATGGCGTCCACCTGTTCCACCAGGTCCACCAGCACCTGGTCGGAATCGCTGCGGAGCTGGAACTTCAGCTGCGCATTGCGGGCCGGCACCTTGTAGGACGAGCCGCCGCCGATGCTGCCAAGGACCAGGGCCGTGTGGCTCTGGCTCGGCAGGACCAGGGCGTGCAGCCGGTTGACCACCTGGTTGATGACATCCACGGCCGAGAGCTGGCTGTAGCGGCGATCCACGTGGCAGGAGATGAGACTGCCCAGGGAGGCCACGGACCGGAAATGGAGCCGGCCCAGGGATGCGCCCTCCAGCGAGATGCCGGCGTCAAGCGGACGCTTGCTGTTGGCGAGGAAAAACCGCAATCCCTCCTGGTTGCCCTGTTCAAGGCTGCGGGTGGCGCCCAGGAGGATCAGGTCGCTGGCAAGCGTGATGCCGAGTCCCTCCAGGAGGGTGGGCAGGGTGGCCAGCACGGCCATGCCCAGCGAGTCGTCGGCCGCACCCGGTCCGCGGACCAGGCCGTGGCTCACCATGAAGGTGTGGTCGACGCTGGCGGGAAAGGGGGTGTCGGCATGGGCCGTGACCAGGATGGCCCGCTTCCCCTCACTGCCCGGCAGGATGGCGACACCGTTGCCCAGTTCGTCGGTGGAGCAGTTCTGCAGGCCGCACTCGGTGAAACGCTGTTCAAGAAAGGCGATGCGTCGCTCCTCGCCAAAGGTGGGTGCCGGGATCTCGCCGATCATCACCAGGTTGGCCAGCAGCATCTCGCGATAGGGTTCCAGCTCGGCCGGCAGTCGTCTGACCCTGTAGAGAATCTGTTCCAGTTCATCCATGACGGCGATACTCCCCCGGGCTATGTGGTCCTGCCATAATCATCCTCCAGACGTTCGATATCATCCTCGCCAAAATAATCGCCGAGCTGGATCTCGATAAAGACCAGGTCCTCTGCGTCCTCATTCTGGACCCGGTGGACATCGCCACGGCCGATGTCCACGGACTCACCGGCGGTGAGCGCGATCTGCTCCCCGTTACGGGTCACGATGGCGCGCCCCCTGGTCACGTACCAGTGTTCCTGCCGATGGCGGTGCCGCTGCAGCGACAACCGCTGACCCGGCCGGACAGTGATCCTCTTCACCTTGTGGTCCTCCTCGTCGGCCAGGACGGTAAAGGTGCCCCATGGCCGATGCTCGGTTACCTGAACATACTCCCTGCGTGTAATCTGTGCCATCTCTTCTCCGTCATCTGTGAAATGCCCCATCCAGGTGAACAGCGGCGGGCCGGACCAGGTCTTGGCCAACCCCGCCGCAACAATCCATGAAGACAGGCTCTGCCTGCACATGCCCGATCACGGGGTATGCAATTACCCGCAATCGATACAGGACCTGCAGCCGGTTACAGGGTGCCACAGCCGTGCGTGACACCGCAAGGCGGCAGCACGGGGGTCAAGCGGAATCCTTCAGCTTGCCAGCCAGCAGCACTGGTACGGCTCCAGGTACACCACCGGCCCCACCTTCTCCTCCCCGATGCAGTCCCAGACCCTTTTCCGCCGGGCCAGGGCGGGCCCGAGCTCCTTGAGCCGCACCTCCTGCCTGACCGGGCTGACATTGTGGACACAGGTGATGGTTCGACCCTCTTCCGGCCTGCGGACGAGGACAAAGAGCGAATCCCGGCTCTCCACCAGTTCCTGGACCGCATCGGGATGGAAGGCGGGTTCCATGGCCCTTTTCCGGATCAGGTCCACGTAGCTCCTGAACACGCGGGCCGTGGACGACTCCGGGCTGGCCAGCAGGTTGCGCAGCTCGTCGTCGCGCCAGCGGCCGCGGTTGATGGTGCGGTTCATACCGGTGGCGGCCACGCCGTCATAGTTGTTCCGGGTGGCGGTCAGGCTGTGGAAGTAGATGGCCGGGATGCCGCGCAGGCCAAGCATGATGATCTGGGAACAGAGAAAACGCAGGGCCTGCCAGCTGAGATCATCGGGCCGGTCCGGATCCTTCATGGCATCGAAATAGGTGATGTTGAGCTCATAGGGCTGCTCGCTGCCGTCGGGTCCGGTCCGGCTGGAAACCAGGCCGCCGCAGGCCCGGACCGTATCGGCCAGGCCGAGGATCTCGGCGTCGCTGAGCAGTCCCTCCAGGGGACGGACACCGATTCCGTCGTGCGATGCGGTGAAGTTGAGAAAACTGCAGCCCGGCGGTGGCGGCGCCAGGTCCCTGACCCACTGCTGCAGGGAGCTCGACGATCCCGAATGCAGCGTATGGAGCAGCAGCGGCGGCAGGGTGAACTGGTAGACGAGATGGGCCTCGTCGCCGTCGCCGAAATAGGAGATGTTCTGTTCATGGGGCAGGTTGGTCTCGGTGAGGACCATGGTGCCGGGAGCCATGTACTCGAGGATATCACGCAACAGCTTCACCACCTCGTGGGTCTGGGGCAGGTTGATGCAGCTGGTGCCGATCTCCTTCCACAGGTAGGCGATGGCATCCAGGCGGATGATCACTGCGCCGTTGGCCACGTAGCCGAGCAGGATATCGATCATCTCCAGCAGCACGTCGGGATTGGCATAGTTCAGGTCCACCTGGTCGGCACTGAAGGTAGTCCAGACCCAGCGCTGGCCCGCCACCGTCTGCACCGGGGTCAGCAGGGGCGAGGTCCGCGGCCGCACCACCATGGACAGGTCGGTGTCCGGGTCCACCTCGATGAAATAATCCCGGGCCGGGGCGATACCGCCGATATAGTCCTGGAACCACCGGGAATGGCTGGAGACATGGTTGAGGACAAGGTCCACCATGAGATCGAAATTCTCGCCCAGCATGCGGATGTCCGCCCAGCCGCCCAGGGCGGGATTCACCTCCCGGTAGTCGATCACCGAGAAGCCGTCATCGGAACTGTAGGGAAAAAAGGGAAGCACGTGGACGCCGGTGATCACCCCGGCCAGGTACTCGCGGAGAAAGAGACGCAGGGTGACCAGGGGTGATTCGTCATCCTCCTTGGTCACCATGTCGCCGTAGGTGATAAGCAGGCAGCTTTTCTCGTCCCAGAGCGGTCCCTCGGGAGGCTCCTTGCGAACCAGGTAATCGTAGCGGCCGAAAACCAGGGCGATCCGTTCCAGGATCCGGTCTACATTCCGGTCAGGATACAGCAATTCCAGCCGCTTGCCGAAGATCTCCTTGAAGGTGTTGATAAATCTCCACATACCCTTGTCTCCTGGTTGCCGGATGAACTGTCTGCTCCCGGTCTCGCCTGTTGTTCAAGGCCGGTGCTGCGCCGCCGGCGCGGCCCCCTGGCCGCCGGTGGCCGGGTATTCCCGGATCACATGCCGTTCTTGATGTTGCTGATCAGGGTGCGCAGGCAGTAGTGCAGGATCGGATAGCCGTAGTAGCGCCTTGCCTGCTCGTAGTTGTGATTCACCATCTGCCGCCGGTAGTCGGCATCGTCGAGCAGACGCCTGGCCGCGGCCACGATGCGCCGGTTGACAAAACCGTCCATCACCGGCACGTGGAAGCCCTTGGGCTCGATATCCCGCACCCAGACCGGGTAGCGGTTGACGATGATGGGCACCTTGAAATAGAAGGCCTCGAGCAGGGCATTGCCGAACCCCTCGTAGATGCTGGGGTACATCACCAGGTCGGCATGGGGATAGAGATCCTGGAGGACATAGATCTTCTTGCCCTCGGCATTGATATGCCGGTGGTCACCCACCCGGTCCCCGAAGAACCGCAGGTCCACTCCCTCGGCATGGGCGAGCTCGGCGATCTGGTCGGGGTAGTCGGATCCCTCGTCACCGGCGGCGTGGGAGATGACCAGCTTGCAGCGTGGATCGCCCAGCCGCTGCAGCAGGGTGATGGAGTGTTCGATGCCCTTGCGCGGCACGATACGGGTTGGCTGGAGGATGAGCTTGTCCTCCGGCGAGAGGCCCATCTCCTCCCGGATGTCGGCCCCGTAGTCGTCGGTATCGTCCGGCGGCTCGTCAAAGTTGAAGACATTGGGAATCAGCATGGACGAGATACCCTTGCGCAGGGCGAGCTCTTCCCGGGCCGCCTGGTTGATCACCACGTGCCGCAGATCGATGTCGCGCGGAGGAAAGGCCATATCGAGGAAATCGGGCACGTTGTTGACCTGGAACCGGCTCCGTTCCCAGTAGAAGTCATGGTGGTGGGCAATGGCCGGGATCACGGCCTCGGAGAGGAACTCGGTCAGGGCGATGCCCAGGGGCAGGTGCATGGGGATGGTGAGCGCATTCTGGATGATCAGGAGGCTGATATCGAACTGCCGCACAAAGTCGTAGATCGTGCCCTTCAGGTACTCGGCCAGGTGGTGGATGCGCCGGGTGACGGTGGGCGAGCGGAAGGCATGGCCCCAGATGCGCTTGTCGATCCACTCGTTCTCCGGGTGGCCGAAATAGGCCTCGGGCACGCACATGGAGACCTCCCTGCCCCGGTCGAGTACGCCGCCGTACCAGAAACTGACATGCTTGTCACGCCAGAGCACCTCGGCCCACTTGGCCGATTCCAACGAGACACCGTCGGTGCCGGCAAAACGCGTGGAGATAAAACCTATCCGTTCAGGCATGGTTCCTCCCGGGTTCGGCCCCCTGGCCGGACAACCCGATGCCGCCCCTGTCCCGGCCATGGCTCCCATGGGATGATCAGGAAACCTGGACAGGGCGGCCCGCCCGCCTGTCCCGGCCCCAGGGTCCGGCCTCGCGCCACCAGAGATTCAAAATGAATTCACATAGTTAGACAAAAAAGGACATTCCGGGCAGCAATTGTCCGTGGAAGGTGGCAACATGGCAAAAAAATATATGTCATTTCCACACTATAAAAAATAGAAGCCCAAAGTCAAGACCCATGCCCTTTCAGCGACTGGCAGAAGAAAGAATGGCTCCACCCGCCTTCCACCTGGAATGAGCGTTTCACCCATCTGCAACTGGGAAAAGAGACCGTGCCGACGCAATGATTTACAGGGACCGGCCACCCCTGTTCGCCCAAATCCATTGGGGGACAACGAGTTTTCAGCCATCCGCATTGTGCACCCACGATGTGGCCGACAGAGCTGTTGCAGTTTCGGGAAAAATATGTAAAATATTGACCAATAAAAATAATTCTCTGTCCAAAACGCCTCCTATTCCTGTTTCCAAAAACCGACCATCGGGAAACACAACCGGAGCATGGATATGTCAAAGCCTGCCAAGCGAAACCTCCTTCTCGAACAGCTCGAAGACCGGATCTTTCTCGACGCCAATCCCGTCGCCGGTGCCCTGGATGGACCCGGCATTGACGTGCCCGACCTTCCTGATCCCGTGGCATCCACGGATCCCGCTGCCCACGATCTGCCGGACATTGCCCATCAGCCGGACACCGAACAGGTGGCACAGGAAGAACAGGACCCGGCGGCCGCACCACCCGCCGCCGCTGACAGCGACGCCGTGGCCCCGGCCCAGGAGACCGGCACGGATGCCAATACCATGGCCGCCAGCCAGCAACAGGAGAACGGAACCACTGAGACGGCCGGGGATGAAACCGCGGGCCAGGATCCGGGGGAGGCCGGAACCGGGACCGGCCCGCAGGTACCGGGGGACGGCACCATGGATACCGGACAGGCGGATGATCTCCAGAACTCCGCTGAGCCAACGGTTTCCGATTCAATGGATACCGCCGGAACGGACCAGGCCATTGATCCGATGATCGGCGAGGATTTCGAGTTTACGGTCAGCTTTGACAACACCACGGCCAGCACGGTGTACGGCCCCTACATCGACATCCTGCTCGACGGCGGTCAGGACGGCGCCGACGCCACAGTGGACGGCATCACCTTCCAGGGCGCCACCTACCTGGGTGTCGATGTCGAGGCCCGGGTGATCGACATCACCAGCGACGGCCAGGTCGTGGACCATCCCTGGGCAACGGACAGCAACGGCGATCCCCTCCAGGTGGATGGCATCAACGGCCACACCTTCCGGGCCGGCGACCAGTTCGTCAGCCTGCGCATGCCATTCGGCTCCTTCGAGACCGACCAGCCTGCCGCCGAGGTGAGCGTAACAGCGCACATGAGCGAAAACGCCGACGTGGGGCCGGGCAACGACCTGGCCGTGGAGGTGACCACCGGCGCCATGTACGGCCACGATGCCCTGGACAACCCGGCCGCCGATCCGCCCCTGCGCGACATCGCCACGTCCTCTCTCTCCTTTTCACCGGAGGTGATCACCTACAACGCCGACATCGAGATCACCGGGGTACAGGGCGACTGCCAGGTGCAGCACGCCGCTGACCATGACACGCGCTACCAGGCCGATGATCCCGGCCAGGTCTTTGAATCCAACCACCAGGAGATTCCCACCGGTCCCAACTATCCCGGCACCTACGTGGCCCGGATCGGTATCGCTGACGGCCAGAGCGTGGACAACCTGGTGCTCACCGAGCACCTGCCCGACAACATCGTCTTTCTCGGCAACGTCTCGGTCACCGACAGTGGCGGCACCCCCCTGACCTTCCATACGAACCAGATCGGCACCGATCTGCAGATCAGCCTTGATGCCCCGGTCACCGGTACCGGCAACGCCACGGACGTCACCATCCGCTATGACTTCTATGTTCCCGAACAGACCGGAAGCGGCCAGGCCATCATCGATCCGCTCACCGGCGATGCCGTCCACATCGTCAACAACGGCGAGGTATCCTATACCTGGACGCCCGTGGACTCCCACGATCCCGGCCCGGTCAACGGCGTCGTCAACGCCGAGGTGGACCAGGACGGCCACTTCTCGGACGCCCCGGACATCGACGATATCTCGCATGCCCAGTCCATCGCCATCCAGAAGGACCATGCCCTGAGCACCGATGCGGGAGCGGCCGGCTACAGCCCGGGCGACACGGTGGATTTCACCCTCGACTTCCAGGTCTCCGACTTCTTCTCCTTCGGTGACCATGATCCGGCCGATGGCGACTACAGTTTCCGCATCGACGACCTGGTGCCTGACGGCCTCACCATGAACAACAATGGCAGCAGTTACCTGGCCGGGATCGACATCTGGCAGGGCACCACGCTCGTCCACCTGGACCTGACCAGCACCACCACGCCCGGCGACATGATGTGGGTTACCACGGATGCGGACAACAACCTCGAGGTCCATTACAACCTCCACGAAATCCTCACCAGCATGGGATTCAGCGACGGTATCCTCCATGGTGACATGACCGACGGCAGCCAGGACGGCCCGACCCACGGCCGGATCACCTACAGCGCCGACATTGCCCGGGTCTACCACGACGAGAACAACTCCGGCGGCAGCGGCGGCACGGACAACGACATCGACCAGGGTGACATCCTCGCCGGCCCGGCGTCGATCACCGGCGAAATCTACGCAAACAACGGTTTTACCGGCCAGGCCGAGGGCGACGGCTCCTGTGACTCCCTGCAGATCGTCACCGGCAGCGTGGACAAGGATATCTATGCCGTCAACGGCATAACCGGTGTGGGGGTCAATCCCCACATCTCGCCCGGCGACACGGTAACCTACCGGCTGTACTACGACATGCCGCTCAGCTCCACCGAGGACTTTCACCTGGTAGACTACCTGCCCCTGCCGATCTTTGACGTCAACGACCCGGACCAGGACGGCACCGCCTCCGGCTGGTCCCAGGTCGCCGACGGCACCCTGCCCGGGGCAGGAGAATGGGCATTCACCGCCAACGACACCTACCACAATCTGAATACCACCATGGACAGCGTCGGTCCCGGCACCGGAAACTCCCTGGTCTTTGACTGGGCGCCCTACCATGACGCCTCGGGCACCTCGTCCACCGTGGAGATCCTGTTCACGGTCACGGTTTCGGGCGAGCCCTTTGCCGACGGCATGTACCTGACCAACCAGGTCCGGGCCACGGAACAGGGAACCCCGCTTGCCGACAACACCACGGACGCCATCACCCAGGTGGTCCTTGACCAGCCCGAGCTGACCATCACCAAGGGCGCGGTGGAGACCGACAATCCCGCCGGCGCCTTCCTCGGCAACGCAGGCGTGGATTCCTACTTCACCGATCCGGGCAGCAGCGGTTTCCGCAGCGAGGGTGGAACCGTGATCTCCAGTGACTGGCTGGCGGGCCACAACATCGACACCAACCTTATCGGTATCGATGCCGGCGACCTGGTCACCTTTGCCATCGTGGTGCAGAATACCGGCCATTCCGGCGCCTTTGACATCCGGATCACCGATGACATGCCCACCGGTTTCACCACCCCCTCGGGCGGCCTCAACCTGTCGGTGACCGACGGTGCCGGCAATGCCCTGGCCTACAGCGGCGACCTGTTCACCGGCCTCGAAATAACCGATGACGCCGACGGCGCCCTGGCCCCCACCGATCCGGCCTCGGGCGCGGACATCCTGGTCATCACCTACGACCTGGCCGCCACCACCGGCGTCTCCTCGTTCCAGAACCTGGACAACACGGCACGTATCACCAACTATGCCGGCACCGAGGGCGGCACAGACCACACGGTCACCGATCCCACCGACAACGCCCGGGTGACCACGGCCGCCGCCCGGACCGACAAGGTTCTTGTCTCAACCAACCAGGCCCATACCGGCGGCACCGACGTGGCCATCGGCGAACAGGCGCAGTATACTGTCACGTTCACAGTGCCCGAGGGCACACTCTACAATGCGCGCCTGACCGACGCCATGACCGATAACGTTGCCGGTGTCGAGATGGCCGTGCTCAGCCTGGATTCCATCAGCGCCTCGGCCGGGCTCTCGGCGGCAAACGGTACCTTTGACGATATCCTCAACAATGCCACCATCGACGCCGACGGTGGCGGATTCACCCTGGACTTCGGCGACCTGGTCAACAGTGACACCGACAACTCGGCTACCGAGACCGTCACGGTCACCTTCACCGGGGTGGTCCTCAACAACCCGGACCTGGACCGGGGCGAGACGGTCAACGACCAGGCCAGGCTGATCTGGCAGGATGGCAACGGCGTCTTCCACTCCCATGCCGATTCCGGCCCGGACCTGACCGTGGTCGAACCGACGCTGCAGGTGACCAAGACCGTGGATGCGCCGCACCCGGACCAGGATGATACCATTACCTTCACCATGGTGATCGAACATGCGGGCTCCAGTGACGCGGACGCCTTCGAGGCCAGCCTGGCCGATACCATCCCGACCGGCCTGACCTATGTCACGGGCTCGCTGCAGCACACCGGCGGCTTGGCGCCTGACTCGCTCGCCATCAGCGGCAATGTCATCTCCGCCTCCTGGTCCACATTTGTCCAGGGCCAGACCTCGACCCTCACCTTCCAGGCCCACCTGGATACGGCCCAGGCCGGCCAGGACCTTTCCAATACGGCAGACATCGGCTGGACCGGCCTGCCGGGTGACGTGACCGCGCCCCAGTCCACGCACAACAGTCTCTCCACGGAACGGACCGGTGACACGGCGGATCCGGGCGGCGCGGCCAACGACTACCGCGACGCCTCCACGGCCCAGGTCACGGTGATCGCCACCATCGACAAGCAGGATCCGTCACCCACCGCCTATACCATTGGTGAGGAGGTCACCTATGCCATCCAGGTCGACCTGCCCGAGGGCGACACCAATGGCCTGGTGGTCACCGACGCCCTGCCCGACGGCATGGTCTATGTCTCGCACCAGGTGGACACCTCCTCCTTCAGCGGAACCCTCAACGCGCCGACCGTGGTCAGCACAGCCGGGGACGGCAACGACATCACCTTTGATTTCGGCAATGTCCAGGTCACGGCGGACAACGATTCCACCAACAACGGTTTCACCATCCAGGTGACGGTGCAGGTCCTGGACCAGGGAAGCAACTACCAGGGGGTCACGCTCACCAACCATGCCTCCATGACCTTTGACGACCCGAACAATCCCGGCCAGAGGATAACCACCGACGATCCCACCGATCCCACCGTCACGGTGGTGGAACCCCAGATCACCACCCTCAAGACCGTGACCGACTCGGCCGACGCGGGCACCGACGCCTCGCCGGGTGAGGTCATGACCTATACGGTACGGTTCACCAACACCGGGCAGTCCACGGCCTACGAGGTCAACGCCCGGGACACCCTGCCCGGCGGGGTGGCATTCAATGCCGGTTCGGCGTCCGCGGCCGACCAGGACGGCGCGGCCGTGCCGGTCACGGTCACCGATAACGGAGCCGGCACCCTCACCATTGGCGGTGACTGGGATATCGCGGTGGGCGACTGGGTCCAGGTCCAGTACACGGTGACCGTCATGGGCGCCGGATTCACCGCCGGCACCTACAGCAACACCGTGGATGGCGACTGGTCCAGCATGGATGGCAGCCAGGCCGGCGAGCGGACCTATGCCGATACCGGCAACTCACCCGTGGACGGCAGCCAGGACCAGGACTCGGCATCCTTCACCGTGGTGACCGATGGCTCCATCGGTGACATGGTCTTCTTCGATGCAAACGATTCGGGCGGCTTCTCCGCCGACGACGTGGGCATCTCCGGAGTCAATGTCACCATCAGCGCCGACGTGGACAACGATGGTACGCCCGAGTACACCCGCACCGTGACCACCGACAGCTCCGGAAACTACCTGTTCGACAACCTGGCCGCCTTTGACGCCTACACCATCAGCGTCGACTACGATGCCAGCGGCGGCAGCCCCTTCAATCTCCAGGATTCCGGCTACCACCAGACCTATGACCTGGACGAAGACGGCAGCCCGGTCCTGGACCACACGGCGCGGGAAATCAGCCTGGCAGCCGGCCAGGACCGTACCGACGTGGATTTCGGCTATACCGGCCAGAACTCGGTGGGTGACGTGGTCTGGTGGGATGGTGACGGTGACGGAACCCAGGATGCCAATGAGGGCGGCCTCAACGGTCTCCGCGTCACCCTGTATGCCGATATCGACGGTGACGGAGACTATGAATATTCCACCTCCACATCCACGGCCTCCCATACCGTTGGCGGTGTGACCACTGACGGCTGGTACAGCTTTGGCGATTCCCTGCCCGCTGGCGATTACCGGGTGGTTGTCGCCCCGCCGTCCGGCAGTGTACAGACCTATGACATCGATGGTTCAACCACGGGCGCATCCGCCAACACCGGCAACTTCACGCTGACAGCCGACAATGACCGCGACGATATCGACTTCGGGTATCGCGGCACCGGCTCCCTCGGTGATTTTGTCTGGTTTGACGCAGATGCCGATGGCAACCAGGATGACGGTGCAGATTCCGGTCTTGCCAATGTGACCGTGCAGTTGTCTGCCGACTTTGATCATGACGGCACCGCGGATTACACAACCTCAACAGTCACGGCCAATGATGGCAGCTATACCTTTGCCAATCTGCTGGGTGCGGCCTACACGGTCAGCGTGGATACGGCCACCCTGCCTTCCGGCTCTTCCAACTGGACCCAGACCCATGACCTGGACGGAACAGGAACACCTGATACAGCCAGCCTGAACCTTGCTGCCGGCGGTACGGACAACACGGTGGACTTCGGCTACACCGGCACCGGTTCCCTGGGCGACAGGGTCTGGCTTGATCTTGATGCGGATGGTGTTCAGGATACTGATGAGCTCGGGCTTGCCAATGTGACGGTTCATATCACGGCCGACGTGGATGGTGACGGTGTCAACGAGTGGACCGGGACCGCCCAGACCGATGCCAACGGCAACTATACCTTCGATCATCTGCCTGCGGCTGATTATACAACCACGATTGATACGAACACCCTGCCCGGCGGATTCGAGCAGACATATGACAAGGATGACAACCTTGCACCGTTCACAAGCCCCAACAGCGACACCACCACCCTGGGTATCGGTGCCAACGAGACCGATGTGGATTTCGGCTACCGGGGTACCGGTTCCATCGGCGACTTCATCTGGTACGACGCTGACGGAGACGGAACGCAGAATGAAGGACCCGCTTCCGGCCTGGGCGGTATCGATGTAACCCTGACCGGTGATTTCGACAACGACGGGGTGAACGAAACCAGGACAACAACGACCGCCGATGACGGCAGTTATCACTTTGATCATCTCCTTGCCGGCAATTATACCGTTTCCGTGGATCATTCCGATCTGCCCGGCGGCATGGTTGCCACCCATGACCTTGACGGCATCGGGACCGCCGATGTGGCCGCGGTTGCACTTGCCGCGGGTCAGACCAGGGCGGATGTGGATTTCGGCTATCGCGGCACCGGCTCCATTGGCGATACTGTATTTTTTGACGCGGATAACTCCGGTTCCGAAACTGCCGGTGACGTGGGGATCAGCGGGGTTGACGTGACACTGACCGCGGACATCGACAATGACGGCGTTTCTGAATACACGCAGACCGTGCGCACCGATGCCAATGGCCGGTACACGTTCGGCAACCTGGCTGCTTTTGACAGTTATGTGATCACCGTGGATACCGCCACCAGCGGCGGCACCAACCCCACAAACCTGGCAGGCGAGGGATATACACAGACATTTGACCAGGACGGCACGGCAAGCGCCAATACCACCACCGCATCCCTGGCGGCCGGCCAGGACCGCACGGACATAGACTTCGGTTATACCGGCCAAAATTCCGTCGGCGACACGGTCTGGTTTGATGTGGACGGCGATGGCAACCAGGATGACGGCACGACGGGAACTCCTGCTGAAGACGGCATAGGCGGCCTGACCGTTACCCTGTCCGCCGACATTGACGGTGACGGAAACTATGAGTATACCACCTCGACAACGACGGATGCAGATGGTCATTACAGATTTGACCACCTGCCGGCCGGTGACTATGCTGTTTCCGTAACGCCGCCCGCGGGTTCCACCCCGACCTATGACCACGATGGCGGCACAAGTTCGCCGGACAACACAACACCCTTGACCCTGGGTGCTGACCAGGATCGTGATGATATCGACTTCGGGATCCGGGGCACCGGCTCCATTGGTGATTATGTCTGGTACGACGGCAACGCCGATACCAACCAGGCCAATGACGGTACCGATGCCGGTATCGGTGGCGTCGAAATCACCCTGACCGGTGATATCGACGGCGACGGTACCGTCGACTTCACCGCGACCACCACCACGGCCGATGACGGCAGTTACAGCTTTGCCCATCTCCTTGGCGGCAGCTATACCATAACTGTTGATGCTGCCACCCTGCCTGGTGGCTCTTCCAACTGGACCCAGACCTATGATGAAGATGGAACCGGCAGCGCAAATACTGTTGTTCATTCTCTTGCCGCAGGCAGCAATGATGATACCGTGGACTTCGGCTACACCGGCAACGGTTCCCTGGGCGACACGGTCTGGTATGACATAAACGGCAACGGTGTCCAGGAGGGGACCGAACCCGGGCTGGCCGGGGTCACGGTCACCATTTCCGCTGATGTGGATGGTGACGGTTTCAATGAATTTTCAACATCAACCCAAACCGATGCAAATGGTCTATATCAATTTGACCATCTTGTCGGGACGGACTACACCATTTCCGTTGATACCGGCACACTGCCTGACGGTGCCACGCCCACCTATGACCTGGACAGCGCTACTACCTCACCGGACTCCACAACCCTCTATACCCTTGTAACCGGTGAACACACCGACCGGGTCGATTTCGGTTACACCGGAACAGGCGCCATCGGCGATACGGTCTGGAACGACATCAACGGCAACGGCATCCAGGATCCGGGAGAAAACGGCTTTGCCGGAGTGACGGTTACCCTGACCGGTGATCTTGACCATGACGGCCAGGCCGATGACACCCTGACCACGACCACGGACGCAAGCGGCCACTACGCCTTTGCCAACCTCTTCCTTGGCGATTATACGGTGACCGTTGATCCCGCCACCCTGCCGCCCGGCAACAGCCAGACCCATGATCTTGATGACCCGCATTCCACGACACCGGCGACTCCCAATACGGCGGCAGTCACTCTGGATGCGGCCGACCCGATCAACAATGATGTGGATTTCGGTTACAACTCCCAGGCCACCATCGGCGATACCATCTGGTATGATGCCGATAACGACGGTATCCAGGATCCGGGAGAATTGGGGCTGAGCGGAGTCACCGTCACCCTGACCGGTGATGTGGATGGTGACGGCAACCCGGACACGGTTGTAGCGACCACTGATGCCGACGGCCACTATCTCTTTGACCAGCTGCAGGCCGGTGACTATACCATTACGGTAAGCAATCTGCCGCCGGGTATGGCCCAGACCGCTGATCCGGACGGAGTCAACGATAATACCACCACCCTGGGCCTTGCCGGTGGTGCAACCAACCTGGACCAGGATTTCGGCTATACCGGCACCGGCTCCATCGGTGACACCATCTGGAACGATGCCGATGGAGACACCACGCAGAATAGCGGCGAAACCGGGCTGGCCGGAGTCACCGTCACCCTGACCGCTGACCTGAACAATGACGGGGTGATGGACACCGTGACCACAACCACGGATGCCAACGGCAACTATCATTTCGACAACCTGCCGGCCGACAACTACACCATAACCGTTGACCCGGCCACCCTGCCGCCGGGAATGAACCAGACTTTTGATCCGGATGGAGGAAATGACAACACAGCAGACGTTACCCTGGCAGCCGGTGAAACCAACAACGACCAGGATTTCGGCTACCAGCAGACCGGCGCCATCGGCGATACCATCTGGTATGACGCCGACGGCGACGGGGTCCAGGATCCCGGCGAGTTGGGACTGAACGGGGTCACCGTCACCCTGACCGACGGAAACGGCAATACCGTTGCAACGGCGACAACCTCCAGTGACGGCAAGTATCTCTTTGATAACCTGAACGCCGGTGACTATACCATCACCCTGACCGGCCTGCCGAACGGCATGACCCAGACCGCAGATCCGGATGGTGGAAATGACAATTCCTCACAGGTTACCATCGGCGGTTCCAGTCCCCTGGTCAACCTGGACCAGGATTTCGGCTATACCGGCACCGGTTCCATCGGTGACACCATCTGGAACGATGCCGATGGAGACACCACGCAGAATAGCGGCGAAACCGGGCTGGCCGGAGTCACCGTCACCCTGAGCGGGGATTTCAACGGAGACGGCATCCCGGACACGGTGACCACCACCACTGACAGCAATGGCCAATACCATTTTTATCATCTGCCGGAAGGGCAGTACACCATCACTGTTGACCCGGCCACCCTGCCGCCCGGCATGCAGCCCACCGCTGATCCGGATGGCGGGAACGACAATACCGCCAATGTCACCCTGGCAGCCGGTGAAACCAACAACGACCAGGATTTCGGCTACCAGCAGACCGGCGCCATCGGCGATACCATCTGGTATGATGCCGACGGCGACGGGGTCCAGGATCCCGGCGAACCAGGGCTGGCCAACGTCCAGGTCACCCTGGTCGGCGATCTTGACGGCGACGGTGTGGCCGATGATACCCTGACCACGGTAACCGACGGGGACGGCAATTACCTCTTTGACCGGCTGCCTGCCGGAAGTTATGCCATCACCGTTGACCCATCCACCCTGCCCGGCGGCATGGAGGAGACCTTTGATGCCGATGGGACCGGGTCACCCGACACCGCCCAGGTAACCATCGGCAACAACGAGGCCAACCTGGATGTGGATTTCGGTTACACCGGCACCGGCTCCATCGGTGATACCATCTGGTACGACGCCGACAATGACGGTGTCCAGGATCCGGATGAAGTGGGAATTCCCGGAGTCACCGTCACTCTTACCGGTGATCTTGACAACGACGGCCAGACCGATGACACCATGACCGTCACCACCGGCCCGGACGGCACATACCTGTTCCCCAACCTGCCGGCCGGCGAATTCGACATCACCGTCGATCCGGCCACCCTTCCCGGGGGCATGACCGGCAGCGGCGATCCGGACGGCGTCATTGACAACACCACCACCCTGACCCTGGCGCCGGGCCAGGACGACCTTTCCCGGGACTTCGGCTACACCGGCACCGGCTCCATCGGCGACCAGCTGTGGGTTGACTCCAACGGCAACGGTGTCCAGGATCCGGGCGAGGCCGGCCTGGCCGGGGTGCAGGTCTGCATCGGCGTTGACCTCGACGGTGACGGCCAGCCGGATTACCGGGCCATCACGACCACCGACGCAAGCGGCGCCTACCTGTTCGACAACCTGCCGGCCGGCAGCCACACGGTCTGTGTCAACCCCGCCACCCTGCCCCCGGGGATCCAACCCGGCTTTGACCCTGACGGCGGCGGCGACAACACCACCGTGGTCGACCTGGGCGCCGGGGAACAGAACCGGAGCACGGATTTCGGCTACACCTTTCCGCCCTCGCCTCCTGTCACCCCGGTCCAGCCGGAACCCCGGCCCGTGACGCCCTCTCCCGCGGTACCGGCGGCCGAGCCGGTCCTGCCCGAGGCGGACAGCCTGCTCATGTACCGCCAGTTTGCGGAACAGACAGAGGAGACCCTGTTCACACCATTTGCCGGGATCCCGTGGCCGCAGCCCCTGGTGCCCATCTCGCCCGTGTACAGCGGCCACGCCGAGCCAGGCACCACCCTGTTCATGACCCTCTTTGATGTCCATGGTGATGCCATCGGCTACCAGACCGTGATGGCGGACACGGCCGGCAACTGGCTGGCCGGCTTCCCGGGCTCCCTGCTCTACGATGTCCCGCATCACCTGGAGATCGAGCAGACCATATCCAGCTACAACGACAGTTCGGCCGGCATGTTCAACCTGCGGACCTACTTCAATCCCGATTTCAGCTCCATGGTCTTCTCCACCGTGCCGCTGACCGCGGATGCCGTGTTCGCCGAGATGCCGACCACGGTCATGGAATCGGTCCACCAGAGCAACCTGTCCTCGTTCACCCTGCGCTGGAACGGCTACCGGGACTACGAGTTCCTGTCTCCGTCCATCAATCCTTCCAATCTCAGTCATTAGGGAATGTTGCTCCGGCCACGGCCCGTGCCGGCCGGCCAGACCGTAAACCACGCAACAGCACCTGACAACAACCAGAGGTAGATGAAGAATGAAACAGTGCACCACCCTTGCCCTCGCCCTGCTCATCCTGGTCTGCTGCCTGGCAGACGCCCGGGCGGAACACGAAGAGGAGAATTCCGACTTCACCCGGGTCACCCGGGCCGTTGAGGAGAGCAAGAGCGACTACGACAAGCTCAAGGAAAAGCTCTTCCAGCGGTACCAGGATATCGTCACCCGCATGGAAGAGGCGGAAAAAAACTATGTCAGCGTCTTTTCCGGCCGGAAGGAGACCGGCCTGGCCATCAGAACCGGTACCATCCCCGAAGGATACACTCCCTGGTGGCAGAAAAAGGTCAATGGCCGGATCAACGAGGCAGTGCCCGAGGTGGAGACCGACATCTCGTCGCTTTTTGTCAAGGCGTTGTCCAGCTCGTCCCAGATCAAGGTCTTCAGCGACCTGCCGCTGATCCGCAAGACCTCGATCCGGGAGGCGGAAGGCCCCTATGACTTTCGCCTCTTTGCCGAAGGAAGGCTGACCGATCTCGACGAACCCGTAGGTGACGATCTCAAGACCGGCGGCCCGCTGCGCTACGAGGAGACCTCGAAAAACCTCGAGTACGGCATCCGCAAGAAGTTCCTTACCGGCACCGAGGTGGAGCTGAAGCAGAACATCGGTGACATGGACACCAACTCCACCTATTTCAATCCCGAGGACCAGGCCCGGGCCGGGACCTACCTGACCATCCGGCAGCCGCTGCTCAAGCGGTTCGGCATCCGCTACAACCGGGCCCCCATCGACCTTGCCCGCATCGACCATGACATTGCCGGCGAGGAGCTGCGGCGCGACGTGGAAAGTCACCTACTCGAGATCAGCCGGGCCTACTGGGGGCTCTACCTGGAACGCTCCCTGCTGGTGCAGAAGACCCGCCTTGCGGAGAAAACGAGAAAATTCCTTGAACGGATGCAGGAACGCGCCAAGGTGGACGTGGAGCCCAGCCTGCTCGCCCGGGCGCGCTCCCTGGTCAGCTCCCACGAGTTGGCCGCCCTGCAGGCCGAATATGCCATGCTCAACGCCCAGGCCCGGATCCGGGCCCTGGTCAATGCGCCGGACCTGCTCAACGCCTCGGGCCTGGAGATGATCACCCGCCAGCTGCCCGCGGACCACATGGTCGATGTCTCCTTTGACCACGCCCTCCAGACCAGCCTGGACAAGCGGCCCGAGGTGGCGCAGGCCATCCGCCAGATCCAGTCCGCCTATCTCCGGCTCGAACGTTCGGAGAACGAGCTCTTTCCTGACCTGGACCTCTTTTTCCAGACCTATGTCAAGGGCCTTGACGGCGACTACCGATACGGTTCGGCCTACGACAACCAGTTCGACGAAGGCGGTCCCAGCTACGTGGCCGGGCTCAGGTTCGAATACCCCCTGGGCAATAACGGCGCCGAGGCCCGCAACCTGCGCAAGCGGCTCGAAATCCGCCAGCTCCTCCACCAGCTCGACACCACGGTGGAAAACGTGCTCCTGGAGACCCGCGTCTCCTACCGGGAGCTGGTCAAGAACTACCGTTCCATGGTCCAGAGTTACCAGATTATGAAGGCCGACGACGAAGAAGTCCAGGCCCTCCTTGCCCGGGTTGACTATCTCCTGGCCAACAACCGGCCCTATGGCGAGGTCCTCTACCAGCTCATGGATGCCAGCGAGCGTCTCACCGACTCGGAGGAGCTCTTTGCCAAGAGCGAACTGACCTACAACTACTCCCTCTACAACCTGTACCGGGCCATGGGCATCCTGGTGGAAACCAACCGGATCGAGTTCACCGAGGAGGAACCGGACCACGGCCTGCCGGTCATCAATGTCCGCGCGCAGTAATCCCATACCCTGCCATGCGGCAGAGATCCTGCTCGGCCTGCTGTGGCTGGCCCTGGCCCTGCCCCACGCCGCCGGCGCCGCCGGTCCGGAATTCGAGGGCTTCCTCGAACCGAACCAGGTGGTTGATATCTCCACCCCGTTCCGGGACAGGATCGAGAGGTTACACGTGCGGGACGGGGACCGGGTGCAAACCGGCCAGCTCCTGGCCGAGCTGGACAGCCGGGTCCTGCAGGCCGACCTGGCCGCGGCCCGCCAGGCAGCCGGGTCCCACGGCGCGATCGATGCGGCCCGCGCCCTGGTCACCATGCGGAAGAACCGGCTGGACCTGCTGCAGGAACTGGAAAAAAGCGGGAACGCCAGGCCCAGGGAACTGGCCGGTGCCCGCACCGAGCTGGCCATGGCCAGGGCCCGGCTCCAGAGCGCAATCGAGGAACAGCGCCTGAAGAAACTCGATGTCCTGGTCATCGAGGCGAAAATCGAGGAGAAGAAACTGCGCAGCCCCCTTGACGGTGTCGTGGAAAAGGTGTATAAACAACAATTTGAACTTATCGGCGGCGGTGACGCCGAGCCGCTTCTGACCCTGGTCCAGCTCGATCCCCTGCTCGGCCGGTTCCACCTGCCGCTGACGGCGGCGCAGGGACTGCGGCCAGGCCAGGAGGTCCAGGTCCGCATCGGTGATGCCAGGGCAGAGGGAACCATCGACTTCGTCTCTCCTGTCATCGACGCCAGGAGCGGCACGGTGACCGTGCGTGTCCGGGTCCCCAATCCCGACCTTGCCCTGACCAGCGGCAGCCGCTGTCACCTCACCCTCTCCATCCCTGTCGGAGCAGAAGACCATGACCGAACAACAGAGCAGACAGCAGCAGATCAAGGTCCGGTACAATGAGACCTCGGCCACCTTTGCCTCCCAGTTCATTGTCAACATCAACGGTGACGAACTGATCCTCAACTGCTCACCCGGCCCCCTGACCGACCCGGCGACCGGCGAGAGTATCCTGACCGTGGACTGTCGTATCGGTATGACCATGTCCGCAGCCCGCCGGCTGCACGATGTCCTCACCCGCGTCCTCACCCAGCAGCGGGCCGGGGGAGAGACAGGCCCGGCCGAAGGCCGGCCGGCAGAAAACATGCAGCAGTAAGCGGACAATGACCGCCACCTCCCTTTATCCGGCCCGGCCCCGGAACACGACCCTCCGGCTGCCCGGGCATCCCGTCTCTCCTTGAACAGTCAGCAATCAGCCAGTCCCGGTCAGGCGGGTGCCAGGATCGAACAACCGGATCTCTACCGCCTGACCGGCCTGTTTGCCGGTATCGGCCGCCGGGACCGTGAGGAACTGCTGCACGGCTTCCTCCGTCACGCCATCGGCCTGCTCAATGCGGCCGGGGCCGTGATATTTGCAGAGAACGATGGGGATCCGGCCGCCATCGCCACCCTGCTCTCGCGCCAGGCCCTGGCCTGGGCCCCTGACATGGAGCAGCAGCTCGCCCGCCTGGCCCGGCAGGCCCGGGCCGGGGAGAAGGCCCTGTACCGGTCCCTTGCCGACCACCCCCCGGTCTTTCTCATGGCCTGTCCCCTGGCAGGCGGGCTCCCTGCCTGCCTGACGCTCGTCTGCCGGACAGCGGCGGAAAACGTTGAGCCGCTGCTGGTCGTTGGCCAGCTCCTGGCCGCCATCCTGGAACTGCAGCTCGCATCCTGCGACGCCACGGATGGAGACGACTCCGGCATGACCGGGCTGCTGGCCGAGGTGCTGCAGGCCGGCGGCCGGGACGGTCTGCTGCGGCTCACTGCCGGCCTGCGCCGACTGACCGGCTGCAGCCGCGTGGCCATTGCCGGCAGCCGCGGCAGCCGCATGGCCTTGCTGACGCTCTCCGATATCAGCTCCCCGGACCGCCGTACCGAGGAGACGCGGCTCCTGGAAAAGGGGATTGCCGAATGCGCCGGCCGCTCCGCCAGCCTCTGCTGGCCCGCCCCTGACCCGGAACAGCAATCTCCTGTCCTGGCCGAGGTAGGTCGTGCCACGGGCAGCGGTTGCGTGGCCGCTGTACCCCTGCCGGGTGATTCCGGTTCCAGCGGCGGCCTGCTTCTGCTCTGGCAGGAAAAGCCTGCGGACGTCACCGCCACCCTGGCCATGCTCGGAAAGGCCGCACCCCTGCTGGCCGGCTGTGTGCAGGTCCTGCAGCCGCGGTCGTGGCGGCTGGCGGGCGGCGAGACAGGGGAACGGCAGCGGCGGCGGCGCCGGCTGCTGATGGCCGGCGCGGTCCCCATCCTGGTCCTGGTCCTGCTCATTCCGGTCCCCTTCCGCGTGCCGGCCTCGGCCCTGGTCAGGCCGGTTACCACCCGATACGTGGTGGCGCGGTTCGACACGATCCTGGACAAGGTGCTGGTCGATCCCGGCGACAGGGTTCATGCCGGCGAACTCCTTGCCCGGCTCGATGGCCGCGAAATCAGCCTGCAGCTTGCCGGCCTGACCGCGGAGCGGGACAAGGCGGCCAGGATGTATGACCGTTACCTGGCCGCCGGCGATACGCCTGCGGCGCAGGTGGCCCGCCTGGACATGGAACGGCTGGACCAGCAGATCGACCTGCTCCGACAGCGGCAGCAGCACCTGCGACTGGTCAGCCCGGTGGATGGCATCGTGCTCACCGGGGACCTGAAACGGGCCGAGGGCGGACCGGTGAACAAGGGGCAGACCCTGTTCGAGGTGGCGCCCCTGAAAACGATGAACATCGAACTGGCCATCGGCGAAGACGACATCGCCCGGGTCCGGCCCGGGACGCAGGTGGTCATCCGCTTCGACGCCTTCCCGGGCCGGCAGTGGCAGGGAACCATCCAGCGGATCATTCCCAAGTCACGCATCCGTGACATGCGCAACGTCTTCATCGCCGAACTCGAGACCGCCAATGGTGACGGCCGCCTCCGGCCCGGCATGCGCGGCGAGGCAAGCATCGACTGCGGCCGGCGCAGCCTGGGGTGGATCCTCCTGCATCGCCCCTGGTACACCCTGCTCCATATCCTGGACCGATTCCTGTAGACGACCATGACGACCCGTCACGCTCTGCCCGGCCTCCGCCCCGAGCTGAGATTCAGCCCTGTGAACGACGGTGGCGAAGACTGCTACATCATCGAGGATCCGGTCCGGCACCTCTTTTTCCGTATCGGCCGTGAAGAGTACCTGCTGGCCATCACCCTGGACCGGGCACGCACCATGGACGAACTGCTGGCCGTGGTCAATGCCGCCGGCAACGAACCATTGACCCCGGAACAGGCCCAGGCCGTCATCAGGTGGCTCGACCGGCAGCAGCTCCTGCGGCACGAGCAGGCGCCGACCGATCACCTGGTCCTGGAGGAGCGGCAGCGCCGGCTCAAACAATTCAGCCGCCTCAACCTGGTTTCCTTCAAGCTGCCGCTCTTCAACCCCGACCCCTTCCTTGACCGGCTGCCGGCCTGGATGGTGGCCGCAAGCGGCCTGCCATTCCTCAGCCTCTGGCTGCTGCTGGCAGTGGCCGGCCTGGCCACACTGGCCGGCCACTGGCAGGAGTTCAGCCACCAGGCGGCCGGCTTCTTCTCCAGCCGCAACCTGCTCATCACCTGGCTGATCTGGTCGGGTCTCAAGCTCCTGCACGAATTCCTGCACGCCCTGGTGACGCGTCTCTACGGCGGCCGCGTGCCCGAGGCCGGGATCCTGTTCATCCTCTTCATTCCGCTCACCTACGTGGAGGCCACATCCTCCTGGAGCTTTCCCTCGCGCTGGCAGCGGATCCACGTGGCCCTGGCCGGCATCCTGGCCGAGACCATGGTGGCCTGGGTCGCCATCCTGGTCTGGGTCACGGATCCGGCCAGCAAGGCAGGGTTCATCGCCCACAACACGGTACTGGTGGCCGGTATCAGTTCCCTGCTCTTCAATGCCAACCCGCTCATGCGTTTTGACGGCTACTACGTGCTCTCCGACCTGGTGGGCATCCCGAACCTGTACGGTCTCGCCTTTCAGGAGGTGAAGGGACTTGCCGCCCGCTGGTTTCTCGGCATCCAGCCACTCCCTCTCCGCTACCGGGGCGGCCGGCGGACCTTCATCAGGATCTACGGCGTGGCGGTCTTCATCTGGCGGATCCTGGTGGTCCTGTCGCTCGGTTACCTGGCCAGCATGATGGCCGGCGGGCTGGGAATCTTCGTCACCATGGGCGCGGTCCTTGTCTGGATCGGCATGCCGGTGTATGGTTTCCTGCAGCGGCTGCCCCTGTACCGAACCAGGAACCCGCACCTGCTGCGCCATCTTTCCCTGCGCCTGCTCCTGACCCTGCTTGTGATCACGGTCATCTGGCAGTTCGCCGGCTGGCGCAGACAGATCCTGGTGCCCGCGGTGGTGGAATACGAGCACCAGGTCCGGGTGCGGGCCCCGGCCCCGGGATTCGTCCGGAGCATCGAGACCGGTGACGGCGCCCAGGTCCGGCAGGGCGAGCTTCTCCTTCTCCTGGACAATCCGGAGATCTCCGCTTCCCTCGGTGATGTCCGCCGGCGACTGCGGCAGCTGGATATCCGTATCCGGCTGGCCCACAGCCGGGACCGGCTCACCGATTTCAGGATCCTCCGGCAGCAGCGACATGCCCTGGAAAAAGAAGCACAGCTCCTGGAAAACGACATGGATGCCCTGCGCATCACGGCCCCGGCCGACGGCCTGGTCGTTGCCCCTGACCTGGACAGCCTGAAGGGAACCTTTCTGCGCCGGGGCATGGAGATCCTGTGGATCATCAGTCCCGGGCAGAAACACCTGGTCGGTGCCGCTGCCC
This sequence comes from Desulfobulbus sp., assembly GCA_011051875.1. Taxonomy (GTDB): domain Bacteria; phylum Desulfobacterota; class Desulfobulbia; order Desulfobulbales; family Desulfobulbaceae; genus DRKI01. The sequence continues at coordinate 13,770 of DRKI01000156.1, read as the reverse complement.
AGGACGATATCGACAGCCTGCGCGGCCTGGTCGGCCGGCCGCTGACCGTGGACATGCGGGCGGCCGGTGCAGGGACCTTCATGGCGCTGCTGGAACGGGTGGCCCCGGCCGCGACCATGGAACTGCCCCATCCCGCCCTGGCCGCCCTGTACGGCGGCCCGCTGGATGTCCGTCAACAGGCGGTTGCCGGGACCGGAAAAACCTTCGAGCAGCGCTATCATATCGAGTTGTTCCGCCCGGTCTTCCGGATCGACCTTGCCCTGCCGGCAACAGTGGTCGGCCGGCTGCGGGAAGGCCAACGGGCCTGGATCCATGCCCCGGGAGAACGGATCACCCCGGGACAGGTGCTCGGCGACTGGTGGCGATCCTGGCTGAAGCGAAAACAGCAACGGGCCGACAGCCGGGATATTCCGTGACCGGCTGCGGATCAGCAGTGCCGGGTCAACAAGGAGCGACCAACGTTCACGAGTTCCTCCTGTGATCAGTTGCGAAAAGATATCCATGAACGATCATGCGGACCCTCAAGATCCTGACCCTGGCTTTCCTGTCCCTGCTGCTCCTGCTGGTGGTCTCCCGCTGCCGTCTGCTCGCCCTGGGGGTGCGCCAGCTTCTGGAGATGCAGGGGGCCGGCCATGTCACGGTACGGGTAGCCCGGGTATCCCCGCACAGCATCCGTTTTGAGACCATCGCCTTTTCCCTGCCCCTGGCCGGGGACCGGCTGAATATCAGCCTGCACAACCTGACCGCCACCTATGGCGCTGCAATCCTCCGGAACCGGCGGCTCGACACCATCAGCATCGATTCCCTCGCCCTCCGGCTGCCGGAAAAATCGGGCCCGCCCTCATCGTCCCCTTTCCGCCTGCCCCCATTGCCGGCCATCCCTGACAGCACCGGCTGGCAGGACAGGATCCCCCTGCACAGGCTGACCATCGGCCGGCTGCGCCTCTCGGGAAGAGGGGCCGGTATCGTGGCCGGCAAGGATCTCTCCCTGGCCCTGGTGGCAACGGACAGGACAGTACATGGAACCCTGGCCATGACTGCAGCGGGAGAAACCCTCCGCCTGAGGTTGGACCTCTCCCGGCACAACAGGCTCGAACTCCTGCTGGAAGACGGCCAGGGCTCCGGGATCTCCCGTCTCGCCCTCCATCCTGACGGAAACGGCCTGGGCGGCGAATTCACCATCCGTCTCGCTGCTCTCTCCCGGCTCGCCCCCTTGCAGACCCGGACCACTTCCGGACTCAGGGGCACACTCAGCGGCCGCCTCCTTCTTGCCGCTGGCACCGATCCCTTGTTTTCCCTGAACATGCTCGCCAACGCGGCAGGCACCGCCTCCCTGCAGACGGAACAGGCATCTCTCCGACTCAAAGGCACACTCCGGACCAGCACCGGGGAAATCATCCTCGACAACGGCTCCCGTCTCTCCCTGACCGGGCTCAAGGGGGCCGGGTTCGCCATTGCCACGGCCGACCTGGCGCTTGCCGGAACCTATGGCCGGCAGGCGCCGGGCCTTCTCCTCAAACCAGCGGCTGGCCGGGGATGGATCCTGACAGGAGTGTCCGCGCCCGGCTGGCGCTGTGAACAATTGCAGATCAAGCCGGCGCTTTCCCTCGCCCTGCAGCCGGACCTGGCAACCCTGGTCCTGACCCAGGCCTTCCGGCTGCAGGCAACCGGCCTCACCGGCAACGCAACCCGCCTGACCGGCCTTGAACTGGCTCCAGGGCAGCGGACAGAGATCATATTCCGGCCAGGCCGCTGGTCTGTCCGCCCCGGTGACTGGCGGCTGGAGCCGTTCACCGCTGCGGCCGGCGGCTTTTCCCTGCGCGTGCGGCCGCTCACCATTGCACTCAAGAGGCTGGAGGGAGGCCGGGACAACTGGATTGCCCGGGGCGATCTCAGTTCCCCCGGACTGGTCCTTGCCGGACGCGGCCGACGCATGCCCATCTCGCACCTCCGTCTCCACATCGAGGCGGACCAGGCCAGGCTGCGGGGAAAAGCCGGGTTCGCCCTGGATGATCTGCCCGGCAGGCTGGAAGCGATCCTGGTCCATGAACCGGCTGCGTCCGCCGGCAGGTTGGAGCTGCACACCCCGCAGCCGGTGCGTTTCAGCCGGAACCATCCGCTGGCGGACCTGTTGCCGGGAGTTCCCCTTGATCTTGACCAGGGAACCCTGGAACTGGGCGCAGAAGCATCCTGGTCCGCCGGCTCATCCCCGTCACTGCGGCTTGATATCTCCCTGGCCGACGGTCGGGGCAAGATCGGGGAATTGGCCTTCTCCGGCCTGCAGGTACGGGAAAAGCTCCAGATTCTGCCCCGCCTCTCGTCCCTCGTTCCGGCAACCATCTCCCTGAAAAGCCTGGATGCCGGGATCATGGTGCATGACATCAAGGCCAAGATCGCCCTGGTGGAACCACCAGCCGGTGCCCGGCCGGCGCTTCGCATCGACCGCATTGCGGCCCGGCTGCTGGGCGGCCGGGTCACGACATCCGGCCTGACCCTCGATCCGGCCAGGCCCGGGGGGCGCTTCACCATTACCATCAGCGGCATTGACCTGGCCGAGGTGGTCCGGATCATGCAAGTCAAGGATCTCCAGGTCAGCGGCACCGTGGATGGCAGGCTGCCGGTACGCCTGGACAGGGAGGGGATCAGTGTCAGGGACGGAGAACTGCACAACCGGCCGCCCGGAGGCGCCATCCGTTACCGGCCGGAACATAAGGGCGGCCTGGCCGGGATGGAACTCACCGCCTATGCCCTCAAGGCCATGGAAGACTTCCGCTACAACCTGCTCACCGCCCGGGTGGACTACCGGGCGGACGGACAGCTCAATGTCAGCCTGCACATGGAAGGCCACAGCCCGAAACTGGAGACCACGCGCCCGGTCCATCTCAATATCCATACGGAACAGAACCTGCTCTCCCTGCTGAAAAGCCTGCGATACAGCCGCACCCTGACAGAAGAACTGGACCGGTCCGTCCAGCAGCACTACAGCCCCGCCCCGACCGCGCCGGTTCCGTAGCCACCCTTTCCCCGCCGGTTCCGGCAACCACCGCCCGGTTACCGGGCCACAGGGCGCGGCAGCCGGTGCTCCGGGGCAGTTTCCACCCGGACATGGACACGGTCCTCACAGGTCCGACATCCTGCAAATGACCACCACCTGAGAGATGGGCTGGACAAATCCATCCGATCTCACTACAATGCATCCCCAGGCAGCGGCACCTGCACACACCTGCGGCATCTCTGCCTCCGTCCGGGTCGGAATTCACGATGCGCAGAGTCAATCCAGGTCAATACTACCCGAGGCGGGTCACGCACCCCCATCTGCAGGAGGAACAATGTACCGGCTCTTCACTCCTCTCCTCTTTCTTGCGCTGTTCATCTCCACCGCCTGTTCACCCACGGTCCGCATGGAGGCACCGGAAAAACCGATCACCATCAACCTCAATGTCAAGATTCAGCACGAGATACGGGTCAAGGTGGAAAAGGAACTCGACAATGTGCTCAGCGAGGATTCCGGCCTGTTCTGATCCATTGCCGGGCCCGACCTCAGGACAAGATCTTGCCGCCGCCCGGCGCAACCGATAACGACAACGGAGGACTCCAATGAAAAAATACATCGTTCTGCTCTTCCTGGTCCTGTCCCTGGTCTGTCAGCCCGCCTTTGCCATTGACCTGAAGACGGCCAAGACCAGGGGCCTGGTGGGCGAAACCGCCACCGGGTATCTGGCGCCGGTCAAGGCGCCTTCGCCGGAAGTGGCAAAGCTCATCCGGACCATCAACGCCAAGCGCAAACAGCAGTACGAAAAAATTGCCAGGCGCAACAAGACATCGCTGCAGGCCGTGGAGATCCTTGCCGGAAAAAAGGCGATCGAAAAAACGCCCCCGGGTCAGTTCATCAAAATCAATGGTGTCTGGAAGAAAAAATAATCCGCCGCATTGAGCGGTTCCCATTTGCAGGTGGGCAGAACGCTCAATCCGGGAATCCATGGCCTGTCCGGAATCCTTTTTCCGGCAGCACCGGTTTGACAAGCCGGAATACCTTCCCGTATACTACCATGTAACAGGATCCTGTTCCCCCATTGCCGGCAGACATACGACCCTCCAGGCCGGGATACGGAGCAGGGGCGTCCCCGTGCCGGGAGCGAGCTTTGCGTGTGAGCGCCCCGGTTTCCCGACCTCTAATAGATCTGCCCGGCCCATGACTCTTCGTGCGATCCGGTTTTTACTTTTCCTTGTCCCGGCCCTGCCCACCCCGGCCCTGGCTGTCCAGGTCCATGGCGGCTCCGAGGGGTTGGTTTCCCACCAGATCGGCCACCTCCTCTTTCTGGCCGGCATGGGGTACCTGCTCTGGCGTATCCGCCGCCGGAACCTCCAGGCCCCTGCCTGGCGCTCCTTCAGGCACTTTCTCTGCTGCATCGTCCTGTGGAACATCATCACCATCACCGGCCACTGGCTGGACGGGATGATCCCCCCCGACCACTTCATCAAAAGCGGCACCATAACCACCTCCTACCAGGTAAACGGTCCGCTCGACCTGGTCTTCTATGCCAGCAGGCTGGATCATTTTCTCCTGGTTCCGGCCTTTCTCTTTCTCCTCCTTGCCCTGCAGCGCTGGAGCAGACACCCATGATCCTTCCCTGGTGGCCGGTCAGAATAACCGATGTCACGGGATCCATGCTCACCCTCGCCCTGAGCATCCTCTGTTTTCGGATCGCCGTCAACTGGCGGAAAAACAACCAGGAAAACCTCTTCTGCCAGTATGTCTTCATGCTGACATCCTTCCTGGTCCTGTTTGCCGTCTCCCGCTCCGTGGGGCACCTGGTCAAGCAGATACTCCTGGCCCGGGGCCTGGCAACGACCTGGCACCACATCGCTCCCTATACCGGCGCCATCAATACGGCCAGCTTCATCATCATCTTTACCCTGGGCATCTACTTCAGCCGCATGCAGCGGGTCCATGAGCAGGTTGACGACTATAAAAACAACCTGGAGGCGCTGGTCAGGAAACGGACCCGGGAGCTGCACACGGTCAACGAGAACCTGAAACAGGAGATCAGGAAACGACACGATGTGGAACGGAATCTGGCCGGCTCCCTGCAGTTCCAGCAGGAACTGACCAGCACCATACCGGTTCCCTTCTACTACAAGGACTGCCGGGGAACAATCATCGGCTGCAACAGGAGTTTCGAGTACTTTTTCAATCTTCGGCACGAAGAGATCATCGGCCAGACGTTCGCTGACCTGGTCTCGCCGGAACTGGCCGACCTGGAACATGAAAAAGACCGACACCTCCTGGCCGAGCCCGGTCTGCAGATCTACGAGGCGCGAATCATTGGAACCGGCACCGCGCCACGCCAGGTCGTCTTCCACCGGGCGCCGTTTTTTGATGTCGATGGCCGCATCAACGGCATCATCGGGGTCTTGCTCGATCTGACCGATGTCAAGGAGGCGGAGCTGGCCCGGACCGCGGCGGAGCGGCAGCTGCAGAAGGCAAAGCGGATGGAGGCCATTGGACTCATGGCCGGCGGGGTGGCCCACGACCTGAACAACATCCTCTCGGGCATTGTCAGCTACCCCGAACTGCTCCTCATGGGAATGGATGAGGACAACGAGCTGCGCAAGCCGCTGGAGGCGATCCGCCGCTCGGGCCAGCGTGCGGCGGCCGTGGTGGCCGACCTCCTCACCGTGGCCCGCGGCGTCGCCTCCACCCGCTCGGTACGGAGTCTCAACAGCCTGGCCACCGAGTACCTGGAATCGCCGGAATTCAGCAACCTGCGCAGAGAGCGCCCCGAGATCCGGTTCGACATTCTTCTTGCTCCCGACAGCGGCAGGATCTGCTGTTCCGCCATTCACATCAACAAGTGTCTCATGAACCTGGTCACCAACGCGGTGGAGGCTGTGGGACAGCGGGGCAGAATCGTAATCGCCACCCGCAGGCGGGAGATCGGGCAGAAGACCGCGGCTGAACTGGGCGTCGAACCGGGGACCTTTGGCGTGCTCTCCATCTCCGATTCAGGCCCGGGAATCCCGGAGAATGACAGGGAACACATCTTTGAACCCTTCTACTCCACCAAGGTCATGGGCAAGAGCGGCACCGGGCTGGGCCTGACCGTGGTGTGGAATACCGTCCAGGATCATGACGGCGCCATCCTGGTGGACAGCAACGAGGGCGGCACCACCTTTGCCCTCTACTTTCCCCTGACCAGGGAAGAGGAAGAAAAGGAAAAGAACAAGGTGGGGTTCTGTGACCTGCAGGGAAGAGGCGAGCTGATCCTTGTCGTGGACGACGATCCACTGCAGAGGGACATCGCCACCCAGATGCTGGTCCTGCTCGGCTACAGGGTCGAGGCCGCGGCTTCGGGCGAGGAGGCAGTGGCGTTCATGCGGAACCAGAGCGCCGACCTGGTCCTGCTGGACATGATCATGGAACCGGGCCTGGGCGGCCTCGAGACCTACCTCCAGATCCTGGCCCTGCATCCGGGCCAGAAAGCGGTGATCGCCAGCGGCTATTCCCAGACCGAGGATATCCGGAAAACCATGGAGCTTGGCGCGGGCGGTTATATCAGGAAACCCTACACCATGGAAGAACTGGCCATGGCCGTGGGTGAAGAACTGAAAAAGCCGCAGACCGGGTAGCGGCCTGCGGCTTTTTTCCAGCCTGGGTTCACGCCAGGTCCAGGCTCAGACCGCCTGGACAGATGAATGGTGCGCCGGACTTAAAAAGCGTAGGTGAACTTGGCCCAGATATTGTACCCTTCTGTCCTGTTGCGGGCTCCCAGCTCATACTGGTTGCGCAGTGAAAAGAACATATTCTTGTAATTATACCAGAGTCCCGGACCGATGGCAAAGACACGGCCGTGATTGTCCTCGTCCTGGCGGAGCAGTTCCCGGACCGGCGCCGGGATCGAGTCGTCCAGGTCATAGGAGTCGTCCGTGGTCTGGATATAGAAGTAGCCGGTCGCGCCAAGCCTGAACTGCGGATTGACGGCATAGGAGAGCGAGTAGTCGACATGGAATTCCTGACCCGGATCCCGGTCGACCTCGACACCGTAGACCGTGGCGTAACGGTCCTGGCTGGTATTGAAGTCATACATGAACTTGCCGGAAAACGCCCAGTCGCCCAGCAGGTAGGTGGCAGCGAAGACCGGCTCGATGGTCCAGAAATTCTGGCCCACCGACGCCATGTTGCCGTCATCCTGGCCGGTGGGGATATAGATATCGGCCAGCGAGGCGGCCATGTGCAGCTTTCCGTCCATCAGGTGCCAGGAAAGGATGCAGGGGCTGTAGATGATGTAGGGGACATCGGTGCTGTTGTAGGAACGTTTGGTTTCCGGTCCCACCGGCGCGTTGAAGTCCAGGTCTACGCCTGCCACCAGGACAAATGCATGCATGCCGTAGTCGGCGCCCAGGATCTTCCTGTCGCTGATCCAGAGGAAGCGGAAGACATTGGCCAGGACCGAGACACTGTCAAAGGCCCCGATGGCATCGCCGTTGTCATCCTTCATGGTATCGGCACCATAGTGGTAGACATAATCCAGAAAATAGAACCCCGGCGGCGGAACCATGCCGCTCAGGAACCCTTCCGCACCATTGGGGTAGCTCTGTCCGCCACCGGCCAGGGCCCTGCCACTGCCGGCCAGCAGCAGGCAGAGGCAACACAACACACTGACTTTCCTGATCATCTCTCTTCTCCTTTTTTCTTGCCACGAAAGGACCGGAAACCTGTCCCCGGTCCCGGTTGCTGCACCGTCGGCCAGCCCGTCGCCGGGGCCGTGAATCGTGAGAAAACTAGCAGAATAGGACCGGATGATCAACCAGGGAAGGGAAAAAAATGAAGGACTATTCAGCGGCCGAAGTCACATCCTGCCATGCCGGATAATGGAAACCAGGAGCCAGAATCCCATGATACCGGCGAACAGAAACCCGATCAGGCCGATGACCGGAACACCGTACCAGCGGGGCGGGATATCGGAGAGCACCACGAGCGAGGAGCCGATGATCTGCGAGGCCAGGACAATGGCGAACGAGACCCGGTTGGAGACCCGGTCCAGGGTCTTTTCCAGGCCCTTGAGGCCGCGGTGTTCGAATTCAATGCGCAGGTGCCCCTCGCGCATCTGCTGCAGGATGAAACGCAGCTCGGTGGGCAGCTCGCGCAGGAGCGACAGGTACTCGCCGCCGGTCTCGCTGAACTCCTCGGCCAGCCGTTTCGGCTGCAGCCTGCCCAGCCGGACCTTTTTCAGGAATGGCTCGGCCAGCCGGACCAGCTGCAGGTTGGGATCGAGCATCAGGCCCACACCTTCCACGGTGCTGAGCGCCTTCATCATCAGGTAGAGATTGGGCTTGAGAGACAGCCTGTGTTTACTGACAAGATCGAGCAGGTCCTGCAGGATCCTGTCGGCCTTGAGTTCGCCCAGGGGACGGTAGAGATACCGGTCCATGAAATCGCCAAGATCGCGGGCCAGGTCGTCACGATTCACCTCACCCTGCTGAATGGTCACTTTGAGCACGCCGCCGGTCACCTTGCGCTCGTTTCCTTCCACCAGGTTGAGGACCAGGTTGGTGAAATCCTCCCGGTCCTTGCGGGACAGCCGTCCCATCTGGCCAAAATCGATGAAGCAGACCACGTTGCCGGGCAGGACAAAGATGTTGCCGGGATGGGGATCGGCATGGAAAAATCCGTGCACGAAGATCTGTTCCATGACCAGGTTGGCCCCCCGTTCGGCAAGCAGTTCCAGGTCATACCCCTGCTCGCGCAGCAGGGCGACCTTGGAGGACTTGATGCCGTTGACATACTCCATGACCAGGATCCGCTCGGAGCTGAACTCGGGATAGGTGCGGGGAACGTGGATCGTGCCGTTCCCCTCGAACTGCCTGGCGAACCGCTGGATATTGAACAGCTCCAGGGAAAAATCGATCTCACGCGACAGGCTGCGCGCAAACTCGTGCACCACGGCCGTGGGGTGGTGGCCCTGGACCTCTTCCAGGTACCGTTCCATGAGGCTGGCGATGTGGGCCAGGATCTCCAGGTCCACGGCAATGACACTCTCGATGTCCGGCCGCTGAACCTTGACCACCACGTCGGAGCCACTCATAAGACGGGCGTGGTGCACCTGCCCGATCGAGGCCGCGGCCAGGGGCTCGGTGTCAAAATACTCGAAAAGTTCCTCCGGCGGGCTGCCGGTCTCATCGACAAAGATCTTGCGGACATCCCTGTACGGGAAGGGGGGAACCTCATCCTGCAGCCTGGCCAGTTCCTGCAGGTATTCGGGAGGGATGAAATCGGGGCGGGTGGAGAGAAGCTGGCCCAGCTTGATAAAGGTCGGACCCAGCTCCTCCAGGGCCAGGCGCAGCCGCTCGGGCCGTGACAGCCTGCTGATCTGCTCCCGCGGCTTGCGGTTGATCATCTGCAGGCCCGATTCCAGGTACTGATCAATATGCAGCCGGTCGACCAGGTCCTCGAAGCCGTACTTGAACAGGACCCGGAGAACCCGGTGATACCGGTTCAGGTGCCTGTAGGTTCGGCTGATGGCGCCGAGCTTCCGTATGCTGAACATGAAGAACTTTCTGTGCCCCCGATCCTGCGCACGCTGTCACAGGCATCCGTCCCGGCACGATCATGCCGGCCCGCGCAGAGAGACTGCAGCGAACCGGCACGCCTGCAAGACACGGGGCACCTGTACCAACGTACAGTTTTGAGGATGTAAAAACGCCGGGTTATTGATCCTGTGATCTGCGATCCTACTTTTCTTCGTCGGCCCGGGCATTGAGCGCCACCTGCAGTTCCTCCACCTGCCGCCTCAGGTCGGCAAGTTCATCCCTGGTGGCCAGGTTCAACTGTTTGATCTTGTCCTCCACCCGCTGGCTGATCCAGAGTTCGAGCTGGTCCTTGGCGTTTTCCGACTTCTTGATCAGCTCCTCGACAAACTTCCTGCCCTCTTCCTGGGTCATCTTGCCCTTTTCCACCAGCTCGCGGTTCAGCTCCTCGATCTTCTCCTTGGTGAGAAATGCCGCTCCCACACCGGCGTACACAACGTTCTTCATCAACTCTTTCATTGTTCCCTCCTGTTGTCTGGATAATTGTGGACACGGGCCGCAGTCATCCTCCGGCAGGCCGTCCCGGCGCCGGGCGGGCAGTTGCGGCCGGGTCGGGTCAGGATCTCTCGATATCGCGGTGGAAAACCCGGAGATCCACCGGCAGGCCGTCGAAAAACCGGCGCAGGTGCTCGGTCACGGCCACGGAGCGGTGCCTGCCACCGGTGCAGCCGATGGCAAGCCGCAGGTCCGGCCTGCCGCCTGCCCTGTACTGCTCGACCAGGAAGCGGAGGATCGACTCGAGCCGGGAAAGAAATTCCCTGCCCACCCTGTTGGCCAGGACATAGGCGGCCGTGGCCGGCTCCCTGCCGGTGGAATCCTTCAGGTCTTCCACCCAGTAGGGATTGGGTAAAAACCGCACGTCCCAGACCATGTCCGCCTCGGGATAGCCATGCTTGAAGCCAAATGAGTAGAGGGTGATCTTCAACGGCCGGCGGCCGTCCGGCTGTTCATTCCCGCCCCCCTGCGCCTGTACCTCTTTCCTGTTGCACACGGTATCATCCCCGCACGATCCACTGTTGAATGACACTAAGTATTCTGTAATCATTTCCCGCGGCAGACGCCACAAAGAAACCACCGGCACCGACGAAATCCCGGCTCCGGAAGGCGCCCGGCGGAACCGGCCCCACCGTCCGTGAAGAGATCCCGGCCGACAGCGGCAGGTTCCATCTCCAGTCGGGTGGATCGTTCAATGGAGTTCGTGCCTGTCCTGAAACGGGGATTTTCGTTCGGTCAGGCCGGGAATGGGGGGAGCCGGAGTCAGGTGGTGGAGCAGAGCATGCGGATACTTTCCGCCTTCTCGGCGATGCCCCGTTTCAGGACCTCGTGGTTGTAGGCGGCGATCACGTCCCGCCGCTTGAGCATACCCAGGACCCAGGGGTTCTCGGCGCTCTCCACCACCGGGATCTCTTCAATACCCTTGACGTCAAAGAGCTGCATGGCATCATAGAGATTGTCGTCCGGGGTAAGAAAGATCACGTCGCGGCTGCAGATGGCGCCCACCAGGTGACAGACCCGCTGTTCCTCGTCATGAAGGATGGTCTTGACGTCCTGCATGGAGACCACGCCCACCATCTGTCCCTTGTGGTCGATTACCGGAAAATAAAAGGAATCCTTGGCAATGCGGAACAACTCCAGCAACTGGTTGATGTTGGCGTTCTCACTGATGAAATCGACATCCTCGGTAATGGCCTTGCCCACCCTGATCGACTTCATGATCGCCACCTCCCTGCCCTCGTGAATATTGATGCCCTCGCGGGTGAAATCCACGGTGTCGATGGAGTCGTGGTAGAGGCGGGTGGCGATCACTGTGCCCAGGATGGAGGTGAGCATCACCGGAACGATGATCTCGTAGTTGCCGGTCATCTCGAAGAGCAGAAATATGGCCGTCATGGGCGCATGGGTGGAAGCGGCCAGGAAGGCGCCGATACCGATGGTGGCATAGGCCCCGGCCGTGGCGGTACTCTCCGGCAGCAGCGAGTGCATGATGCCACCGTAGGCACCGCCGATGACCGCACCGATGAAGAGGGCCGGGGCAAAGACTCCGCCGGCACCGCCCGAGCCCAGGGTTATGGCCGTGGCAATGGACTTGAGAAATACCAGGGCCAGCAGGACGCTGACCAGGCCGTGACCGGCCAGGACCCTCTCGATGAAATCATAGCCGTCACCCATGACCTGGGGAAAGGCGATGCCGATACAGCCGACCAGGAAGGCACCGAGGATGGGCTTGAGCTGCTCATGGATGGGCAGGGCCTGGAACTTGTCGCGGGTGAAATAGAAAAAACGGATATGGAGCACGGCGAGCACGGCGACAATCAGTGCCATGACCACGTACAGCGGGATCTCGACAAAGGGGTTGACCATGTGGTAATCAGGAATGGGAAAGGCCGGGACCTCTCCGTAGTATGCCCGCGAGACCACGGTGGAGAGCGCGGAAGCGATGACCAGGGCGGCAAAGGAGGAGATCTCGTAGGTGCCGAGCAGGACGATCTCGGCGGCAAAAAAGATGCCGGCGATCGGCGCGTTGAAGATGCCGGCGATTCCGCCGGCGCAGCCGGCGGCGATATAGACCTTCATCCGTTTGCCCGAGACCCGGGTCTTCTGGCCGACCTGGGAACCGAGAGCGCCGCCGATCACGGCGATGGGGCCCTCGACACCGGCGGAGTTGCCCGTGCCGATGGTGATGGCGGTGCTGATCACCTTGATGAAGATGTTGCGGGCCCGGATGACGCCGTTCTCCAGGTTCACCCGGCGCAGGAAGTTGGTGAAGCTGTACCCGTTGACCTTGCCCGGAAAGGCCAGGGAGAGCGGAATCAGCAGGACGGCGCCGGTCATGGGCAGGAGCGGCAGCAGAAACCTCCGCCAGCCGCCCTCGCCGATCCCGAGCAGCTCATAGCCCCGGAGGAACACGTACTCGTGTACCAACTCCACCGCTTCCCGGAAGACGATGATCGCCACCCCGGCCATGAGACCGATGAAGGTGGCGGTCAGGATCATGCGGGTATTTTCACCGGGTAGAAAAATTTTCAGTCTGGCAAGCATGTGCGCTGGGGAATATCGCAGCCAAGGCCCTGGGCCTGGCGCAGAAAAAATTCATCTGTCATACCGGCAATATAATCACGGACAACAGCTGCAGCCGGATGAATTTGCACATAATGTTCTGACATGGAGTGGAGAAAGCTCCGTCCGGGATCGCTTCCTGCCGGGTCATGATCCAGTTGCTCGAGGTAATGGTTGAACAATCGCTCGTAGCAGACATGGATACGTTCAAAATCCGGTTTGAAGGCCGGGTTCCGGTAGATGCGGTGGTAATTGAACCGCTTCAGCTCCAGGAGCAGGGCTGCGATCTCTTCGCTGAAACCGATCCAGTCGGCCCCGGCATCACCCGGTCCTGTCTCCCGCACGTGACGGCTGTTGGTGATCAGGTCGGTGACCAGGGTGTAGACAATGGTGCCGTTGCTGGTGCCCAGCCCGGCCGCGCAACGGGCCGGTATCTCCTGCCGCCGGATCAGGCCGAGTTCGATAGCGTCCTCGATATCCCGGCCGATATAGGCGATGGTGTCACAGAGCCGGACCACGCATCCCTCCAGGGTCATGGGCGTAAGCCGGGTTCCGGGATCGCGCCCCTTGGCCGCCATCTCCCTGTCAAGGGTCGCGAAATCCTTGTCCCTGCACGGGCCGAGGCGGACACCATCCGCCTCGCCGTCGTGGCAGAGAATCCCGTCAAGCACCTGCAGACAGAGGTTCCAGCCGCGGCCCTTGCGCTCAAACCGGTCCAGGAACTGGACCGACTGGATATTGTGCTGAAACGAATCCAGCCCGTGCTCACGGCAGAGCCTGGACAGGATCCGTTCACCTTCGTGGCCGAAGGGCGGATGCCCGATGTCATGCCCCAAGGCAATGGCCTCGATCAGGTCCTCGTTGAGTCCCAGGAACCGGCCCACGGTCCTGGCGATCCTGGACACGATCTGGACATGGAGAACCCGGTGGGTGATGTGGTCGTTCTCCACCAGCGAAAAAACCTGGGTCTTGTCGATGTAGCGCGTATAGGCCCGTGAATGAAGGATCCGGTCGCAGTCCTGGCTGAAACTCTGGCGATGGTCGGACCGCTTCTCGGCCCGGCGGCGGATCCCCTGCCGGCTGAAGCAGGCTGCCGGCGACAGGCGCTCCTCTTCCCGGCGGTTG
>DRKI01000155.1 GCA_011051875.1 Desulfobulbus sp. | reverse complement strand
CATCATCGACCCGGGCAAGGGCGAGATGAAAAGGATCGAAAAAGTCCCCCGCCAGCCCTGGAGCCACCTCAACAACCTGCACAAGGTCTTCAAGACCAGCAGGATCTGGCTGGCCATTGCCGATCTCACCTGCCTCTCCATCCTCTTGGTCACCATCACCGGTCTCTTCATCTTCCGCTACCGGCCCCTGGACTGGCTCCTGGTCATCGGCGGCGTGGCGCTGATGACGCTCGGCCTGCTGCTGGCCTGAACCGCACCACCCCCTTGTCAACCCATGACGGGTGCGCCAGTCCAGGCGGTATCCCGGGCCCGGGATATCGGTATTCTGCGCCTCGGTCGCAGCGCAGCCCTTTATCTTTCATGGCGCAGTCGGGCGTTGCTTCTGTGCTGCTGGTTGGACCAGAGATGTTCAGCAGTGGTCCGAATTCGTCCTTGACTTGCAACTTATTGTTTTGTAAGTCTAATTATTGATACGCAACACCACGTTACTCTGCTGGAGAATCAGGGGAGGTTGAATGCCCGAGTCGATCGCTGCCACTAAAACCTCTCCTGCTTCTGCACTACGACACCTGACCCTTGCCAAGTATCTCTTTCGTCTCAGGGCGACAAGCCGCATCGAACTGTCGCCGTATAAAGGTTTTGCCCTGCATGGCGGCCTTGGACATGCCCTGAAAAAAATATCGCCGTTCTATTTCAGAGCGCTTTTTGCCCCAGGCCCGGATGGCAGCCACCCAAGGCCCTTTGTCCTGCTTCCTCCTCTGGATACGGATCAGGTCTATCTTCCCGGCAGAAGATTTTCCTGTGAACTGACATTGTTTGGCAGTGGTATCCAGAGGTTTCCTGCTATCCATGCCGCCCTGGAATACCTTGGCAACGAGCTGGGGCTGGCTCGCAACCGCGGCAGGTTTGTCGTCGAGGCAGTGGAGATGGCCGTTCCTGCCGGCCCGGGCCCTCTTTCGAACCCCGCTTCTGCCGTCTGTGGCCTCGATATCGCCATGTCGCGCCAGGGCCTGAGCGTCAACCGTCTCACCCTCCATTTTTCCACTCCTCTCCGCCTCAAGAACGATGGCTGCCTGGTACGGCGCGCCCCCTCGTTCCAGCAGTTTTTTGCCCGCCTGCTCGGACGGTTCAACACGTTGGCCACCTTGTACGGCAACGGCAGGGTGGCGGACAGCGCGCTCAGGGCCGAACTGCTCTCCAGGGCGGAGAAAATCGAACTTGTCCGGGACGAGTCCCAATGGCTGGATATGCCACGGTTTTCAGGCCGTCAGAAGAGCTGGATGAAGTTTGGCGGCCTCTTGGGAGAGGTGACCTATGCCGGCGACCTGGAGCCTTTCATCCCTTTTCTCGCCCTTGGTGAGTGGACCCACACGGGCGGTAAGACCAGTTTCGGGCTGGGGAAGTACGTGATGGCTTCTCCGGCCGCATCCTGAAACGTTAGGTGCTGTTATGAATAAAGAATGCTCTTTGAACCTCGCGATTGGCAAACCGGTTGACAAGCCAGGTGATGTCAACGCGACCCGGATCGCCACCTTTACCCGGTTCATATTACCCTTTGCCTATCGGCTGGAGAAATCCGCTGGAAAGACCCCATCCTTGTATTACCAGGTCAATCCTGCCAGCGATCTTTCCTTTGTCAAACGACGCAAATATTTTACCAGGGAGACAGGACATATCCTCTACGACAGGGCCTGTTGGCTGGACATGTGCCCCGCGTGGGAAGATACGATGTGGGGTAAGGGGGACGTTGAGGTAACCCTGCGCGGGCAACGATTTTTTCTCGGCATGCTCCCCCCGAGAATAACTCTTTTCGAGGCCGGCACAGGCCGGGACGGCGGCCTGCTGCCGCCCTCTGGAGTATCCGAGGGTGTGAAGACGACTCAAACAGGGTTCCTGCAGGTGGATGTCTATTTTCCTCAAAAAGAGGATCAGGCGCCGGAACTGGATGATCTCTTGCTCCTCAACGAGTTTTTTCGGTATTTCCATCTCCCCTGGGAGGAGCACGAAAAGATTTTTAAGTCGAACTTCGGTAGGATACCTGCCGGCTATCCAGATGGAAAGCCGGTGGGCGAACTTGGCCAACTGGAGTGCTACTTCGAGCGTTGGGCCAACCTGCTTGAGCTGCCCGTCGTTCATGGCGATGTCCAGTACCGCTTGTTCCCCAGGAGCTGGTCGGATGCAGCCCGTGCCTGGTGCTACAGCTCCGACGACGGAAGAGAACACTGGCAGATCTATGCAGACAACCGCACCTATGTCTGGACCGTCGTTTTCCTGGACCGGGGCGGGGCCACCCTGCAGGCCTGTTTTTCTCCCCGGAGCGAGCAGGACCGTTGCCTTCAGGCACACCGGTTCGGCCACTGGATCCGCCTGCTCAATGTTGATGCCCCTGAATTTGATGCCAGAAAGAATCGATACAGGTCAGCGCGGCACACCAACGACAGGATAACGGCATTTGAACAACGCTGGGCCAGGGAACGAACCTATGGACGCTGGCAAGAGGCCGGCACCTGGTACGGGTTCTGCTATCATGGGAGCGCGGTGCTTTCGCCAGCCGGGGAATATAGAGTTTTCAGCCCTGCCCGATCCTATTATTCCGATACCCTGCTCCTGCTCTTCTATGTCCGTTTGAGCCTGTTTCGTTTCAGCAGGACCCTGTCGGAGATAGTCGAGGATCCAAAGGAGCGGAGCCAGGAATTGCGGGAGAAACTGTCAGATCTCAGGAAAATCTTTGCCCGTTTCACGATCCTGTACCGCTATCCCCTGGTATCCAACCAACAGCAGATGCTCGAGATGTACGAGCTGATGCGCGGGGCCCTGGACATTGAACCACTGTTTCGGGAGGTACAGCAGGAGATCGAGAGCACGCATGAATTTCTCGAGGCGGTCGAGGCCACCCGGCTGTCGCGGGTGGCGAATATGCTTGCCGGGCTGGGCCTGCCAATGGCTGCCGGCGGGCTGACCGCGGCCCTGTTCTCGATGGAGAACAACAATATCTGGGCCTGGTTGAGATCGGCAACAGGATACCATCTGAACGGCGACCTGGTTGTGCAGGCCTTGCTGGTGGCGCTGGTGACCCTGGCTACGTACGTATTGGTTCGTGTTATGAGCAGGCGTAATGACGGAGGAAATGGATGAGCTACTATCTGCGTGTTGAAGGGGTGAACCTTGGCAACTTCATCATGGATACCAACGACCTGAGCACCATTCGGGGCGGCGGCCTGCTTCTACTCGACAGCGTGAACCTGGTGGAAGAGAGTATCAGGAAAATGCTGCCGTCCCCGGGGAAAGACCCCCTCAGGGCAGCTCGAGAGCGACTCGAGGATGTCAAGAGGCGATTGGAAGAACTCAAAAAGGAACGTCCTCCCGATTATAAGCAGCAGAAAAACACACTGAAAAGAGAAAAAAAGAGGTTGCAGGGCGTCATCCGCCGTCTGCACAGGCTTCATCCCAGCCCCCACCCCCCTGGTCTGGTAATCACCAAGGGTGCGTCCTGGGGGCTTTTCTCCCTGGATGTTGACAGGGACACGGCCCTGCAGATCAAGGCAAAGGTGATCAACACCCTTGCGGAGGATAAGAACTACCGTCATGCAACCTTTGTCGTCGATCTGCACCCGGACAACGGGGAAAAGAACTACCAGCGGGACCGGGACAGCCTGCAGACCATCAACCGCTGGCAACAGATGCAGGGCCCGTCCCTTGCCATCCCCGCCCCTGAGCACGAGGTTTGTGATTTCGACAAGGTCAGGCCGGCTGCCTCGGAGGATTTCTCCCCAAAAGAGGGCAGGCACATCTCGGCGTCGGTCCGTTGTCGACGGGAGTATGGCCGCAGACAACGCCAGGACTTTTATCACCGTGTCACACAGTTGGCTGATCTTGCCTTTACCCGTGACCTCGGCGAGCTTGGTCGGGATCCCAGCCGTGGGATTCTCGATGGCAAGATTGCCTATATATACATCGATGGCAACAACTTCGGGGCATGGCAGCGGGGCGCCAGGAATCCCGGGGAGCAGTGTGCATTTGACCAGGCGGTACGTATGGGCAGGGAAAAGGTGCTGACCGCTATCCTGAAGCGGATACAGGATGACCCGGCCTGGCAGTATGGTGAGACGCAGGGGGAGAAAATACGTCTCCGGCTCGAGACCCTGCTCTGGGGCGGGGACGAGATCATCTGGGTCGTACCGGCATGGCAAGGGTGGTGGCTGGTGCAGACCTTTTACGAGCTTGCCAGGGCATCCATCTGTTATCCCGGCGACACCCCCCTGCGCCATGCCACGGGGCTGGTCTTCTGCCATCACAACGCACCGATCAGGCGGATCGATGATCTGGCCCGACGCCTTGCCGAGAATTTTGCAAAGATGGACAGGAACAGGAACCTGATAGCCTACCAGGTGCTGGAGACCTTTGACCACGCCGGCACAAACCTGCGCGGCTACAGGCAGAGCCGCATCCAGGGCCTTGGCGACATTGACCACCTGCTGGTGGACGCGGATGACATGGAAGATATCGAGAGCTGCATCAGGGAGCTGCAGACGCCGGAGATCGATTTTCCCAGGCGTAAGATTCACCAGATACTCTATGCCTGGCGGAACAATGACGAGAGGCTGGCCAGAGAGTATGAAGAGAAACTGCCAGAGGCCGCGCAGAAAAGTCTCTCCGCTCTGCAGGCTTGCTTTGGTGGCAGGCAGGCGCACTGGCTGCACCTGATGGACCTGTGGGACTATGTTTCTCCATAATCCCCGAGGGTGGTTGCTCTTGTTGCACCGCTCCGCGGTGCAACACCTCATCAGGCGCTCTGCGCCATGTACGTAATGCTCTCGTTGTCGGTTTTCAGTAGTCAGTAGCTGAAAACTGCACACTGATAACCGAAAATTCAGACCGTCTTGTGTCCAATCACCATGTAATATCTTGATATGCCTACACGTTGCAAATAGTTTGTCATACGAGTTAACGAGGTCTGTATGTATAAGGTACGTATTGCGATTAGCCTGACTCTGAATGGTCCCCTGTTGACCCGGGCCACCGAGCCCGGGGCCCTGGGGCTGGACATGGCGGTGGCCCGAAACGGCAAAGGGGATGCGTATCTGCCCGGCAGCCTGATAGCCGGTGTTCTCAGGCAGGCCTGGGAAGAGCTGGACAGCGTTGCCGGAAACAGCGCTACCTGGTTTGATCCGAAGCTGGATTGTTGGCTGGGAAGGATCCCGCGGCATGACACGCCGTTGAGTAAGCAACTCTTGTTCACGGATTTCTTCCTGCGGCAGACAGAGGCAGCCAAGACGCAGCAGGCTGTCAGAAACCGGATCCGGATCGACCCGGAGCGGCGGGCGGTGGAGCCGCATCACCTGGTTATGGTCGAAGCGCCCTTTGTCAGCGGCGAGTGCTATCTCTTTATGGGAGAGCTTCATTTCTTTTGCCAGGACAAGGAAGAGGGTGAAAATATTTTCCGCCACGTCCAGGTTGGTATCCAATGGGTGGCACAAATCGGTGGGCTGCGATCCGTGGGTTTTGGCCGCGTGGTGTCCGCCCAATGCAACCAGCCGCAATATTTCCCGATTCCCGCTCCTGCGCCTGCCCCGGAACCTCTGGAGATCATTCCTCTCCGTGTCAAGCCCTTGCAGCCCTTCTGCATTGCCGGAAGAACCCTGGCGGAAAATATCTTTGTTTCAAAGGCCATTATTCCGGGAGGCGCCATTCTGGGCAGTCTCGCCACGACATGGAATCACCTCACCGGCCAGCAGGGAAAGACGGTCGCGGAATTGGATGATCCTGACAGGAAGGAGCTACAGGCCAATTTCAGCAAGCTGCGGATCACCCACGCCTTTCCCGGCTCCGAAGGAAAACGGCCGGTGGTGGCGCCGCTTTCTCTGGTCAGGATCAAGGATTCGGAGAAATATTTCGATGTCGCCCTCCTGGAGCGGCCCTGCCTCATCAACGGCAAACCCCCGGATTTTGCGGTGGACTGGAAAGATGATGACCAGACCCTGCGTGGATATCCCTGGCCATATATCAGGCTTTCGAACTGGGGCTGGAAAGAGATGCAGACCGAGTTGCGGATCAGGACCGCCATTGACCGCTCCTCGCTTCGATCCGCGGAAGAACGGCTTTTTGCCTATGAGATGATCGTGCCCGGTGAGTGGAGCTGGTATGCCTATCTGGACCTGAGCCGGATAGATTCCCGCCTTCGGGGCCAGGTCCTGGGTCAGCTCCGGTCGCTCGTGGCACAGGGAGTTATCGGCCTGGGCAAGACCAAGGCCCTTGCCGAGCTGCTGCTGGACGGGCAGGTGGAGCCGGCGGTTCCTTCCCACCACGACACGCCAGTCCAAGACACCAGGTGGATCGTCACCCTCCAGACCGACACCCTCCTTGGCGCCCCGGAAGAGATTCGCCAGGCTACCGCCGCAGAGGACCTGCACCGGATGTATGCCATAGCGTGGCACGAGTTGTCCGGCGGCGTCCTGAAGCTTGTCCGCTATTTTGCCCGCCAGAAACTCTCCGGCGGCAGATACCGGCGTCTTGTCTTCCAGGCAAACCGTGAATACAGGCCGTGGCTGCTCACCGAGGCCGGCAGCGTCTTCGTCCTCGAGGTCGCCGATGGGTACACGGTCGACGATGGTGTGGCGTTAATGGGCTCCTGGTTGAAGCACGGCCTGCCCATCGGCGAGTCCGCCCGCAGGTACTATGGCCTGAATGCAAATCCAGATCGCCAGTGGCAGGGCACGCCCTTTATCCCGCAGAACGGATATGGTGAGATCGCGGTCAATCTCCTGGGGCCGAATGTGAGGCGTCTGCCGCATGAAGGTGTCAGAGTAGACAAGATAGAACGAATCGTTGAGGTGGAGGAGGGGTGACATGGCTGCGGTACAGGACAGGTGGACGCTTATGGACCAGCAGGGAAACGAGTTGAAACGGTTTCGGATCACGGCGGAACTGGAGACCGCCTCATCCTTGCACATCGGCGCCTCGGAAACAGTGGAGCATGACCTGATCAAGAACGATGACGGCACACCGGTGCAGATCAATGCCTTGATCACGGGCGCAGGCGGGCTGCCCATCATCCCGGGCTCCACGATCAAGGGCCGGTTCCTGGCAAGGCTGCGGGAAAGGGGGGTGGACAGTGCCCTGCTGGAAACGCTTTTTGGCAAGGGGCATGATCGGGAAACAGAAGACCAGGGACGCGGAGGACGCGCCGAGTTCCACGATGCGCCCCTGTGCCATCGGCTTTCAGGGGCCCGGCATTTTCCCTACTGGCGTCCGGAGCGCCAGATCTGGGTCAAGGCACAGACCGCTGTGGACCGGCATCGGGGAACGGCGTTGCGCCGGAGTCTGCGCTACACCGAGATGGTGCCTCCAGGGGTACGCTTTCGGTTGACCATAACAGGCTGCATGACCGATGCCGAGGCAGACGTGCTTTTTGCCCTCCTGGAAGACCTTGGTGATCCAAGGCAGGCGTGCTCTTTTGGCGGCGCCGGCGCTGACGGCAATGGAACCATGCGCCTGTTTGGCAGGCCGGAGGTATACTGTCTGGACAGGAGCGGCATCCTGGGTTGGCTGGCCTCGTTCGAAAAAGGCGGCAACGGCGGCATGGCCATGACAGCGGCTGCCTTGCTGCAAGCCGATACAGTACAGCGGCGTGCCGACAAGGTACGGCAGGCCTGGCAGCCACCGGATGTCGGGCCGCGGTTGCACGTTGAACTCCGGTTCTCCGGCCCGTTCCTGGTCAACGATCCCAGCCGGAACACGCCGGACATAACCCAGGCACCGGATATGGTCCCCCTTGTCGACGAGGATGGCAACCCGATGCTTCCTGCTTCCTCTTTCCGGGGCGCCCTGCGTGCCCAGGCCGAACGGATCATTCGAACCCTGGGTGGCCGTTGCTGTGACACCTCCTCCCCATGCCGGCCACTGGGGTCCAGCGACAAGGTGGGCGAGTTGTGTCTCGCCTGCCAGGTTTTCGGTGCCCCTGGCTGGGGAACCACGCTTCATATCCAGGGGTTCACCTGCACATCTGTTTTCCGGAGAGAGCAGGAACAGACCTTCGTGGCCATCGACCGTTTCCATGGTGGCTGCAAGGAGGGCGCTCTTTATACCATCAGGCATGCCGAGTCCCCCCGTTTCGAGGGGCACCTGGTCATTGATCCACGCATGCCCGCCTGGGGCCGGGGTCTTCTGGCCCTGGTGTTTCGAGATCTCAGGGAGGGGGATATCACGTTTGGCCTTGGGGCCGGCAAGGGATACGGTGTGGTCGATGCCGCGGTTGTCCAAGACATGGCAGAGCTCGAGCCCTACGTGGAAGCGTTTCGTGAGCAGTGTCGGCAGCACCAGGGTATGGCTGACTGCCACTCCGCGCCATCGCCGCAGCCCCTTCGTGACCATGATCTGGCTGAAATTCCCCCTGCAGAAGAGGCACCAGGAGAGACCTTCCTGAACCCGTATCATTTCGTTCCCATCAGGGAGCCTGATACAGGGAGCTGGCTGGCCAGGGACGAGCTGGACAGCTCGTGTTGCCATTCCCACGGCTTCTACAGGCAGCAGGTCGACGACAGGCCCCTGTATCACGGACGGCTGACCTGTCTCCTGGAGACGGAAACGCCGCTTTTTATCGGCGCCACGGGAGATTCCAGCGTACCCTCCCGTATCGAAAACTACCGTCTCGGCAACCGGATAGCCATCCCGGCAGCATCGCTGCGCGGCATGCTTTCCTCCCTGGCCGAGGCGGCGAGTAACTCGGCCATGCGGGTCTTGCACCAGGGAATCCTTTCGTATCGGAAAAAGGCGAAGAACGCCCTGCGGGAGATCGGCATGATCGTCTTGCGTGATGGGAAGCGGTTTATCCTGCCTCTGGTGCCATTGATGGAGGTGACCAAGCTGCGACATGCCTATACCGACCCGGCGATGAAGCACTTTCTGGACGACAAGAACTCATGGTCTCCCCGCTGCAATCGTGTCTATTATCTGGGGCGGGACGGCAACCAGATTCCCGCGGAAACAAGGGGGGCCGGGATGCGGCCCGGGATTCTCCGCCTGCTCGGGCGCGAGGGCCGGCATGATGCGCTCCAGAACAAGAAGCACGAATATTTTATTGAAATACCGGAACGATATGTCGATCAGGACCACTGTTTCGACTACAGGATGTTCATCCGGGACAGGGCAAGGAACGGTACGCTGGTTCCCATCAGTCCTGTTGCCTGGGAGAGGTATCATTGCCTGGCCGAAGAACGGACCCTGTCTCAAAAAAATGATCCCGAGTTGCGGGAGGACAAAGCCTGCGCCTCGCTGAAATGGCTGCCCTTTCATCCCAAGGGGAGAGTGCGGGAGCGGGACCCTGAAAATGATGTCTGTCATCTTTCCTTACGTCATGGGGATCTTGTTTTTTATGCAGAGCAGAACAGGGTGGTCAGTGAAATATCCTTTTCCGCCATCTGGCGCTCCAGGGTGGAAACGAGTGACAGCTATCAGGCGGTTACAGTGGATTGCTTTGTCCCCAAGGAACTCCGTCCTTTTAACAGGGATCGTCGCGCCATCTCTCCTGCAGAGCTTCTTTTCGGCTTTGTTGAGCTGGATGAATCGGAACATTCCACTGAAAAGTCCCGCTACGAGCAGATGGCCTTTGCCGGAAAGGTTCGGCTGAGCGCCGGCCTGCCGGTTGAAGATGTCGAGGATAGCGCCCTCCTGGAGCCGAAACCGATCGTGTTGAAGGCCCTCTCCTCTCCCAAGCCCCCCTCGCCCCCTTTCTATTTTGTCATGCGGGACGGCAGTGGCGCCTACATAGCAAAAAAGGATCTTTCTCCGGACCGGCACCGGATCAAGGGCCGAAAACACTACCTGCACGGGTTGCGGCAACGTGGCAATCCAGACAGGGTACAGTCCCTGGACCGGTATGGCCATGCAACAGAAACAGCGGCGAACCCTCCCTGGGAAACCTGTCACCCCGAGGAGAGGCCCCAGATCAAGGTCAGGGTTCAGCCTGTTCGGAGGAAGACCAAGTTTTTCTTTCACCTTGATTTCAGTAATCTTTCCCGGTGGGAACTGGGCCTGCTCTGTTACGTGCTTCGGCCTACTGCCTGTTTCCGGCATAAGCTGGGCATGGGCAAGCCGCTGGGGCTTGGCAGTGTGCGTATCGACATCGCCAGCCTGCAGCTTATCGACCGGGTCCGGCGTTACGGGACAGATGACTTGACAGCAGGTCGCTACAACATGGGAGGCCATTTCAATGCCTCGTGTCTGGATCTTCTTCCACAACAGGACTCCCCTGCCCCTGACGACAGCGGGGCTGCCCCGGATCCTGGCACCCTTCGGCAGGATTTTGTGAAAACCATGGACGAGACGGTGTTCCGGGCTCTTGACCTGCTGGGCAATCCGGCTCATGTGCAGCGACCTGTCCATTATCCCCAGGTGAGGGAAATGGATATTGAAGATCAGACCTTTCTCTGGTTTGTTGATAATGACAAACAATGGAAAGACGCGCTACAACCGTTGACCAGTAGCTCGACACAGCTTCCCCCGCTGACACGCAGGAATAAGCGCTAGCATGACAAACCAGAGTAACTCGTTGGAAGACGCCTATTTTGATCGAAACCAGGCAGTGCTGGTGATGGCTAGGCTTGCACTCGCCCTGGGGTTCAAGGTTGGCCTCCTGGAGGATCCCGACGAACCGGACTGGCCGGTGCTGATGATTGATCTGCCCACTGGCCAGGTGGGGTACCATGTCCCCAGGGGTGAGGTGCTCGGCGAATGGCCCGAGTATGATGGCACCTGGGACGGCCACTCCCTGAGCGAGAAGCGAAGAAGGATAAAGGATTTTCTTGCAAGCCGACAGACCATGCAGAGCCCGGCGGAGAATGGGTGAAGTGTGGTCTCATGGGCCTACGACCGGTCCGGTGCGTGTCAGTGGCCTGTACACGTTGAGCGCCATGACGGGTACCGCCAGGCGGGACATTCCAAGGCAGCAGTGCAGTAGGCATGGTGTCGGTCTTTTCACGGTGGGGCCAAGGGAGGATATCTTTTCTGCTGACAGGATTAGTTGTGAAATCAATGGGTACGGCTCATGATCTGTCTGGAGGAGCTTGATGAAGGATGATCGGCGGGAAAGAATGATTTATCAAGCAGATAGGGTTTTTTGGCGCTGGTTTGTGCGCAGTCACTTGAAATTATTAAAAAAAGGAGGTGCGTCATGGTTTGAGAGAGAGCTTGGGGAGAGAAAAAGGGGGATACGCCGCAAATGACCGGATAACTGGTTGAGTTTGTAACAGAAAAAAACATACTGTTGCGGAGCTGACCGGTTTTGAAACGGGGTTAAAACGGCTGACATCCACCCGGCCGATAGTCTCGGCAAGAGTTGCGGAGCTGACCGGTTTTGAAACGGGGTTAAAACCTACCGAAATGGGTGGTAAAGTCCATGCGGTCGCCGGTTGCGGAGCTGACCGGTTTTGAAACGGGGTTAAAACTCTTCGGAGCAGTTGCTCCGTTTTTTCGCTCTTGAACGTTGCGGAGCTGACCGGTTTTGAAACGGGGTTAAAACAGTCAGGCCACTGGCGATCAAGCTGTTCACCATGGTTGCGGAGCTGACCGGTTTTGAAACGGGGTTAAAACACCCAAGTAGCGCTTGAGACCAACAAAGCCGTAAAGTTGCGGAGCTGACCGGTTTTGAAACGGGGTTAAAACATGATCCCCATCGAGAATAATCAAACAACCATATTGTTGCGGAGCTGACCGGTTTTGAAACGGGGTTAAAACTAGCACAGTACCCCGGCTGATCGCCGGAGGGCGGGTTGCGGAGCTGACCGGTTTTGAAACGGGGTTAAAACCCAGCAAACCGGGGGTTTTGACCCCGACCGCGGACGGTTGCGGAGCTGACCGGTTTTGAAACGGGGTTAAAACAAGTCGGTTACACCTAAATAAAGTAGGTGTAACCGTTGCGGAGCTGACCGGTTTTGAAACGGGGTTAAAACTCAATCTCCTTCCACCCCTCTTCCCATTCTCGATTAGTTGCGGAGCTGACCGGTTTTGAAACGGGGTTAAAACTTGGCAACCCGAAGCGTGTGCTTCGGGAGGTAATGTTGCGGAGCTGACCGGTTTTGAAACGGGGTTAAAACGTCCGCTCCGCTACGCGGACCACAGCTTCCTGAAAAGTTGCGGAGCTGACCGGTTTTGAAACGGGGTTACCAGTTGATTAGAATGGAAGATTGATGTGATGGGGCCATGCAATGGCGTTGCTCGCCTCCAGTGGGTCAATCGGAAGCCAATGAGGCAACAGGAAGTTAAAGAGGCTTGAAGGCTTGACTCGTACAGGTGCTGTAACTATCGGGAAGGTCCTTTCCGATGCCAACATGCTGGCTGCCTGGTACAAAGTACGGGCCAACCAGGGATGCGCTGGCATCGATGGTGAGACCATAGCGGATTTCGAACATCGGTTGTTGAGCAACCTCGCTCTCTTACGCGACGAGGTTCTCTACGAAACCTATAGGCCCCGTCCCCTGCTTCTTGTTCGTATTCAGAAAAAGAGCGGGACGGGCCTGCGAAGTCTTGCTATCCCTTCCGTGCGGGATCGGGTGTTGCAGACTGCCGTTGCTCTTGTCCTGATGCCGTTGTTTGAAGCTGAATTTGAAGAATGCAGTTATGCCTACCGGCCCGGACGTTCAGTGGCCATGGCGGTTCAGCGTGTTGAGCGATTGCGGGATCAGGGGTTCACCTGGGTGGTGGACGCGGATATTCACTCCTTTTTCGATGAGATAGACCATGAACACCTGTTGAACGAGGTGGAAAAACTGGTAGCCGATGCAGGCATTCTCAGGCTGCTTCGTCTGTGGCTCGCTGCCGACGTGGTGGACGGAAAACGCCGTTTCCATCTGAAAAAGGGGGTTCCCCAGGGCTCACCGGTTTCCCCGCTTTTGGCCAACTTGTATCTCGACCGCCTGGATGAGGCCATGCTGGACAATGACCAGCGCCTCGTTCGGTTTGCCGATGATTTTCTCATCCTCTGCCGCAAAAAACAAGGTGCTGACAGAGCCCTGAAGTTCACGGCCGAGGTCCTTGCCGCTCTCCGGTTGCACCTCAATCCGGAAAAAACGCGGATTGTGGACTTCAGGCATGGTTTCCGTTTTCTTGGCGTGGAATTCGTCCGTTCGCTCGCCATCAAGGCAAAATACCCGGCAGCGCAACCACTGTACCTTGATCCGCGCACGCTGGCGGACATTCCGGTCGAGCCAGGAGGCGCGGCCAGGGAGGTGAAGTCCGACGACACGCCGGAAGGTCCACAGGGCGAAATGGCACTTGCCTTTGCCAGGGCAGGCATCGAGGCAGAGGACTTCCCCGACCGGAGTGAGCAGGTGCTGCCACCGCCGACCGCAGAGCAGGACAAGTCTTTGCCCGGCGATTTCGATCCCCGTTTGCGGACACTCTATGTGCTGGAGCATGGCTATGTGCTCGGCAAGGAATCGGAACGGTTTGTTCTCAGGAAGAGAGGTGTGGTGGTGCTGCGGGTTCCGGCCATCAAGGTGGACCAGATCATGGTCTTCGGCAATGCCCAGCTCACCACCCAGGCGATGCACTTCTGCCTCCAGAAAAAGATACCCGTATATCTTCTTTCCGGTGCTGGGAGGTTCTATGGCGTTGTCGATGGTTTTTCCACCGAGTCTGTACTCATCCAGCGTGACCAGTTCAATCGGGCTGAAGATCCCAGGTTTTGCGTCAGCCTGGCGCGGGAGTTTATCCGGGGCAAGATCGCCAATTGCCGGGTGGTGCTTCAGCGCTATGCCAGGAACCGCGCATTACCGGCCCTCGGCGAGGCCGGACAGCGGCTTCGCTACATTCTTGGCAATCTCGATGGAACAGATACGCTTGACGGGCTGCGTGGCCATGAAGGGGCAGCCGCCCGCTGTTATTTTTCGGCCTTGGCCCGCTCTCTTGATCCGGACTGGCGCTTCAGCGGCCGTAACCGGCAGCCGCCTCTTGACCCGGTCAATGCCCTGCTTTCGTATGGTTATACCC
This sequence comes from Desulfobulbus sp., assembly GCA_011051875.1. GTDB lineage: Bacteria > Desulfobacterota > Desulfobulbia > Desulfobulbales > Desulfobulbaceae > DRKI01. Next base: position 1,204 of record DRKI01000155.1, on the reverse strand, counting down.
TGCTGTACTATAATATCTATTCCTTTATCCGGGTCCGGGGCCTCAACCCACATGTGGGTTTTCTCCACCCCCTGCGGGCTGGCCATCCGGCGCTTGTGTCAGACATGATGGAGGAGTTCCGCGCCATTATCGTTGACGCCGTTGTTCTCAATCTTGTCCTGAACAGGCGCCTTGCTCCAGGGGATTTCACCCCGCCCGAGCCTTCCGGAAAAGGCTGTCTGCTGGACGACCGGGCGAGGCGGCTTTTTATCCGGACTGTGGAAAAAAAGATGAATGCACCAATCACCCATCCGGTGAGCGGACAGCGCCTTGATTACCGGCGCTGCCTCGAGTACCAGGTAATGCGGCTGGCGGCTGTCATCCAGGGCCGCGAACAACGGTATCAGGCAATGATAGTGCGATGAGCAGGTTATGGATGGTGAGCTACGATATCAGCAGTGATTCCGTGCGACGGCAGGTGCGTGAACGGCTGAAAGATTTTGGAACACCTGTGCAGTACAGTGTTTTTGAGTGTTTTCTGGAGCCGGGCCAGAGAGCGATGCTGCAGAGAGAACTGAGTCGCCTCCTCGAAGAGGATGATTCTATCCGCTGGTACCCCCTCTGCCGCTGGTGCAGGGAAAAGACCGTTCGCCAGGGGTGTGGCGCCGCAAGCGGCAACCCGGAGTATTACCTGCTATGAAAGAGATGGTGGTCGTTGCCTTTGATGTTCGTGATAATCGGCGTCTGTATCGCGTGGCTAGGGAACTGGGCAATTTCGGCGTTCGGGTGCAGAAAAGTATCTTCGAATGTCATCTGGACCAGGACCAACTGGCCGAGTTGCAGAAACGGCTTGCCGGCTGGATCGATGCCGGCCAGGACCAGGTGCGCTATTATTTTCTTTGTGCAAGGGATGTGGACATGATCTCTATCGACGGGGTCGGCAAGGTTACCTTTGACCAGGAGTACACCATGTTATAAGGATTGACCGTGCGTGATTCTGAAAAGATGTTGTCTCGTGAGCATCCAACTAGTTCATGAAATCGGTATGATCGGCAGGGGATGGTCGACGGAAAGAAACAGCCCTCTCTTGACTTCGTCGCTGTATTCGGGTAAAGATCACCCTGTTGTCTGTTTTTTCAGGTGTCCGCGCGTGCGGATGAAAAGGGAACCCGGTGCAAGTCCGGGACGGGCCCGCCGCTGTAACCGGGGACGAACTCCGCAGGAT
>DRKI01000154.1 GCA_011051875.1 Desulfobulbus sp. | reverse complement strand
GGCCATGCAGACGAGCACGGCGCTGCGCTCCTCCCTGCGCCAGGTTGAGGCGGCCGAACAGCGCATGCAGGAGGCGCTGGCAACGGCGAACCAAGCCGAAATCATGGCCGCCCGCACGGCCATGGAAAGGGCACAGGAGCAGTATGCGCAGCAACTCTCCGAGCTGACCGGCGTCATGGCCGATGACATCGGGGAGATGCGGGAAAACGGCATGGGCTGGGGCCAGATCGCCGCTGAACTGGGCGTTCACCCGGGAGAACTTGGCATGGGCCATGGGCGGCGCGGCCACGGACAGGAGACGGCAACGGCCTCAGGAAACCGTGGGAGGAGAGCGGCAGCCACCCATCCGGGTATTGATCCGGCCGAGCTGGCCGAGGCAACGGCCCGGGACATGGAAAGCGGCTGGTCAGGCGGACATGGGGTCGGTATGGGAGCGGGTCTCCACACCCCGGGCTCCGGAATGACCACCAAGATGGGAAACAACATGCCGGGTGACCAGCACGGCGGTTTCACCGGCGGCGCGATCGGCATGTCCGGCCAGGGCGGCGGGCACGGCAGTGGAGGCGCGGGGCACGGCGGTAGCGGTCCCAGTGGCTCTTCCGGCAGCGGCGGCCATGGCGGATCCGGCACCTCCGGCAGCGGCGGCCATGGCGGGTCCGGCTCGTCCGGTGGTGGCGGCATGGGCGGTGGCAGCTCCAGCGGCGGTCATGGCGGCGGTGGCATGGGAGACGGCGGCTCGGGAGGCCACGGCGGTGGTGGAGCCGGCGGCGGAATGGGTGACGGCGATTCCGGTGGCCACGGCGGTGGCGGTGGCGGCAGATGGTAGACCTTTCAGATCAGCCGGCCACAGGCCCGGGGCACTGGGAATGGCGCAGAGCGCCTGGTGAGATGTTGCGCCCCAGAGCGGTGCAACAAGAGCACCCATCCTCCAGGGGGCTGCCTCAGACAAAATGGCGCAGAGCGCCTGTGGGATGTTGCACCGCAGAGCGGTGCAACAAGAATTCCCATCCTCCGGGGGCTGCCCCGGCTCTGGGCCCCACCTCAACCTCGTGACACCGCTCCGCGGTGTCACGTAAAGCTCCCCATGTTCATGTGTTCGCTGTGCCCGCTCTGCGGGCAGAAACGATTATCCGAATTCAGAGGTCATACTCCTTGATCTTGTTGAGCAGGGTCTGGCGGGCAATGCCAAGCAGTTTCGCGGTCCTGGACCTGTTGCCGCCGGTCTGTTCCAGGGTGGCGCGGATGGCCTCGCGCTCCACGTCCTTCAGGGTCAGGCCGCCGGGAACTCCCGGTTTCGCAGTGGCCGGGACAAAATCGTCAGGCACCATCTGCGGCGGCAGCTCGCCGGGGGTGACCTGCTCCCCCAGGCAGAGGATAACCGCCCGCTCGATGGAGTTCTCCAGTTCCCGGATATTGCCCGGCCAGGAATAGCGGGTCATGAGCATCAGTGCCTGTGGATGGAACCCCTTTATATCCTTTTTATTTTTTTTCGAATACCGTTTCAGGAAAAAATCGGCCAAAAGGGGGATATCCTCGCTGCGTTCCCTGAGCGGCGGCAGCTCCACCGGCACCACGCTGAGCCGGAAAAAAAGGTCCTGCCGGAAGCTCCCCTCTTCCACCATCCGGTCCAGGTCCTTGTGCGTGGCCGCGATGATGCGGACATCCACCTTCACCGTCCCGCTGGAGCCGAGTCGCTCCAGCTCACCTTCCTGCAGGACCCGCAAAATCTTGGCCTGGGTCTGCAGGGACATGTCGCCGATCTCGTCAAGAAAGAGTGTACCGCCGCTGGCGAGTTCAAAGCGGCCCTTGCGCTGGCGATCGGCGCCGGTAAACGAGCCCTTCTCGTGGCCGAACAGCTCACTTTCCAGAAGGTTTTCGTGCAGGGCCGCGCAGTTGACCTTGATGAACGGTCCGGAGCTCCGTGCCGAGTTCTGGTGGATGGCATTGGCGATCAGCTCCTTGCCCGTTCCCGATTCACCGGTTATGAGCACCGTGGCATCGCTGGGCGCGACCAGGGACAGGGTCTCGAAGACCTTCTGCATGGCCGGGCTGCGGCCGATGATGTTGCCGAAATCGAACTGTTCCCCCAGCCGCTGCCGGAGGGCGGCGTTCTCCTCGCGCAGGGCCTCCACGTCGAGCGCCTTGTCGATGGCCAGTTTCAGGGCATCGATGTCCACCGGCTTGGTGACATAGTCCACGGCACCGTGTTTCATGGCCTCCACCGCGCTCTCCACCGAGGAAAAGGCGGTAATGACGATCACCGGCTCCACCCGTCCTTTCCCGTGGAGCATCTGCAGGGTTTCGATACCGCCCATGCGCCGCATCTTCAGATCCAGCAGGATCAGGTCAACCTGGTGTTCCGCCAGGATGTCCAGGACCTGGTCGCCATCTTCCGCCTCCACGGTCTCATATCCCGCGCCCTCGAGGTTGACCTTGAGCATGGTACGGTGGGCCCGGTCGTCGTCAACCAGCAGTATCTTTTTCATTCCCTGTCCTTTTGTTGCTGTTCGTGTCCCTTCTCCGCCCGTCTGCCGGGAGGATCACGGTGATGGTGCTGCCCTCGCCGGGCCGCGACTCCACCTCGAAGTAGCCGCCGTGCTGTTCCACGATCTGGTGGCTCACGGCCAGGCCGAGGCCGGTTCCCGACTTGCGGGTCGAAAAAAACGGGTCAAACATCTGCTCCCGTTCCTCCCGGCCCATACCCCTGCCGCTATCGGCAACGGTGATGCGCACCTCCTCCCGGTCCCGGCTGCAGGCCAGGATGATCGTCGAACCGGGAGCAGAGGCACTGACCGCATTCTTGAGAAGGTTCAGCAGCACCTGCAGGAGCAGGTCCGGGTCGGCGGCGACGGGTTCGTCGCAGCCTGGCCGCAGGTCAAGATCAATATCGTTGCTCCTGAAGTCGTGCTCGAGCAGTTTGGCGGTCTTCCCGAGCAGGTCGTTGAGCCGTACCGGCTGCAGCTCCGGCTCACGGGGACGGGAGAACTGGAGCAGGGCCGATATGGAGGCATTGAGCCGGTCCACCTCCCCGATCATCAGCTCGGCATATTCCCGCCCTGCGTCGTCACCGGGCCTGGAACCGAAATACTGGGCAAATCCGCGCAGGGTACCCAGCGGGTTGCGGATCTCGTGGGCGATTCCCGCCGCCATCCGGCCAAGGGATGCCAGCCGGCGCGATCGTTCGAGCTGCTGTTCCATGGCCCGGATCTCGCGCAGGTCGCGCAGGATGAGAACCGCGCCCAGGACCGCGTCTTCGGCATCGCGCAGCAGGGAGCAGCTGATCTCCACCGGCACCCGGGTATTGTCGTCATGGCGGAACTCGTAGCCGGTGGACAGGACTTCCTTCCCTCCGACAAGCGTGGCCACGGGCCAGCCGGAAAAGATCTCCTCCAGCCGCCTGCCCCGGAGCTCGTCCATGGAGCGGCCCATGATCGCCACGGCCCGGGCATTGCAGGACACGACACGCCGGTCGGAGTCCAGGGTCACAAGGCCGTCGGGCATGGACTCGATGACGTTGCGGGTATAGAGCTGCATGTTATGCAGGGTGGTCCGGGTGACCCGCATCCCCTGGTACAGGAAGAGAAAGTACAACCCGGCGCTGCCAAGGAGAAAGAGCAGCCCGGCCATGAACAGCGAGTGACGGATATCCTGCTCCCTGGCCTTGATGAACTCGCCGCTGTGCAGGCCGAGAAAGATGATCTCGCGGCTCTGCGTACGACTCCGGTCCCACCAGGCCATGGATGAGGAACATTGACCGTGGCCCATCATGCCGCCGCTGTCCGGACCGGCAAGGTGAAACTCCTTGACCACCTGGAAGATCGGGTAACCGCCTTCCTGGTCAATCATGGTCGTGACCGGCCGCGACGAGGCAAGGATGGCCCGGCAGGTCGCAGGATCGACCTTTGGCAGTGGGTGGCCGCTGCTGGCTATGACATCGCCTGTTTCGGAGACAATGAGGATATAGGCGATGCGTTCCGACCTGGCTGTCTCCCTGACCAGGGTGACGATGGGCGGGGTCTGGCCCATCATCTCGTGCATCATGGTGGTGCGGGCGCCGGCCTCGAAGCTCCTGATCAGCAGCAATCCCTCGTCCAGGAGAAAACTCTCCATGATGTTCTGTTCACGGGAGAGATTACGTACCGTACTGACCACCAGGATGCCGGCAAGCATGCAGGTGGCCAGGAGAATGGCAAGCCCGAAACGCGACAACCTGAAGGGGATGTGTCCGGATGGTATCTGCATGAAAGAATACGCCTGGCGCGGCGTCAATGCCGGCGCCGGCCTATGGTACCATGTGGTGCATCAGCTCCACCGGATCTTCGAACCCGGCCAGACCCGTGTAAGCGGCAACCGACCAGAGCGCGATGAGCACGGTAAACGCACCGATGATCAACAGCATGGCCAGGGCAAGCCGTTCCATCACGTCGGGCCTGGATCGCGTTCCTTTCCTGGTCGCAAGTCGCTCCCGACTCCTCTTCTTGATCCGGGAAGCCATCATGATGTTCTCCCTCCATGGTATCCTATTTCCGGTTTCTGCACCAGCACCGCGATGGCCGCGCACCAGGGGACGATGTCCCGGGCACCCCGTCTCTGCACTGTCGTGCCGACCCGCAGGAAGGACCATGGCGAACCGGCACGCCCGCACAGAGACCGGACACCTGTGCCGGGTTACAGTTTGAAATGTGACAACAGCAGGTTATTGATCATGTGATCAATTACGCACCAGGTGAATGGACCGGAACCTTCTGGCGCCTCGTGCACCTGACGATGCAATTATCGGCCCACCCAACGCAACAGGATGATATCAAAGGATTACATCCATACGACACTGGCCGGAAACCAGCCGGAGAGAAAACAACAGAAAAAAAGTGCCCAGAAAGAAGACAGCATGTCATGCTGCCTAGGCAAACGCCTTTAGCCCGCATCAAGTTCTTGATATTTTGGAAAAACGTTGTAATATGCAAGACATATATCGGAGAGGGGGTGAAACTGCAATTTTCGGCTCCCCGGCGTTGCGAGTGGACCTGATATATTTTATGACTATGACCAGGTCCACTCGCAACGCCGGGGAGCCTGATTTTAACTACTTGTACCTGTTATGAAACTTGCCACCGCAGAGGAGATGCAGGGTCTGGACCGCCGGACCATCGAGGAGATCGGGGTTCCCGGTATAGTGCTCATGGAGAATGCGGGCCGTGGTACGGCAGATTTCATGGCGCAGGAGTTGGGTTCCTTTCGGGGGAAGAGCGTGCTGATCTTCGCCGGGCCGGGCAACAATGGCGGCGACGGCCTGGTCATAGCCAGACATGTCCATCAGCGGGGCGGCTTTCCCCATATCTTTTTTCTTGTTGATCCCGACCGCCTCAAAGGTGATGCCGCCGTCAACTGCCGGATCGTCAGGCGGCTCGGCCTGCCCAGCCAGGTGGTGGATTCCGGGGAGGCGCTGGAGCGGGCCGTGAGGCAACTGGCTGATATCCATCTCCGGCATCCGGTGCACAGCCTGGTCGACGCCCTGTTCGGCACCGGTCTCGGGCGGCCGCTGGAAGGACGTTTTCTTGCCGCAACCAGGCAGATCAACTCCCTGAAGCAGAAGTATGGTTGGCCGGTGGTCAGCGTGGATATCCCGTCCGGTCTTCATGCTGACAGCGGCCAGGTGCTGGGCGGTGCCGTGGAGGCGAGCCTGACCGTCACCTTCGGTCTTGCCAAGCCCGGCCACTTCATGCATGGCGGTCCGCTCACCGGAACCCTGCACGTGGTGGATATCGGCATTCCGCCGCAGGTGGTTGAAGAGGCCGGCCTGGCCGGGGTGCTCCTGGACCGGGGAATCGGCTCCTTGCTCCATTCCAGGCCCCGCAATGCCCACAAGGGCACTTGCGGCCACCTGCTCATCCTCGCAGGCTCGGAAGGCAAGACCGGTGCCGCCCTGCTCTGTGCCCGCGGCGCCCTGCACAGCGGAGCCGGACTGGTGACCCTGGCCGTTCCGTACCGCCTGAACCAGATATTCGAGACCAGCCTGCCCGAGGCCATGACCGTTCCCCTCCCCTCGACAGCGACATCGCTTTCGGCCCGGGACATGGACCTAATCGTCTCGCTCTGCAAGGGGAAAAAAGGCATTGCTCTCGGTCCCGGCCTGGGAACGGATGCGGCCACCGAGGAGCTGGTCCTGCGGCTCTACCGGGAGATGGAACTGCCCATGGTGGTGGATGCCGATGCCATCAACCTGCTCGCCCGGCACCGGGACAGCCTCCTCGATGTTGCGGGACCGCGAATCCTGACGCCGCATCCCGGCGAGATGGCGCGCCTGACCGGTCGGACCACCGGCGACATCCAGGCCGACCGGCTTGCGGCCGCACTCTGGCAGGGCGACCGCGGCAGCCACTGCCAAATCATCACCGTGCTCAAGGGCGCCGGTACCGTGATCGGCAGCACAGACGGCCGCTGGGCAGTCAATGCCAGCGGCAATCCGGGTATGGCCACGGGCGGCATGGGTGATGTGCTGTCCGGCATCATCGGCGGCCTGCTGGTGCAGGGATACGGGCCTTGGCAGGCGGCCTGCCTTGGCGTGTACCTGCATGGCGCCGCGGCCGACCTGCAGGCCGAAGGGTCCGGCTACCTGGCATCGGAGGTCGCCGCCATGCTGCCGCGTGCCATGAGCATCCTGGCCGGCAAGGCCAACCCCGGCAAGGGATGCTGTAAAACCGGTGCATAACCCGGGGTGGGGGCAGGCGGTCACAGGGCACCCCCTCTGCGCGCGCCCGGACCTCCCCATAGACGGGTGGATACCTGTGACGTTCGACCACGCACCGCTGTGGCACCCTGCAGCCGTTTACACGTCCTGTATTGATTCGGGGTAATTGGATATTCCGTGATCGGTCACACCAGACGGATTACTGAACAGCCGTGACACACCATAGAGGAGATACGCCATGTTGAAGGCAAAGGATATCATGACCAGGGACGTCATCACGGTGGATACCGAGATGCCGGTCAAGGAGCTGGCCGAGCTGTTCTACACCAGGAAGATCAGCGGCGCTCCGGTCAAAAACACCCAGGGCAGGATCATCGGCGTGGTCACGGAAAGCGACCTCATCGACCAGAACAAGCGGGTGCACATCCCCACGGTGGTGGCCATCCTGGACTCGTTCCTGTTCCTGGAGAGCCCGGACAAGCTGGAAAAGGACATCAAGAAGATCGCGGGCACCAAGGTGGATGACATCTGCTCGCACGAGCTGATCAGCGTCACGCCGGAAACGCCCATGGACGAGGTGGCCACCCTGATGGCGGAGCAGCATGTGCATACCCTGCCGGTGATGGATGGCGACACCCTGGTCGGGGTGATCGGCCGGGACGACATCATCCGCACCATGTTCCGGGAAGAACCGGAGGAAGGCGGAGAGTAAAGGGCCGGCCGCCCCTACTTCTTCCGGCCGGAGGACGGGCCGTCGCTGTCCAGGCTCCGCTTGCTGCTGACCGTGGAGTTGATCTCCGGTGAGTAGAGGACCCACTGGTTGCGGCCCCGTTTCTTGGCCTCGTACATGGCGATGTCGGCGTGCCGGAGCATGGTCTCCGCATCCTGGCAGTCATCGGGATAGACGCTGATACCGATTGAGGCGCCGATATAACAGATGTGGTTGTCCGCCTCGATGGGCCGGTTCAGCTCGTCTATGGCCTTCTGGGCCACGTACTCGGCACCTTCCACCGAGTCGGTGCTCTCCAGCAGGATCACGAATTCATCCCCGCCCAGCCGACAGACCGAGTCGGACTCCCGCAACATACCGCTCAGCCGGCGTGCCACCTGCAGCAGCACGATATCCCCCACCCCGTGCCCATAGGAGTCGTTGATGGGCTTGAACCGGTCCAGGTCGATGAACAGCAGGCAGAGCCGCCGCTTGTACCGTTTGGCCAGGGAGATGGCCTGGGGCAGGCGGCGGGTGAAGTAATTGCGGTTGGGCAGGTTGGTGAGGGAATCGTGATTTGCCATGTAGCGGATCAGCTCCGCGGCCTGATGCCGCTCGGTCACGTCCTGGAACACCAGGACCCCGCCCACGGCCCGGTTGCCCTCCATGATGGGAGTAGCCCGGTAATCCACCGGCACCATGGTGCCGTCCTTGCGCATCAGCCTGGCCTCGTCAAAGTGAAAGGATGCCGCGCCGGTGTTGGGGGTGAAAAACGGGCAGGAGTCCACGTCAAAGGCATCGCTGCCAGCCTCGGAGAGCCTGAAGATCTCGTAATAGGGGCGGCCGACGACCTCCTCCCGGCTGTAGCCGAGGATCTTGAGTCCGGCGGGGTTGATGTAGCTGATCAGCTTGTCCTCGCCCACACCGCAGATGCCGTTGGCCGCCGCATCAAGGATCATTTCGTAGTTGCGGGAGAGAAGCTCCAGCTCCTTGTGGGCCCGGGAAGAGGCGAGGATGTAGCGGATACGGTTCTTGAGCACCGACCAGCGGATGGGCTTGCGGATATAGTCTACGGCGCCGGCCGCAAAGGAGCGGTCCACGGTCTCCTCATCGTCGAGCGCGGTAACCATGAGCACCGGCGGCGGATTCTCGAGCGCGGTACGGATGTGCTCACAGACCCGGGGGCCGTCGATGCCGGGCATGGCGATGTCCAGGATAACGAGGTCATAGCTCTTCCTGGTCAGCCGGTCCAGGGCGTCCTGGCCGTTGACAGCCTCCTCGACATTGTAGCCCGCGCCCTCGAGAAACTGCCGCAGGAGAAGCCGGATGACCTCATCGTCATCGACGACGAGGATAAGCGGTGTACCACCATGAAAAAACGCTGTCGTCATTGAGTATGCTCCGAAAGAATCGGCCGGGCAAAACAGGGTATCCGGAAATGAGTCCCTTTATCTATTGTAAGGGAAGGCCGCACTTAATCAAGTTGTTCATGCAGAAAAAAGGCCACCTGGTCCGCGGCCCGGGTTATTTTCCTGAAAAGCGGTTCAATCTGCTGCAGATTATTGTTCCGGGCCATGTTTTCCGCCTCCTGGCAGAGCCGTGACAGTTCCCCGGCCCCGAACTGGCTGCTGCTGCCCTTCAGGGTGTGCGCGGTCCGCTGGATGGTTTTGATGTCACGCCCGGCAATGGCCTGTTCCAGCTCGTCGAGCCGGGTGCGCATGGTGGAGAGGAAAACCGTGATAACCGGACGTATGTCACCGATATTCTGCCTGAGTTTCTCGATGCTGCCGCGGTGGATGACCTCTTCCTGCTGGGCTCCGGCTTCTGTCTCGGTCCCGCTGCCGGCAGCGAGCCGGTGCCGTGGCGTCACTCGCAGGCCATAGCCGGTGAGCCAGTTGTCGAGCACCCGCTGCAACTCGCTGAAGTCCAGGGGTTTGATCAGGTAGTCGTCCATGCCCACCTCCCGGCACCGCCTTCGGGTCGAATCGGTCACGTCGGCGGTGAGCGCAATGATGACCGGCCGTTTGCGCCGGGCGGAGCGGAGCATCTCGTTGATGGAGACGGCTGCCTCGAAGCCGTCCATGACCGGCATCTGGCAATCCATGAAGATCAGGTCAAAGTCCCTGTCCCTGCAGACTTCCACCGCCTCCCTGCCGTTGCTGGCCATACTCAGCCGGACATCGTTGTTCCTGAAGGACTGCTCCAGGAGCACCCGGTTGGTGTCGTCATCGTCCACGATGAGAATGGCCGCACCCTCCCTGCTGTCCGGCCGCGTCTCCCCTGTCCCGTCCCGGACCGCGGCCACGGCCTCTGCACCTTCCGGTCCGTCCGGCTCCGCCTCCTCATCCCTGCCCTCCCCCACCCTGGGCATGGAGATCACGAACCAGAAGGTGCTGCCTTCGCCGGGCGTGGACTCCACGTCGATGTGGCCGCCCATCAGTTCGACCAGCCGGGAACAGATGGAAAGACCCAGGCCGGTGCCGCCATGGCGGCGGGTGGTCGAGCTGTCCACCTGGGAAAAGGGCAGAAAGAGCTTGTCAAGTTTCTCGGGCACGATACCAAGGCCGGTGTCTGCCACCTCGAAGCGCAGCCGGTCCTCTTCCGCTCCCCGCTCCTCCAGCCGCACGGTCAGGCCGACCCCGCCCCGGTCAGTGAACTTGATGGCATTGCCCAGCAGGTTGACCAGGATCTGGCGTATCCGGTAGGAGTCGCCCCGGTAGGAGCCGGCCAGCCTCCTGTCGATATCCGCATGGATGAAAAGGCCCTTCTGCCGGCCCGATACCTCGTACAGGGCCATGATTTCCCCGAGCAGCTCGGTGAGGCTGAACTGCTCCTCCTCCAGCACCATCTTGTTGGCCTCGATCTTGCTGAAATCAAGCAGGCTGTTGATCAGGGTGAGCAGGTTCCTGGCCGAGCCGAGGATCAATTCGGCAAAGTATCTCTGCCGCGACTGCAGTTCCGTGTCCAGGAGCAGCTCGGTGATGCCGATGACCCCGTTCATGGGGGTTCGGATCTCGTGACTGATCATGGCCAGGAAATCGGACTTGGCCTTGTTGGCCGAATCCGCCTGCCGGGCGATCTTGCGGAGATGGCGGTTTTCCATCTCCAGCAGAGTGACCATGGACTCGAGCTCGGTGAGCCGTTTGTCCTGCTCATTCTCACCGGAGTGGGCGGAACCGGGGCCGGTATTCTGTTCCCTGTTGCTGCTGTTGTTCATGGCTGCCGATCTTTGCACCCGCTGAGCGGACACAGGCTATGGTAAAAATATTCTTGAATTTGGTGCAAAAATCAATCCATTGCCTGCTCAAAACAGGGAGAGCTGGCGGTACTGTTTTTTCTTCCGCCTGCTCCGCGTCTCCATGGGCCGCGTGACCAGGCTGGCCGGGATCGCGGCCAGGAAACGGGAGGGGCTGCATGCACTCCGGCCGGGCCGCCTGGCGGCATGGCTCAGGTGCAGGGTCTCCCGGGCACGCGTCATGCCGACATAGAAGAGCCGGCGCTCCTCTTCCACATGACGTGCCAGTTCATCCGGGGCAAGCCGGGTGCGCGGGGCCAGGGGCAGCAGGTCCTCCTCGACGCCGGTGATGAAGACATGGTCGAACTCGAGCCCCTTGGCGGCATGCAGAGTCATGAGGGTGATGGCCTCGGCCCGGGGATCGTACACCACGGAATCGCTGTAGCGTTCCAGGTGGCCGGCAAAAGTGACCAGGGATGACCCGGTGGAGCGGGCAAGGGCAAGAAACCGCTCAATGTCAGGATCGGTCGCATCCAGACCGTAGCGGGCCATGATCTGCTCCAGGAGCCGGGGTACAGCGTCGGGACGGCGGGCAAGGGCCTGCATGGCCCGGGCAAAGGAGCGGAGACCGGCCAGGGACTCGGCGGCTCCGTGGCCCACCCTGCCAATGGCCTCGAAAAACAGGGTCCAGCCGAAACCGGATTCCAGGGGCAGCGCCTGTTCCAGGACCTGCAGGGTCTTCCTGCCGATACCCTTTTCCATGCCGGCGATAGCCAGCAGGCAGGCACTGTCGCCGAGGTCGGCCAGGGCCAGGATCCAGAGGTAGAGGATACGGCTTGCGCCGGCGGTGTAAAAGGCGGTCAGGTTCACCACCTGGCAGGGCAGGCCGCGGGCGGAAAGAGCCGCCGCCAGGGGCCCGGCCTGCTGCCCGGTGCGGTAGAGCACGGCGATGTCCGCCAGGGCAGCGCCTCCGTCTGTTCCCGGGGTCAGCCGGTCGATCTCGCGGTGCGAGGTGCCGCCCAGGAGCTGTTCCACCGTGGCGGCGACACAGTCAGCCTCGGCCGCGGCGGAACTGCAGGAGCGGATGGATACCACGCCCGGTTCCCGTCGGCAACTGACAGCCGTCCTGTCCGCCCGGTTCCTGTTACAGGCAATGACCGCGGCCGCGGCGCTGACGATGTTGGCCGCGCTGCGGTAGTTGCGGGCCAGGACATGGTGTGCTGGCCGCAGCTCCCCGATGAAGCGGTGAAAGTATGCCGGGTCGGAACCGCGGAAACCGTAGATGGCCTGATCCGGATCGCCGATGGCAAACACGGGCGAGGTCTGTGCCAGCAGCCGGACCAGCGCAAACTGGGCCCGGTTCAGGTCCTGGAACTCGTCGATAAAGAGATGACCGGTCCCGTGACGCACCTCGGCCGCTGCGGCGCCATTCTCCTCCAGCAGACAGGCAAGCCTGGGGACCACAGCGTCGATATCCACGTGGCCTATCTCGTCCAATGCATCAAGATATTTCTCCAATACCTCGTTATCACGTCTCTTTTCGCAGTTGTCACTGTCCGTGAGAGCGCGGGAGATCATGGCCGCCGCCTCCCGGATCTCCCTGTCGCTTTTTCCCGGAAAGAGCCTGCGCAGGATCAGCCGTTTCAGGCCGGGTCCGGCCACGCCCAGGGATGGATCATGCGCGCGCAGCCAGTGCAGGCAGTAGCCGTGCAGGGTGGCGACAAACACATCGTGGTCGGCCAGCCGCTGCCGTACCTCGTCCGCGGCCCGGTTGGTGAAGGTGATCACCGTGCAGGGCGTATCACCCCCGGCTGCCACGTGCAGGACCCGCCGGACGAGCGTAAACGTCTTGCCGGCACCGGGGCCGGCGGTGACGATGACATGGCCGCGTTCAGCGGTTATCGCCTTTTCCTGGTCCGGATCCGGGGTTACGGCGACCTGCTTTGCGGCGGCTTTTTTTTTGACCAAGAGGCCGGGCCCGGGTTTTTTCTTCCGGCGCCGCGGCCTGGCCGCTGTGACACCGAACAGGGAGAGCTGACCGCCGAAGCTGCGCCGCTCCTCGTCACTGAAGACCCGGATCACACCAAACTCGCCGTCAAAGCCCGGCCTGCGGATCACCCGCTGCTTCCGCACCCGCCGTACCGCCTCGGCCAGCATGGGCGAGGCCTGGGCGTCGATGTCAGCAAGGTCGGCCTTGAGGAGCAGGTCGAACTCGGAGCCAAAGGTGGCGATCAGCCGGCCATAGGCTGTCATCACCTTTTTGGTCGCCGGGCCGGTGCCCAGCAGTTCGCTGAGCATCTCGGGCAGGGGGATCAGGCTGTGCACCGCGGGCGAGCCGGGCGGATAGCGCGGCTCCTTCCTGTCGGCCAGCTCCATCACCCGGTAGAGCACGCCGATGGTGAGCGGCCGGCCGCAGCGGGGACAGGTGCCCTGGTGACGGATGGTCTCGTCAGGCTCGAAACAGACACCGCACTTGCGATGGCCGTCGCAGTGGTATTTGCCCTCTTCGGGGTAGAACTCGATCGTGGCCGCAAACACCTGGTTGCCGTGGCGGTCCACGGGATCGCGGATGGCGTCGCGCATGGAAAAGTAGTCAAAGCCGGTGGCAAACAGGTTGGCCTCCCGTCCCAGCCGGGCCGGCGAGTGACAGTCGGAGTTGGAGATCAGGGTGAACCGGTCCAGGGCCGAGATGCGGCGATTCATGTCCGGGTCAGAGGAAAGGCCGGTCTCCAGGGCAAAGACGTGGTCCACCAGGTCGTCGAAACACTCCTCGATGGCATCAAAACCTGACCTGGATCCGAACAGGGAGAACCAGGGTGTCCAGATATGGGCCGGAACCAGGAAACCCTGGGGCATGGTCTCGAGCTGGATCTCGAGCAGGTCCCGGGAATCGAGCCCCAGGATGGGCCGGCCGTCAGCCTCCAGGTTGCCGATACCGGCCAGGGTTGCGTTGAAACGGCGGACAGACTCCAGGTCAGGCGCAAAGAGAACGTTGTGGACCTTGCGTACCCGGCCGCCGCGCTTGTAGATGGAGCTGATCTCGCTGGTGAGAACAAACCGGATCCCGGCAGGATCGGGGGCCACGCCGGCGGGCAGCGGGCCCGGATCGATCCCACCGTTGCGCAGTTTCTCCAGCTCACGTTCGCGCAGACGGAAAAATCCCGGCTCGGCCTCCTCCAGGGTCTCGCAGATATGGGCGAACCAGGCCGGATGGGTGAAGTCGCCCGTGCCCACCACCTGGATCCCCTTGATGGCGGCCCAGGTTGCCAGGCCGTGCAGGTGACTGGCCTTGCTGGTGGCCCGGGAATAGCGGGAATGGATATGGAGATCAGCTATGTATTGCACGCACCGCTCCTCTTATTGGCGATAGAGTTGGTGGATCTCGATGTAGCGGCGCACCCTCTTCGGCACCATGGGCGCGGGCAGACCCCGGGCAAGGAGCCGCCGCACCTCGGACGAGGAGACTTCCACCCGGACATCGGCAAGGTAGTGAATGCAGGCGCCATCGTCGCGCTGCCAGGTCCGGGTCCGGGCGTCATAGACAAAATCGCCCGGCAACGCGGCCACGGCAGCCATCACCTGGTTCAGGGAGACAGAGGGCCTGGCAGCGACGATGAACCGGACCTGGGTCAGCAGCTCTTCGTAGCAGTACCAGAGATGGAGCTCGACCAGGGAATCGGCGCCGATCAGAAAAAAAAGCTCCTGCCCGCTGAACTGTTTTTTCAGCTCGCGTACCGTGTCGATGGTGTACGATGTGCCGTGCTCTGCCTCGACCAGGGAGACAGCCATGGTCCTGCTGCCCGACAGCGCCTCCCTGAGCATGGCCACCCGGTGGCTGAACGAGGCCACCGGCTGTTGCTTGTGGGGCGGACGGGCCGCCGGGATGAACAGGACCTGGTCCAGGCCGCAGTCGGCGAGCGCTGTTCTGGCCAGGGCAAGGTGTCCCTCGTGGACAGGATCAAATGTTCCGCCGAACAGACCGATCTTCCGGGGTTTCCGCAACCGTGACACCCAACAGCTAGCCCCGGACCTCGCCTTCGCCGTAGACGATGAACTTCCTGGTGGTCAGTTCTTCCAGGCCCATGGGGCCATAGGCATGGAGCTTGGTGGTGGAGATGCCGATCTCGGCGCCAAGGCCGAATTCACCGCCGTCGTTGAAGCGGGACGAGGCATTGACCATCACGGCCGAGGCATCCACCTCGCGCAGAAAGCGCTGGCTCCGCTCATACGATTCCGTGACGATCACCTCGGTATGCTGGGAGCCGTAGCGCCGGATATAGGCCATGGCCTCGTCCATGTCGTCCACCACCCGCACCACCATGATCAGGTCGAGAAATTCCGTGCCCCAGTCAGACTCCCCGGCCGGCACAATGCCGGGCACGATCCGGCAACTGCGCTCGCAGCCGCGCAGTTCCACCCCTGCCGCCATCAGCTCCCCTGCCACCCGGGGCAGAAAGTCCGCGGCAATGGCACTGTGGACCAGCATGCCCTCCAGGGCGTTGCAGACCCCGGGCCGCTGCACCTTGCCGTTCATGGCGATCCGCACGCCCATGTCCATGTCCGCGTTCTCGTCCACGTAGAGATGGCAGACCCCCTTGTAGTGCTTGAGCACCGGGATCCGCGAGGTCTCGGTGACAAAACGGATCAGCCCCTCGCCGCCGCGCGGGATGATCACGTCGATGTACTCTTCCTGGGCCAGCATGACATTGACCGCCTGCCGGTCGGTGACCGGTATGACCTGGACCGCGGCGCGATCGATGCCGCAATCCGCCAACACCCGCTGCAGAATGGCGGCCAGGGCCAGGTTGGAGTGGATGGCCTCGGAACCGCCGCGCAGAAGCACGCCGTTGCCCGCCTTCAGGCAGAGGGCCGCGGCATCGATGGTCACGTTGGGCCGTGACTCGTAGATCATGCCCACCACGCCCAGGGGAACCCGCATGCGGCCCACGGTGATGCCGCTGGGCCTGCGCTTCATATCGCTTATCTCGCCCACCGGGTCGGGCAGGGCCGCAACCTCGCGCAACCCCTGCACCATGGAGTCGATCACCTTGTCGCTCAGCGCCAGCCGGTCGAGCATGGCACTGGAAAGCCCCTTTTCCCGTCCCGCTGCCAGGTCCTTTTCATTCTCCCTGGCCAGGCTTTTGCGCTCCTCGAGAAGCAGGTCCGCCGTGGCCAGGAGAATCCGGTTCTTCACCGCCGTGGAAAGGCTGGCCAGGTGCCGGGCCGCCTCCCTGGCATTGCGGGCCATCTCAACCACTGTCGTCTCGATCTGCGTGCTGTCCATATATCTCCTCCCTGTTGTACCTGGAACCTGAATTGGTATCTGGTTACGGGGTAGCCTCCGCCTCCTGCCTGGCGGTCTCCCGGTTGCTCATGACCTGTCCAGATTTTGACGCTGTTTCCCCGCTCCAGCGTGGAAACCGTGTTTTTGCCGCTCCGGCCTGAATCCCGCGGGACCAGGCACCTGTCGGGCAGCACATACGTTATTGCCCGTTCCCGCTGTCCAGGGCCGGATCGCGGTGCATGCCATCGGGTCCGAGGAGAACGAGGTTGTCACGGTGGATGACCTCGTCGCTGTCCCTGAATCCGAGAATACTTTGGATTTCTTTACTGTTATGTCCCTTGATCCTGTCAATGTCCGCTGCGCCGTAGTTGGTGAGGCCGGCGGCGATGATCTCGCCGTCTTCATCCAGGCAGTGGACAGGCGCTCCGACCCCGAAGCGGCCGTGTACCGTCAGGATCCCGGAGGGCAGAAGGCTGCGGCCCTCCTCGACCAGGGCCCGCCTCGCGCCCCGGTCCACGACCAGGCTTCCCTGGGGGCGCAGCACGTAGGCGATCCAGTGCTTACGGCCGCTGATCCGCTCCCGGCCGGGCAGGAAGAAAGTCCCGATCAGGTCGCCGCTGAACAATTCCCTGAGCAGATCCGGATGCCGGCCGGGCCCGATGAAAGAAGAGCCGCCGCAGGCGGCCACCATGCGGGCGGCGCGGATCTTGGACCGCATGCCGCCG
The DNA here is from genome assembly GCA_011051875.1 of Desulfobulbus sp. Taxonomy (GTDB): domain Bacteria; phylum Desulfobacterota; class Desulfobulbia; order Desulfobulbales; family Desulfobulbaceae; genus DRKI01. Next base: position 3,574 of record DRKI01000154.1, on the reverse strand, counting down.
GTACCCAGGGCGGAGTTGCTGTGGCCGGCCATGGCCTCCACGGCGGCGTCGATCTCGGCCACGGTGTAGACCGGCCGCGCCGACGGGTCGTGGAGCGGATTGGCGGTGTAGAGGCCATCGACATCGGTGAGCAGGATCAGCATGTCGGCGCCGATCATGTTGGTGATCAGCGCGGCCAGGGTATCGTTGTCGCCAAACCGCAGCTCCTCCACCGAGACCGTGTCATTCTCGTTGATGATGGGCACGACGCCGAAATCGAACAGGGTCAGGATGGTGTTGCGCACGTTGAGATAACGGCTCCGGTCCGAGAGGTCGGCATGGGTGAGCAGGAGCTGGGCCACCTGCAGCCCGTGACGCAGAAAGGCCTGCTCATAGGCCTGCATCAGGAGTCCCTGGCCCATGGCGGCCAGGGCCTGCTTTACCTTGAGGGTATCGCCAAAATCCTTTGTTATTCCCAGCCGCTGTCGGCCAGCCGCCACCGCGCCCGAGGTGACCAGGATCACCTCCCGGCCCGTGGAGCAAAGAAAACCGATCTGGCGGGCCAGGCTGTCGATGATCTCCTGGTTCAGGCCGTCGCCGGTGGTGAGTACGGCGCTGCCCACCTTGATGACCACCCGCCTGGCCTGATCAAAGAGGGTCTGCCGGTAGAACAGCCCGTCTTCTCTGGAAACCTGGAAGGTCACGGCGTCTCCTGGGCGGTCCCGGCAGGCTCCTGGTCGACCCGGTCCAGGATATCGGCCAGGGTCTCTTTCAGCTCATCGATCCCCTCGCCGGTCTTGGCCGAGATGGCATGGACCGTCAGACCCTGGTCAGCAAAGAGATGATACAATGCATCGAGCCGCTCGGCGTTGACCAGGTCGATCTTGTTGAGTACCAGCAGCTTGTGCCGGTGGAGCAGCTCTTCCCGGTAGGCCTCCAGCTCCTTTTCCAGGACCCGGTAATCCGCAAGGGGCCGGTCACCCTCGCCGGAACAGTCGATGACATGGAGCAGGATGGAGGTCCGTTCGATGTGGCGCAGGAACCGGTGTCCCAGGCCGACTCCCTGGTGGGCCCCCTCGATCAGACCGGGAATGTCGGCAATGATGCACGGGTCGCGGAACCGGAACTGGAGTACCCCGAGCTGAGGCTCCAGGGTGGTGAACGGATAGCTTGCCACCTTGGGATTCGCGGCCGAGAGTTTCGAAAGCAGGGTCGACTTGCCCGCATTGGGCAGGCCGATCAGCCCGACATCGGCCAGCAGCTTGAGCTCGATGCGCAGCCACCGCTCCTCCCCCGGCTTGCCCTTGGTCGCCTTGCGGGGAGCGCGGTTGGTGGCGGTGGCGAAACGGGCATTGCCCAGACCGCCTTTGCCGCCCCGGGCCGCGAGAAAGGTGTCGCCGGGATGGACCAGGTCGGCGAGCACCTCCCCGGTCTCCGCGTCCGAGATCACGGAACCCAGCGGTACCCGGACCACGCAGTCCTTGCCGCTGCGGCCATGCCGGTCGCTGCCCTGGCCGCCGGCGCCCCGCTCGGCCTTGAAATGGGAACGGTAGCGGAAATCGATCAGCGAGCGCAGGCGCGGGTCGGCAACCAGGTAGACGCTGCCGCCACGCCCGCCGTCACCGCCGTTGGGGCCGCCCCTGGGCACATACTTCTCCCGCCGGAAGGAGACGCAGCCGTTGCCGCCGTCACCCGCCTTGACGAAAAACTTTGATTCGTCGACAAAACCCATGGAAACCGCCAGGCCCGCGGAGCAGGCCAATCTGTTGTGAGAAAACCGCCCGGGTGTCATCCAGTGATCCTGCAAAGCGGTGGCACAAGAACAGGAAGATGTCACGCGGCGTCGGGCTGCCCCGGCGCACGCGGGAAACAGGAACTCCCTGTCACCGGGCCGAAAAAAAGAAACCCGACACCATGAAGCGATGATGTCGAGTTTCGTGGCGGCAGGACACACGTCTGCCGCGGATATCAGTCCCCCGGTCCGGGGTGGGCGGAATCAGGCGGGATACACCGACACCCGTTTCCGGCCCCGGCCGAAGTTCTCGAATTTGACCACACCATCGATCTTGGCGAACAGGGTGTAATCCCTGCCGCATCCGACATTTTCGCCTGGATGGATCCTGGTGCCGAGCTGGCGGACGAGGATGTTGCCGGCCTTGACGGCCTGACCGCCGAACCGCTTGACACCACGCCTCTGCCCAATACTGTCACGACCGTTACGCGAGCTGCCGCCTGCCTTTTTATGTGCCATGGTCTGTCTCCCCTATCTGTAATCGCTTATGCCGAGATCTCTTCAATGGTCAGCGCCGTATACTGCTGCCGGTGTCCCTTTTTGACCTGGAATCCCTTGCGCCGCTTTTTCTTGAACACGAGGACCTTCTTCGCCTTGCCCTGCTCGGCGATCCTGGCAATGACCCTGGCGCCCTCGACCACGGGCTGGCCGATGCGGACGGACTCGCCGTCAACCACCATCAGCACATCCTCGATCTCCACGGTATCACCGACATTTCCCTGCAGTTTTTCCACACGCAGTGTATCACCGGCTGCAACCTGGTACTGCTTGCCGCCGGTGCGGATAATAGCATACATGCGATTCCTCCAATATATTCAAAGCTGCAATTCTCAAAAAAGATACGCGGAACGATATAATAAACTACACGATCATGCTTTCTGTCAAGAGGAAACCACTGACCAGGCGTCAATAAACCGGTCCGGATCAGCCGGAGCGCGGACAGGCTCAGGAAGTGACAAGCGGTTACAGGGAAGGGAGATGAATGCAGGGTACGGCGGAAAAAAGAAAAAACAGGCAAAAGACCCCCGTCCCCGGGTGGTCGTGACAGCAGAAGGAGGCGGGATACAGGTTCTTCAGGTGCCGCTGTACCGGACCGGGCGGGACGGGGGTTGGCTGGTACGATCCGGGCCCCTCAGGGCAGGCCCGGGACGGCGATCTTTCCGCCGTCCACCCGTGCCGCCGGCCGGCGGGACTCTTCCTCGGGCGGCAGGATGGAGACATTGTTGAGAATCAGGCGTTCGAGCTGTTCCATTTCCTCATCGTTCGTTCCGTCAAAAATGACAATCCGCTGCCGCACATTGAAAATGGAAAAAGTGGACTGCCTGATGGAGATATCGGAAACCGTCCTGAAGGGAAGTTCCACCACCTCCCTGTCATGGCGGCTGAACACCAGGCCACGGGCGGGAAACCCGTCGGGATGCCTGTTTTTCTCGATATATGTGAAGACGGCCCCACCGATGCCGATCTCATGGACCTGGCCGAAATCCGAATGGATAACGAACAGGCCCCCATCCACCTTGAATCTCGGGTACCGCCTGCGGTTGAAACATCCCATTGGCCGAATCATAATCCCCTCCTTTCTTTCTTGATGATGGGCCAGAAAAAGTTCGACACGTACCGGAGACAGTCAGCACGGCAGCGGCGGCACCACGTTGTTTTCCCGGTGGCCGGGCCAGTGCCGGCCGGGACGGAACGGGGCCCGGGAAAAAACGCTGGAGCCGCCCATCTGCGCAATCAATGCTTGTCTGTCGTCTCCTCCCTGTCTCCTGCCTCCTCATAGCCGGTGACCATGGCCTTGAAATG
>DRKI01000153.1 GCA_011051875.1 Desulfobulbus sp. | reverse complement strand
GCTGCTGGCCGGCGGCCACAAGGCCCTGGTCTTCAGCCAGTTTGTCGACCACCTGCACATCATCCGCGACCACCTGGACGAGCAGAAGATCAGCTACCAGTACCTGGACGGCCAGACCAGCCGCAAGCAGCGCGAAACCAGGGTCCGGGCCTTCCAGGCCGGCAAGGGCGATGTCTTTCTCATCAGCCTCAAGGCCGGTGGCACCGGTCTCAACCTGACCGCGGCCGACTATGTCATCCACATGGACCCCTGGTGGAACCCGGCCGTGGAGGACCAGGCCTCGGACCGGGCCCACCGCATCGGCCAGCAGCGGCCGGTCACCGTGTACCGCCTGGTCACCCGGGGCACCATCGAGGAGCAGATCGTCCGCCTGCACGAGGAAAAACGCGATCTCGCCGACTCGCTCCTCTCCGGCACCGACATCAGCGCCCGACTCACCACCGATGAACTGCTGCACCTGCTCCGGCAGGAGAGGGAAAACGACCAGGGCCCGCCGGCAGGGGTGACGGCAGGACGTACCTGCCGTCACCCCGCGGGAAACGAGCGCCGTAATTAAATACATGGCGGGGACGGGAGGAATACAACGACAGGACAAGGTGAACCAAGTGGACGATATTCCGGATTACCTCGGGTCCACGAGTGGAGAGAGACGAGCCTGATGAAAAAAAGAAAGCGTCAGCGGATACCAGAAGAGATCTGGTAGCGAACAGGACCTGTCCCTACCTGGACAGGAAAACAGGACCTGGATAGCTCCCTGACCGGGAAGCACCATGTCATGGCATGCCGCGGCCCTGTCTGTCCCGGCCACGCTCTCCTGCGGCGCGAGGAGTACTTTCCTGCTGCCGGCAAAATCGCCAACAACCGCGACTCCTCCCCCACTTCCCTGCGCTCCTGCAACGCACAAGGTCCTTGGCCCAGGCCCGTCGGAAAAATCACGAACCAGTCGTACCCACCGCCGGCCTGCCTGCAAAGATCCGACCCCATGCTCTCCGAGTTGCCGCACAAGAACCGCATCCTGCAGAGGCTCTCCACCACGTACCACGGCCAACCGGCCGGCAAAGACGCTGGAAACCGGATAGGAGCGGGTTCCGGGCAGAAAAACCAGGCTCTTCCCTGTATCGACATGCCTGAACATGGCCGAATTCCGCCTCCGCATGGAATCATTCAATACGGTCCGCCGCCAGGGGCTGTTGACATAATCCCGATCCGGCTGGTGCAGCCAGACCACAGCCGCCACGAGGCAGAAGAGTGCTGCTGCATGCAGCCTGACCGCCCTTGGGGGGGAAAAAATCATCACCCCGGTCAGGAAAAAAAGCAAGAACCCGAACAGATCGGCGGGGCGGGCAAAGGGATTGGCAAGTCCGTCGAGCAGGGGACGATAAAAGGCAAGGATGCGGCGGGGATCGCCGAAATGGATGCCTATCTCGGGCAGGTTGATCAGCAGGAGCAGAAAATAGCCACAGGAAACCAACCCCAGAAAAAGAAAAAACCAGCGGACCACGGGTCCTGCCTGTTCATACTCCCTGGCGGCAAAGGGAAGCAGGACCAGGGTGGCGACCAGGAGGTAGCGGCCCGGCATGACAGCGCCCCCGAACCAGGTAGGAAAAGAACAGGAGGTGGCCAGGACCGTGAGAAAGACGGTCAGGGCAAATGTTGCTGCAAACCGGTGCTCCGGCTCGTAGAACAGGATGCGACCGGTCGATAGCAACATGACGGGAAACAGGGGAAGAACATAGGTCACGCTCCGCTCGCTGAACAATATCTTCCACATTCCAGGAAGATAGGAAAACAACATGCGGCTGTCGTTCGGGCTGGCATATCCTCCTTCAAACATGGAGAACTGGACAAGAAAATAGAGGGCACCTCCACAGAGGCAGACCAGGAGAAAGGAGAGGGCGAGGGTGTATCGCTGCCTCCTGGACAGCCCGCTCCGCCACAGGGCAAGAAGGAAGAAGATGGCTCCCATTGCCGCCGGTGGGGCAAAACGGACATAGAGCCACGGCAACGCCAGGCAGGCGATGACTATGAGCGTCCAGGCCAATCCCGGACGCCGGGGCAGGAGGAGAATGGCCACCAAGATCCACACCATACCTGTTGCCCCAGCACATTCCGGTAGAATCTGGAAGGCGTAGGTTGCCCAGAAAACGGAAAGGGCAAAGAGTACGGTGACGACCAGGGAGGTCCGGCGGCTCACACCAAGCAGCAGGCAAGCCAGGAGCGCACCCCCGATGCCCAGGGCGGCGATAATGGCGGTCACGGCATGCAGGCCGGCGGGACCGAAAGGCACCAGGGGCGCGAGCAGGAGCGACAGGCCGAAAGAATGCCAGGAATACACATGGCCATTCCTGGCATTGGGAGAGATGTGCATGATGGCGGGACCACGCTGGTGCAGCACTTTCTGTTCCATTGCATCGAAATTGTTTCCGATGTCCAGATCATGGTCGTAATAGACGCTCTCTGCCTGGATGATAAAGTGTCCGGCATCACCACCTTTTTCCCCGACCCACGAACCAAAATAGATTCCGCCCAGCCAGAAAAACAGGAAGAACAGGCAGGTCACAGCAGTGACAAGAAAAAGGACAGAACGTGAGTGATAGATACCGGGCTTACGTCCGGTACCTGTTCCGGGTGCCATGGACCGTGGGGCGTGGCAGCCGGAACATCGGGGCAGGTGAAGAAACCTGAACAGCACCAGGGTGGCGAGAGCAACGGTGCCGTAGAAAAGCAGGTTAGCCGGCAGGCTCCCGGGGAGGAGTGTCCAGAAAAAGAAAGGAAGCAGCAAGAGGGGTAGCAGGAGAAGCGGCATCGGGGCGGCCATCCAGGCGAGGCCACGGGATGCGGACAGCCTCCTCCCCTGACAGCGATACGCCCAGGTCCCCAGAACCGGCACCGCTACCAGGGCAAGGACGAAAACAGCACTGCGCAGCCGGTCCGGCCAGACAACCACCCGCAGATGATCGGGCCAGGATGGCAGAAGAAGAAAGGAGTCCAGGGCGGCCAGGCCGCCTCCCCAGAGGAGCAGCGAGGGAAGGAGCCAGAGGAGCGGGAGCAACGCTCTTGGCGAAAAAATCCGTAATCTCTGCATGACATGTTCAGCAAAAGGCCTTGTTGTCCGAACGCCTGTTGTCAACGAGAAAACCAGGGAAAATCCGGCAACAGGCCATGATCCCGGGCCTTGAAGATCGTGGCCTGTTGCCGGTTTTCCAGAGTTTTCAGACAAGCGGCATCACGCAAAGGGGTTATAGACAACAATATCGTAGAAGCATTGTCCGCTGTTCAAATCTTCTGACAGCAGCCTGGTACAGCCTCCTCTCTCGGCAGCGGCAATAATCAGGCTGTCCCAGTAAGAAATTCTGTACCTGTCACTTGTCCTGATTGCCCGCCGCACCATCTCAAGATCAACTTCCAGAACAGGCAGGACAGAAACACTCTCCAGTACTTCAAGGGCCTGTTTCGGTTGCAGCGGTTGGCTGATCTTTCTGGTTACAATGGTGAAAAACTCGCCCAACACCTGGGTGGAGAGAAGCGCTGTCTCGTTGCGTATGGCCTCGGCAAGCAGGCCTGCCGCTCTATCCTGCTTCCGGGTATTGGAACTGTCAAAGGCATAGACCAGGATGTTCGTATCAAGAAAATCACGATCTTTCATGCAACTCCTCGCGTGTCCAGGTCCCGCTCATGTCCCGGCTGTATTTCCTGATGGTGGATTCGAGCTGTGCAGCCGCCTCTTCACGGGCGGCCTGGTCGCTCCTGGCGACGCGGTAAAGATACTCCCTGATCATGGCGGTCATTGTCGTATTTTTTTCAATGGCGATTTTTCTGACTTTTTTTATAATTTTTTCATCAACGCTGAGCGTAATATTCGGCATGGCGACCCCCTCAAGCATGAAACTTATTACGGTTCACACTTATTATGTATGGAATGGCCGTTGTTGTCAATTACAAAGAAAGGCTCCGCAGCGGGTGATCGGAACAGGAGGGCCGCCATGTGGCCAGGAAAGATGCCGGCATGGCACATGGTTTGAGACTACATGGGGGGAGAAAGATCCGTCCCGCAAGATGCCAGGTTGCATGTCACCTGGCCCGCTTATTTCACAGAGGTCGTCGCGAAAGGTCTGAAAAATTCCATATATGCGAGCCAGGGAGCAGGTGGGTCTCATGTGGTGTACAACATACCGGATACACCTCAAATGATCAGAACACCTCGAACGCCGGGATATATTTCCCTGCCCCGAGGTTGTAATCCAGGAACACGATCCTGCCCCTGGCCCGGGCCAGGTAGGTGACAAGCGGCATCAGACCCATGGGCACACCCGTTGCCCAGTAGACCGTGGAGGCGCCATACTTCTGCCTGGCCCAGCCAAAGGACTGGACGATCTCCAGGGCGAGTTGCGGCGCCATGGCCGCGTCGATCTTCGTGGGTGAACGGAACCAGACCGCACGGCCGACCCCCAGCTCGTCACCATGGCCGCGCACCCAGTTCCGCACAGAGGCAAACTGGTTCTCCTGGGTGAAGTGGCCGACCAGGATGTCGCTGCCGGCGCCCAGCTCCCCATCGCCACTCTCCTGGAATTCAAGATGGCGCCACTCTTCCGGCCCGCCCTCTTCCGGAAGCAGCTTTTCTATGCTCCACTCCTCTTTGGCGAAGGTATTCCAGACGCTCAAGCGCCTGACGCTGCTGCCCCGGTCCCAGTACTTGCCCACCAGGCCGGCAATGCCAAGGGGCGCGAAACCGGCGACCCGGATCCGCTCCACCCTGGGCAGGGTCCTGGCAAGCTGCTGGATCCCCTGTTCATAGCGACGGTACTCCTCCTCGTCCGCCGGCAGCCAGCCCTTGAAGTCCCAGTCCAGGACATCACGGAGGCGATGTTCGGCTGTGCGCAGCTCGATGAT
>DRKI01000152.1 GCA_011051875.1 Desulfobulbus sp. | reverse complement strand
GCTCGGCGGCCCGAAGAATGCTGCGACGCCTGCAGGGCAAAAAAGCGCACCAGGTGCTTACCCTCTGGCATATTCCTGAAAAAAATGTCATCCTTGGCCTGCACGTCAAGAGCAACAAACCGATTCCAGGCACCCTGATCCAGGATGTGAGGGAGAACTATCTTGCCATCTGACCACCGGTCGGCCGCTCCCCCGGCCGGTATATTGACTGCCATGTTTTTCAGGACACGAAAACCTCCCCCTCTCCATCGCCGTCAGGCCCTGGAGTGCATCCCGGTCCGCAACCCGGAGGCAAGAGAGAGCCGTAACAGCGACGGGATACTGCTCAGCTACCCGGTGGAGGTCAAGCCCTGGTTCCAGGGTATCTTCCGGAGGATGGCAGGACGGGAGCCGGGAATAATCACCAGGAAACTGCAGTTGGACACCATGGGCAGCTCGGTGTGGGAAATGATCGACAACCGGCGCAGCGTCCGGGAGATCGCCGAGCTGTTTGCCCAGGGCCACCGGCTCGGCAGCCGGGAGGCGGAGATATCGGTCAGCGCCTTTCTGCGCGAACTGGGCAAGCGGGGGCTTATCGTCCTGCGGACACAGGAGTAGCACCGTCTCTGCCGGAGACGCTCTGCAACAGGGCATTATCACGGGATAATCAGGGCCGGGCGTACGTTGTCACAAGGTACAAAAAAAAGAGGCGGGCAATGCCCGCCTCTTTTTTGGTCCAGACCAGGGTACCTTCTACATCTTCTCCCAGCCCCACCTGTTGACCACCATGGGCACATCCTTGACCTCGGCGGCCTCCAGGATCGAACCGTCATAGAGCTTGACGTTCTTGTAGCCCAGCAGGTCATGGAGCACGAAATAGCCCATGGCCGCGGCAAGACCGTGGTTGGAGTAGGTGATAATCTGGGTGTTCTTGTCTGCGGGCAGGTGGACACCCTTGGCCATCATCCTGAGCTCATCCGTCTTCCTGAAATAGGACGGAGCAAAATCCTCGCCGGCGATGGTCATGTACTCCTCGGGCCAGAGCAGGGCCCCGGGCAGATGACCGGCCCGGCTGATCTCGGAGTTCTTCTCGTGGCCGAAGTAGTACTCGGGCAACCGGTTGTCGACAAAGAAGACCTTGGACGAACCGAGCTTCTCCTTGACTTCGGCCAGGGTGGCCACCTTGGCCGGCACCAGCTTGCCACTGAAATTGCCGGTCAACGGTGCCACGGCCTTGGTAGAAACCGGTTTCTCGGTCTGTTCCCAGGCAGCCATTCCGCCATCCAGGATGGCGACCCGGGTGTGGCCCAGGGCATGCAGGGTCCAGAGTGCGCGGGCGCTCTTGGCCGTATCCTTGGAGGTGATCCCCTCGTCGTAGATAACAACAAAGGAATCGTTGTTGACACCGTAACTGCGGAGCATATCCACCAGGACGGCCTCTTCCGGCATCATGAAGCCGACAAAATCACGGTTCATGGTCATCCAGGGACCAAAGGCCTTGACCGCACCCGGGATATGCCCTTTCTCATAGTGTATGAACTCGCTGACATCGAGAACAACGAGATTCTTCTTTTTCAGGTTCTTGGCAAGCCAGTCAACGCTCACCAGGGAACTTTCCGCCGCCAGAGCGAGGCCCGGCAGGCAGAACATGAACAAAAGCACGCCGATGAAAGACGCTTTCAGTCTGCAAACACTTTTCATTCTATTCCTCCATGATTGAAAGAGTACCGGTCGCTACTTGACAGTGGAACCCCAGGCGAACCTGACCAGGGGCAGGTCTTCATCAGCGCCATACTCGAGCATCGAGCCGTCGTAGACACTGACGTTCTTGTAACCCAGGATATCATGGAGAACGACATAATTCAGACCAGCGAACTGGCCGGTATTACAGTAAACGATGATCTCCGTATTCTTGTCGGCAGGAATCCCGACACCCTTGACCATCCGGGCCAGCTGCTTCTCGTCCCTGATGGTGGCGGGTGCACGGTTGGCACCGGCATTGTTCAGAAACGGCGCCGGCAGACTGATGGAGCCCGGGATATGACCATAGCGCTCCACATCACCGCGCTTGTCGTCACCAAAATGCTGGTTGGAGTTTCTGGCATCGACCAGGACAACGCCTTTCTTCTTCATCCTGGCGATCACTTCCTTCAGTTCCGCGACCTTGGAGCCATCGAGCCTGGCCACGAAGTTGCCGGGACTGGCCTGTGGTTTCTTGTTGTCGATGATGCGTCCCTCGAAGGTCCACTTGGTGAAGCCGCCGTTCAGGTAGGAGACTTTGGTATGTCCCATGGCCTCGAGAATCCAGACCGTGGCCGCACCCTTGGTGGCATCGCCGATGGAGTTGCCGTGATCATAGACGACCACGTGCGAGTCCTTGTTGACACCGATGGCCTGCAGCATCTTTGTGAACTCCGCAGGCGTGGGCATCAGCTGGCACTGCCGTTTCTCGTTGAACGGCTCCCAGCCGACATAGGGAATGTTGAAGGAACCGGGAATGTGGCCGACACCGTAGTTGGTCTCGGTCCTGACATCGATGATCACCAGGTTCTTGGCGCCCAGGTTCTTGGCCAGCCACTGGGTGCTCACCAGGGGAGTGGTTCCCGCCTCGACCGTCGCCGGTGCGGAGACAAAGCCCGCCACTGCCAGCAACAGCGTAAATATCACGGAATGCAACAGCTTTCTATTCATTGAAATACTCCTTTATTCGTGCTTGTACATGATGATCTCTGCGTTGACAAGAGCGCTTACTTCTTGATCTCGGCCGGAATCTTCTCCACGACAATCTTCAGGTTGGCCTTTGGTTCGTCCTTGGCCAGGTCTGCCTTGGTGAGGAAGAGTTCCTTGTGGCCGTGACAAGCATTACAGGAGCTGTTCTGTTTGGTCCTCCGCTGGATGCTGTGCACAGAGGCTGAGTTCCAGGTGGGCAGGGCGTCATAGTTGGCGACCAGGTCCTCGGGACCGGGCTTGCCCTTGAGAACCGCCTGCCAGTACCGCAGCGAGGCCAGGGAGTCCTTCTTCATGGGCGTGTGACGCACCAGGTTGTACTTGTAGGGATTTTCCGGACTGCGGTCGATATTGGTGCCGATCTTGAAGGTGTAGAGCGGCTCGGACGGGAAGATGACCTTGATCTGGCCAGGCTTCTTGATGTCCAGCGACACGTGGCAGTTGGAACAGTTGAAGTAGGTGTTGGCATGGCAGACTGCACAGGCGAGTGTCCCCTCCGGGTGCGCATTGTGCATGGCCACCTTGGACCTGCCCGGCTTGGCGGCATCGGGATGGCACTCCTCGCAGCGCACCGTCTTGGTGGCATAGTAGCGCTTCACACCCTCGGGCTGCGTATTGTGCAGCTGCTCGGCGGAGTGGCAGTCCGTGCAGACCATCTGGCCCTTTTCATAGTGCACGTCGGCCGTGGCGCCCAGCTTGCCCATGTATTCACCGGCAAAGCGGGAACCGTGACAGGCGTAGCAGGTCTTGTCCATGGGCGGTGTCTTTTTGAACCGGTGCCGGTCGAGCAGGCCACCCTTGGCAACCGCGGGCCACGCCACGTGACAGGAACCGCAGCTGGCGTGACAGTCGGCACAGTCGAGTTCCCATGCCTCGGGCAGCAGGGTATCCTCCATCTTGTGCGGCGAGGTGATGGTGCCGACGATGTCAAGGATACCGGTCAGCTTGTAGTGCATGGCGTCCTTGTAGGTCGAGGTGATCTCCTCGTGACACTCTCTGCAGACACCGCCGCCACCCTCCTCGGACGGGTCCTTGATCATGTCCTTGTGGGCTTCATCCTTGTCTTCGACATTGTGTCCCTTGTGGCAGTTGATGCAGCCGATCTCGCCATGAACGGATTCAACGAAATCCTTGGCAACACCGTAGGTATCCCGGCCCCTCACCTGAGGGGCAGAAACGCCTCAACCCGCTATGGCGGCACCGCCATTGGCCGAAGCCGCACCATAACTGTCCATCTCCTCCAGGTCGGTGTGACAGTCGATGCAGGCACTGCTCGAGTCCGCTTCCTGGGCCGCGACAGGCCCGGCCGTGCCAAAGGCCAGGGCAAGGCCCAGGAAAGTGGTTGCGATCAGCATTCCCTGTGTCTTTCTTTTCATTCTAGTTGCTCCTCCTTTTTGGTTGTTGACGATACAACGACTCCGTTGTTCCCCTTACAGCAACTGAAAAAATGGAAAAAAAGCCTGAAACCGTTCCCAGGGCCAGGGGCATGCCGGAGGAACAGTGAAAAATCATGGTCACAAACGCCGAGAGACCGGCACCAGGTGGCCGTCCTCTGCCGAACACCACGCGCCGAAACGGCGGGCAGCCGTCTGTGCAATGGAAGATCGTTTTCCCGGCTGCAGAAAAATCGGTTCTGATTCGTGGAGATAGGAAGAAACGTACCACCATATCGTGGTATTGCAACGTGGCAATTTGTCGCACCACAATGTGTCATCATGGCTGGCAAACCGGCAACCGGTGGCCACGGGCTGGGCCACGGTGACCGAACCTGTCGAAAATATTAGCTTTTCTGAAGCTGGAACTACTGGAGAGGCGGAAACTTGTTCAGTTTCCGCTGCAGGGTACGCCGGTGCAGCCCCAGTTTCCGGGCCGCGGCAGAGATATTGCCGCCGCAGTCATGCAGGACCCGGTT
>DRKI01000151.1 GCA_011051875.1 Desulfobulbus sp. | reverse complement strand
TGATTGCGGCACAAGGAAAAAAAGCGAATGACAGGGCGTCTTTCATGAGAAAATATTATGGACGCAGAGACATTTTGTGGTACCATGGCGTAGGAGCAGCAGCGCAAGAAACATCATGCAGACAGCATGCCGCCGGTAGGGAAACAACCGGGAATCCGGATCGGTCCGGGGTGGGGCCCCTCTCGTTTGCAGGGGGGTGAAACGCTCAAGCCGGGTACCTGTTGATGCCGGGCCCCGACAGTTGGATCGGACATGCCGGCCTGTCCGGTGAATGCAGCAAAGAAGCAGAACACAATGTTGACTGAAACCGACTCCTATATCATCATCACGCCTGTCCGCAATGAAGAGAAATACGTGGAAAAGACCCTGCAGGCGGTGACCGCCCAGACGGTGGCGCCGCAGCAATGGATCGTGGTCGATGACGGCTCCACGGACAGGACGGGAGCGATCATTGATGCCTGGGCCGGCCGATACGGCTGGATCACCCCGGTCCACCTGCCCGACCGGGGATACACGGCCGTGGGACGGGGGATCATCGATGCCTTCTACGCGGGCTATAACCGGATCCTCCGGCCCGATTCCTGGCAGTTCCTGGTCAAGCTCGACGGCGATATCAGCATTGACGCCGATTACTTTGCCTCGCTGCTGGACCGTTTCCGGAAAGAGGAGAGACTGGGTATTGCCGGCGGTACCTGTTACTGTCTCTCGGGAGGGATGGTGCACGAGGAAAAGACACCCGCCTTTCATCCCATTGCCGCCGCCAGGATGTACCGGCGGAGCTGTTTCGAGGAGATCGGCGGCCTGGCCTTCAGCAATGCGTGGGATACCATTGATCTCCTGCGTGCCCGGACCAGGGGCTGGCGGACCCGCCGTTTCAGTGAGCTCCTGGTTTTTCATTACCGGATCATGTCCTCCCGGCAGGGGCTGTGGCAGGGAAAGCTCCGCACCGGCCGCAATCTCTACCTCACCGGATACAGTGTGCCGTTTCTCCTGGCCAGGAGCCTGTACCGTCTCTTCCGCAAGCCCTACCTGCTTGAATCCATGGCTGTGATCTGCGGCTACTTCATGGCCATGTTCAGGGGTGAGCCCTTGGCGGTGACCTCCGAGGAGCGGGAATTCCTGCACCGCGAGCAGCGGCAGCGGCTGCTGGGTTTCAACAGGTAGGCCCTGTTCATGGAATCTGTCCAGCCCGTCACCCCGCCGGCCGGCCGGCCGGTCCCTGCCGCCTTCCTGTTCCGCCACCGGCGTTTCCTGCTTCGGGCCGGCGTGCTGTTCTTTCTCTTTTTCGGTCTCGGTTACAGCCTGTACCTGGGCGATGAGCTCCGCTATCCCGATGAAGGACAGTACTACCGGATCGCGGTGCACCTTGCCGCCGGAGACGGATACACCCTGGACGGAGTGACGCCGACGGCGATCCGGCCGCCGGGCTACCCCCTGTTCCTCGCCCTTTTTGTCCGGCTGGGTGCCCCGATCGTCGTACTGCGGTATCTCAATTTTATCATGCTTGCCCTGGCGCCCCTGCTTATCCGCGGTATCCTGCGCAGTGAAAAAGCGGAACAGGGAGCGGGCCTGTCCGCGGTCCTGCTCGTCTTTTACGCGGTGCTCTTCTATACGGCGGGAACCCTCTATCCGCAGATCCTGGTGAGCCTGCTGCTCCTTCTCCTCCTCCGCCTGGCCGTGGCGGCGCGCTTCACATGGCTTCATGCCATTGGTTTCGGCCTGCTCTCCGGAGCCATGGTTCTTGTTCACCCGACCACCATCTTCCTGCCGCCCCTGGTCATGATCTGGATGATCCTGCCCAACCAGTGGCACATCCTCCGCAAGGGGATTGTCAGTGCCCTTGTCGCCGCTGCCTGCCTCCTGGCCTGGTCCTGGCGGAACTATACCGTCTTTCATTATTTTGTCCCGGTCTCCACCCATGGCTGTGATACCTTCTACATGGGCAACAATCCCGAGACAGGACAGAAGCCGTGGTATGAATCCGTGCATGACGATGTGTACCGGCAGGCCCTCCTGCTGCCCGAGGCAGAACAGAACCGGTACTTCATGCGCCGGGTGCTTACGTTCTGGAAGCAACAGCCGGCCGCCGCCCTGCGGCTGTACCTGGAAAAGCTTGTCGGTTATTTCAATTTCCGTAATGACTTCTACGTGGCCAGCGAGTTTGGTTTTCTGCAGGCGGCGGTGATGTTCCTCACCTACTACCCCCTGCTGCTCTGCCTGCTGTTCAGGCTGCTGGCCGTGCGCCACTATCCCCTGACAAGGCTCGAAATACTGCTGGCGTCCATCTACCTCGCCAGCGCCCTGTTTCACGCCCTGTTTCTGCCCCGGATCCGCTTCCGTCTTCCCTACGATGTCATCCTGATCATCCATATTGGGCTCATGCTGACCCGGGTGGCGGACAACAGGGCACCTGTGACCGTTTCCCCGGCCGGTGATCGGCAGCAGTGACCATGAGATACGATTTGTCTTGACTCGCCCGGATCGTTCATGGTTATGGATGGAATGCCGTTTATCGTGCCGGGCATGGCCGGTTCACGAGAGCATTTCCAGCCAGCCCGGCCACGTTGTCCGGGGCGGAAAATCCCTTTGCCGGTTCTCATGGAATCGGGATGAGCAGAACCATGGACGTGCGGATACCATCATCTCCAGTCGCAGCCGGATCCGGTGGCGTTCCTGCCCGCGGGCGGCGGCATGGTACTGATTCATGGGGTCGGAGCCGGGCGGTTCCATCTGCCCCGTTCCTGCTGGGCGGCCTCGTCCTGCTGCTGCTCTCTCTCGGCACTGTTTCCAGGCTGCCGGCCGGGGAACTCCTCGTTCCTGATGACTATTTTTCCATAAGCGAGGCCATGGAAGAGGCGGCCTACGGCGATACTGTAGTGGTCATGCCCGGCGTCTACAACGAGCGGGTGGTGATCCGCGAGGGCGTCAACCTGGTGAGCTGGGACGGCGACGGCGGCAACGAGCTGGTGGACGGGCCCGGGATGAAGAAAGTCCTGCGCCGGACCCTTCGCACCATCATAGACGGCAGTGATATCGAAGAGCCCGGGTACCTGGTCAGTTTCCCCAAGGATACCACCGCACCCATGCGCCTGGACGGGTTTACGCTGCGGAACATGCCCCGGTATGTCAGCGGAGTACAGCTTTTCATGCTCGAGATCCGCGGCTGTTCCCCCACCGTGGTCAACAACATCCTGACCGGAAACCAAAGCTGGGGCGGCATGCTTTCCACCGGTCTCGGCATCGGCATGGGCCCGGCCCTGGATACCACGGCCCGGCCCCTCATTGCCGATAACGTGATCTACGACAACCGGGGCCCCGGTATCTCCAACGGCAGCAACTCGGCGGCAGTGATCCGGGACAACGAGATTTTTGACAACAAGTTCGCCGGCAAGACCGCCAGGATGCGGGCCGCCCCCGGTATCGGGGTCAGGGAGTTCGGCAGGCCCCTTATCGAGTCCAACATCTGTTACCGCAATGGTTCGGGCATCGGTGCCATCAACTTTGATTCCAATGAACAGCCCCTGGTCATAAAGAACAACGTGATCTTCAACAACCGGCGGGCCGGCATCGGTCTGCGGGGCATCGGCGGCGTAACCACCGATATCCGGGCCGTGGTGGAAAACAACCGGGTGTACGGCAACTTCACGTCGGGCATGCGGTTCTCCAAGATGGACCAGGTCATAGTCCGCTACAATGCGGTCTACAACAACCGCCGTTCCGGCCTCGGCTTCTACAATGTCAACGAGGTGATCATCGAGGACAACGAGGTCTACGGCAATCTGACCTCGGGCATGCGTCTGCTGGACGTGGCGTCAGGCGGCCTGCGACGCAACCATGTGTACCGGAACGCCACTGCCGGCATAGATCTCATCAGCTGGAAGAAAGAGTGATACCGCACGCCCCCTTTTTTCGCCGCCTCGCCGCCTGGTCCGCAGGCGGAACAGGCCCCCGGACAGCACTGTCTTTCCTGCTGCTCCTGCCGGTCCTTTTCGCTCCTGGTGGCGCCCTGGCCGCAACCCTGCACGTACCGGCGGACTATCCCACCATCCTCGATGCCCTGATCAGGGCAGGGGAGGGAGACAGTGTTCTTGTCGCGCCGGGGGAATATAAACTCTCCTTTGGCAATCTTACTGTTCAGAACCGGAAATTGACCCTGAAGAGTTCCGGCGGTCCGGGACAGACCAGGATCACCGGGCGGCCCGGCCATCCGGTGATTACCTTTGCCCGCGGCAGCCGGGTGGTCCTGCAGGGGTTCACCATCAGCGGGACAGCAGATCCGGAAAATGTGAGCAACAACGGCGGTGGTATCTACTGCGCACCGTCATCGGCGCCGGTGATCATCGATTGCGTGATCCGGAACAACCAGGCTGCCTTCGGCGGTGGTATCTACTGTGATCTCCGTTCGGCACCGGTGATCGTCAATAACGAGATCAGGGACAACAGGGCCCTGGTCTCCGGGGGCGGTATCTTTTCGTTCCGTTCGTCGGCCACCATTGTCAACAACCGCCTGCAAGGCAACGAGGCTGGCAACTCGGGGGGCGGGATCTCCACCTACAGGGATTCCTCCTTCATCACCAACTGCTTTCTCTGGCAGAACCGGGCCGGGTTCGGCGGCGGGATCTCCTGTGACAGGGCCGCCACCACCCTGGCCAACAACACGGTGACTGGCAACCGGGCCGACAATGGCGGCGGCATTCTCCTGGATGGCGGATCGGTGCGCCTGACCAACCTCATACTCTGGCGGAACAGGAAAAGGGACCTGCTGACCAGGGCTACCGGGCCCTCGTCACGGCCGAATTCGTCCGATCTCGAGGACAGGAGGTTTCGGGGCGTGAACGGCAACATCACCGCGGATCCGCTCTTTGTCGATCCTGAAGCCGCTGATTTTCATCTGCAGGCCGGCTCGCCCTGTATCGATTCCGGGTCCATGGATCCCTTCTACACCGATGTCGATGGCACGAGGAGCGATATGGGCGGGTATGGTGGGCCTGCGGCCGGCTGGAACCGGCCCGAATCGCCATGGGGGATTCCCGGCCGCAGCAGGCCGGGCCGAGGCCGGCGTGACTAAAACCCTCGATTGAGACCAGGTATAAACCGGCATGGCGGGACCAGGGCAGACCGTCACAGCCGCAACATCAATGAAAAGTTTCCTGATTTCAGGCAACCATGATGACAATCAACAGATTTTTTTTCACTGTCGCGACCGTGGTCCTCCTGGTTCCGTTTCTGGGGAGTACCTGGATCCAGGCCGGAACCCGGCTCAGGGTTCCGGCGCATTATCCGACAATCCAGAAGGCCCTGGATGCGGCCTCGCCCGGCGATACGGTGCAGGTCGCGGCCGGGACCTATTTTGAGCATATCACCCTCAAGAAGGGCGTTATCCTGGAGGGTGGCTGGAACGCGGACTTTTCCAGGCGGGACAGGGAGGGGTTCGTCACCGTGATTGACGGGGCCCGGGATAAGGGGCCGGTGGTGGTTGGAGCCGACGGAGCGGTTCTGGACGGCTTCACCATCATCCACGGCTCTCTGCGTACCACGGGCGACGAGGATATGGGCTCCGGCATCTACTGCAAAAAGAGTTCACCCCTGATCCGCAACAATATCATCAGGGAAAACGAGCCCTCGGGCATCTACTGCAGCGCCAGCGCAGCGCATATCATCGGCAACCGCATCACCGCCAATATCCAGGCCGGGGTCTTTGCCCAGAAGGGGTCAACCCTGGAGATCACCGGCAACGTCATCACCGGCAACGGCTATTCGGGCATAGGCAGCTCCAAGCTGCCCATTTCGCGGATCACGGTGCGCAACAACGAAATCCACGGCAACAGACGATCCGGGATCAATGCCAGGGCCGCGGTGGCGGTGGTCCATAACAACCTCATATACGGAAACGGCCGTTCCGGGATACGGGGCGTCCTGGCGCCCATCGAGGTGGTCAACAACACGGTGGTCGCCAATGGCCAGTCCGGGGTGGTGATCGACGATCCCGAAGGCAGGGCCGATATCCGGAACAATATCATCACCCACAACATTGATGCCGGTATCCGGGCCTACGGCAGGGGCTATTCACGCAACCTGCTCTATGCCAACAACAGGACCGGCGATTGCGACCCGTCGTATCTCTGGTGCGTCAAGCCGCAGTTCAACGGCTACGAGAGCGAGACGAGCTACCGTCGCAGTGGCAATATCATTGCCGACCCGCTGTACCGGGACATGGCCGGCCACGATTTTCATCTCCGGCCCGGCTCTCCGGCCATCGACGCCGGCGATCCCGATCCCCGGTTCAATGATGTCAACTTCCCGCCATCCCTGGGTAGCGAGGTCAACGACATGGGGGTCTACGGCGGTCCCGGTGCCCTGGCAGAGAAGAGGGCTACCGACCGGCCGCCGGTTGCCGTGGCAGGCCCGGACCGGGAGGTGACCGTCGGGCAGCGGGTGATCCTGGACGGCCGGCAGAGCAGGGATCCGGACGGTGACCAGATAACCTGGCAGTGGAAGCTGAGTGCCCGTCCCGCGGACAGCAAGGCCAGGCTCCGCAAGCCCGGCCGGGCCAGGACCTGGTTCAGGGCCGACAGGCCGGGTGAATATGTTGCCCAACTCGTGGTGACCGACCGCTGGGGTAATGTAAGCCAGCCTGATGCGGTCACGATCACGGTGCCGGAAAACAGGCCGCCCAGGGCCAGTATCGGCGATGTCATCTCCCAGGTTTCGGTCGGCGATACCATCACCCTGTACGGCAGCGCCAGCAGGGATCCGGACGGTGATCCCCTCAGCTACCACTGGGAGCTGCTCTACCGGCCGGCCGGCAGCCGCGCCGCCATCTCCGATCCGGCAGCGGTCAACACCTCGTTCCTGGTCGATGTCAATGGCTGCTACACGGTCCGGCTGACTGTCAGTGACGGCAAGGCGACGAGCAGTCCCGCAGTGGTCTACGTGAATACCTCCAGCCCGGCGGCCGGCGGCCGGCGGCGGGTCCCGGAGGAATATCCCACCATCCAGTCGGCCATCGACGCCGCCCAGCCGGGCGACGACATCATTGTCACCGGCGGTCATTACCGGGAGCTGCTGATCATTGACAAGAGCGTCAATCTCATCGGCAGGGACTGGCCGGTCATTGACGGCGGCAGCCAGAAGGGCGACAAGAACACGGTGGCCTTTCTCTACCTGGGTGACCGGGCAGGCCGCCTGGAAGGTTTTGTCATCACCGGCGGAGGTACGGGCAACCTGGGGCACGGCATCAATATCTGGGACTCGGCGCCCGAGATTGTCAACAACAGGATCACCGGCAATTTTCACGGCATCGGCATCCATGGCTCCCCCGGCCTGACCGGGAAGACCAGGGTCCACGGCAACCGGATCTACGATAACAAGGTCGGTATCGGCAATGGCAAGGATTCCACCGCCCATGTCTATGGGAACGAGGTCTTTGACAACAGGATTGTCGGGATCGGCTGCAGGGGCAAGGCCGCTCCCTGGATCGACCGCAACCTGGTCCACGGTAACCGGATCGGCATCGGCGCCAGGGAAGTCGCGGCACCGAGGATCGAGGGCAACCAGGTCTATGACAACGTGGATGGAATCGTGATCAGTCCGCTGTCCACTATCAAGATGTACCCGGGACCTGATATTGTCATTCACAACAACCTGGTGGTGAACAATGCACACCTGGGGGTGCAGGTGGCCTCCTTCAATCTCAGCAAGGTCGTCATCACCTCCAACACCATTGATTCCAACAACCGGGTGGGGGTCCGGAGACGGGGCGGCGGTCTTATCCTCGGCTATCCGCAGCCGGCAACGTTCACGGCCGTGGTGGAGAACAACATCATCACCAATAACGGCACCCAGGGGATCGTAAACTACATCGGGCCGGAAGACTTCGAGAAACCGGGCGTAAAGCTGCTCAACAGGAACAACCTGGTCTGGCACAACACCAACGACTACATGGATTGTGAGGCCGGCCCGGGGTCGATATCCGGAGATCCCCTGTTCACGGCCCTGTCCGGACAGCAGAACGGAGGCTATTTCCTGAGCCAGCCGGCGAGCGGTCAGCAGGAGACCAGTCCGGCCGTGGACGCAGGATCGGGGAAGGCGGCAGACCTGGGGCTGGCCGGTTCAACGACCAGGACGGACAGGACACGGGACACGGGGCCCGCGGACCTGGGATATCATTATCCGGCCGCGGGCAGATAGAGTCTCGCCTCTTCACATCTCCAGGGGCCTGGGTTCCAGGAATTCATCGTCCCTGTCCGGTCTCGGGAAGGGACGGATGGTTTTATCCCCTGGCCGAGGGCCAGGATGGGGCGGTCCGTTCTCCAGGACCGGCCGGCGATGTTCCACCTGGCCGCCCCGGACCGCCCTGACCGGGTAGTGCCGGAGCTTGTAGCCGCCGTCGTATTCGCGGCCGGTGGCAAAGTCCATGGTCCAGGCAAAGGCGGGGCGGTCGCTTCTGGTGGTGGATGACCAGTAGGGCTCCGGCCGGCAGCCCGGAAAGAGCCTGGTATCAAGGGCCGGTTCCTGCCGCCGGGGGTCGATCAGGGTCTGCAGCTCTCTGATCGATGGCAGCCGCCAGTCCCGCTGGCCGGCCAGCTCAAGCCCCTCGCAGTAGGCCAGGGCCTGCTGCCAGGTCATGGGCCGGGTCTCTGTCTGCTGCCATACGAGGCCGGTGCTGAGATCGGTCACGGTTCCATCGTTGTTGTCCCGGAACACGGGGCCCGGAAGCCTGGTGCCCCGCACGGCCAGCACCCACCTCCTGTCTTCCTTGTTCGTGTCCCGCACCTGGTTGATGTCTCCGAGACAGACATCCTGGGCGTTGAGTGCAGGATACTTCCTGGTGGTGGCGGACCAGAAGCAGGGGGGGGCTGCCGGCGGAACGAATCCGCATGCCCCGGTTTTTCTTTTCCGGTCCATCCGGCCAAAGGCCATGATCGTCCGCAGTTCCCTGCTCTCGGGCAGCCGCCAGTCGGTCTTGCCGTCCAGGGTCAGGGCCCCGGCATAATCCAGGGCCGCGCTCCAGTCCATTGCATTCGGCGCCGGCCGGACCTGCCACGTGAGTCCGGTGACCTGATCGACGAGCAGGGTGGCGCCGGCCACGACGTTTTTTTCACACTGCGGCCGGTTGACCAGGTACTCCGCATCCTGACCGTAAAACGGGGCACCGGGGGACGGGCACCCGATGCGCTGCTGGTTGTCGTAACAGGTCTCCTGGCCTGTGTCCGGCACATGCACCGGCCAGGCAGCGTCCGGGCTGTCCGCCGGCCTTCCGGCGGCTGCCGGACACGGCGGCCAGAGCAGCAGGAGCAGGACAAGGAGCAGGGGACGCCCTGCAGGCGGGATCGCGGGAGTGGTGCTGTTGCGGCGGGACGGGACGGCTTTTGGCCTGTCCGGATTGTGCGTGATTGCAATCATACTGCTCATCGGACAATGGAATGCGCTATGCCGTGGCACTTGCCGCAGGTGCGGTAGTTTTCCGTCAGCCTGGGCGGGTGCGGCTCGCCGTGGCACTGGGTACACCGTTTGATGGTCTTGTGCCGGCCCGGGTGGCACTTGACACAGTGGAAGGCGGCATGCCTGGTGCCGCTGCTCTTGAGCTGGGTGTAGGCGTTGCGGTGGCAGAGGGCGCAGGTCGAGTTGTCGGTGGTGGGGGGAAAATGGACATTCAGGGCACGGTGCGGGTTATGACAGGATGTGCACCGGTTCAGTGGATCCTGGTCCGGCCGGATGGCGCCGGCCATGGGCGGTGTTCCCCGGTGGGGCTGGTGGCACTGGGTGCACCGGGGGATGTAGCCGTGCCGCGTGTGGTGACAGGATGTGCAGTAGAGTCGCGTGTGCTGGGTGGTGAAGGTCTTGATGTCCTTGTCGATCTTTGGATGACAGACATAGCAGCCGTTGGCCAGGGCCCGGCTGGCCGGGATGTCCAGGGGGGTGTGCGCCTCCTGGTGGCAGCTGGTGCAACGGGTCAGGGTGGGGCCGTGCGGATGGTCGTGGCAACGGGTGCATTTGGGCAGAATGTCCTCTCGCCTGGTCTTGCCGGGCACGTAGGTGTGGTACTGCAGGTGGCACTGGCGGCAGTCCACCCGGCCGTGCTTGCCGCCATTGGTCCGGAGGAGATTGGCGATCACCGGGTGACACCGGATGCACTGCTGCCGGGAGGGAGGCCTGGGAACCTGCCGGTAGATGGATGCTGATTCTTCGTTCCGGCCGGTGTCGTCCTTGCCGGCCGGGGCGGTGCATCCGGCCAGGACGGCGACAAGCCCCAGGCAGACCAGGAGAATGCATGGGGGTACCGGTTGACGGCGGTCTCGCGCCGCGGCTGTCCCTGCCTTCATTGATCCTGCTCCTCCGGGACCGTCTTTTCCCGCCTGAATCCGTCGGGACCGCCGGTGGCGCCCATGTCGGTGCCGCGGGAGAGAGATTCGTAGATGTCCTTGCCCGTTCCACGGGCCGGGGAGTCGGGCCGGAGAAAGAAGTCGTACCGGTCCGGGTCGACAAACAGGGGATCAGTGATCAGGTCACCGCTGCCACGGCCGGAACAGCTGGCATACTGGATTTTTTCGACCCAGAAAGGGATCTTGTCCTGGTCGGTGCAGCAGTTGGGCGCCTCGCCGTTGGCAAAGAGCAGGTTGTGGGAATAGATGCCGCAGTCCGTGGTGAGGATTCCGGATGTGAAGTTGTAGGCGATGATATTGTTGATGATCGTCACCGCGCCACCCGCGTCGGAGCGGATGCCGGCGCCCTCTTCGTCACTGCCGTTACCGACAATGGTGTTGTTGAGGATCCTGATGTTGACCCGGCTTGGCCGGGACGAGCCGATGATGCCGCAGGCGATGCCGGCCCGCAGGTTGTTGTGGATCCAGTTATTGCTGATCGCCTTCTCCCCGGTCGTGCCGCTGTCGATGTTGATGCCCGAGCCACGGTTGAAGGCGATGGTGTTGCGATGGATGTCGAGCAGGGGCACGGAGTCACCGTTGCTCCACGAGGAGATGCCGGCAGTGCCGTTTTCGCGGATCCGGTTATCCGCTGCCGTGAGCGTGGTCCTGTTTTCCACCCGGATGCCGGCCTTCCGGTTCTGAAAGATCCTGTTGTCCCGGAGGGTCAGTTGCACTGCGGAATCCCCGGCCGGCCAGGACAGGATGCCGTCCTGGTGATTGTGGAAGATACGGCTGTCGGTGACTGCGGCCCGGGTGCGGCCGGCCGCGGTCCGTATCCGCAGGCCGCCGGTTCCATTCTGGTGAACAGCGCTCCTGTCGAGGATGAAACGGTACGCGTTTCTCATGTTGATGCCGGCGTTGTGATTGGCAAAGACATTGCATCGCCTGACCGTGACATCTGCCTGGTCCTGGAGGTTGATGCCGGCCCGGCCGTTCCGGTAGATCCTGCCGCCACTGATGGCGACGGGCAGAGAGCCCCGCACCCTGATGCCGCTGCGATTGTTCCGGAACACGGTGTTGTCCTCCAGGACAATGGCCGGGCCAGGGGAAGACTCCAGTGCCGGGCAGGGTTGCGCCACCAGGACGCTGAGCCCGAGGAAGACCGCCAGAAAACGGGCGGTTATATCAGGAGACGCTTTCTGCAAGGGGAGTTCGGATCGCTGTTGAGTTTACTATGCCGGCCACCGGGATCACGCTGTTCCGCTACCCGAGGCCGCGACAGACGTACCGCATCACAGAATACCCTAAATTGAGCGTTTTACCCATCCGCAAATGGAAAATTGTAACGGCTTTTATACCCTTTCCCGGCCCGCACTGCCGGGGCATTGTCCGTCGCGTCGCTCCGTCCGGCCCCGCGGAAGGTAAAGAGACGATCAGCCTGCCGGCCGGAGTCGCATCAGAAAATCGTTTTGGTCAGGCCCAGGTGCAGGACCAGTCCCTCCTGCCAGCCGCTGTCCTCCTTGATGACCGGGATCTTGAGGCCGACTTCCAGTTTCAGGCCCTCGGACAGGCTGAACTGCATACCAGGTGACAGGAACAGGGTACTGCCCCCTTCTTCCGTGAACCAGGTATCGACCTCCACCGCTCCGGCCGCCACCGGGTCAAAGGAGGGCCCGATGAATTCCGGCCGGGCCTTCATCAGGATGATCCGTTGCTTTTTCCTGGCCTCGCCACGCCAGCGGTAATTCAGCTCCAGCAGGGAGTTGACCGCCTTGTTGAGGGGCCAGATCAAGGCCAGGTTGGCGTCCAGTTCATCTCCCACCTCCACGCCGTCGGTAATCCGGTACTGGATATTGCCCTGGATGGTATAGGGATCCCGACCGCTGCTGAACGAGATGCCCGGCGTGAAATCAAAGCTGCCGGAACCAAGTGGAATCCAGCGGAAAATTCCCTTGTCCCGGCCATTGGCGTTCTCGTCACCGGTGGGTATGCTGAGCAGGTTATAGATGGAAAGATGGTTCCGCCGCTGGCCGTACAGGCGATACTTGAGCAGGAACACGGTGTCACCGAATCCGCTGACCTCGGGCGTGGCCACCTCGTCCCACGCTTCCAGGCGCACCTCGCTCTCCCGGAAAAAGACCTTGGGCATCAGGCCGACGGTGAGGTCGTTGGTCAGACCGTAGCGGATGCCGGCGATCCAGAGGTTGACCTGCGATTTACGCTGGAGCGGTGCGAAGTTGAACGGAATCTCCTGGGGCAGGTCCAGCTCCGGAACATCCATGGGCAGGAAGGGGACCGTATCCGCCAGCTGGTACTCGAAGGCCGGCGCGGTCTGTATCCAGGTCCGGTACTGGGCATCGATGAGCAGACCTCCCCTGGGCAGGGTCATGCCCGGGATGCGGGCAAAGATGGCCGTGGTCATCATCTGGATACGCGGCGGCAGGATGGAGGCGTAGCGATCCTGTCTCTTGTAGATGTACTGGAGCTGGTTCTGGGCAAACAGCGAGTCGGGATCCACGGCAAGGGCGCGTGAGAGTTCCGCGGCAGCCTCTTCGTACCTGCCCTGCCTGCGGTAGATCTCGCCGCTGATGACAAGCGGCTGGATGAACAGCTTCCCGGAGCCGGGCCGGCGCATGAAGCTGTCACTGGTCAGTGCATGAATCCGGCCCCGGCGGAGGATCTCCAGGGCCGCCTGTTCCCGGCCCTGGTTCCGGTACACCTCGCCCAGCCGGGTATAGGCCTCGACAAGATCCGGACAGAGCTCCAGCGCCCGCTGGTAACAGAAGGCTTCCCGGCTGGAGTTGTCGGACAGCCCCAGACCCTCCTGAAACCAGTTCCAGGCCCTGTCGCACCGGTCGGCCAGGACACGTCCTGCCGGGAGCAGCAGCAGGACGAGCAGCAGGACGATGAAGGTTTGTTTTGCCGGGAACATGGTCAAGAGGTCAGGAAGCAGGCCGCGATTTCAGAAAATCGCCTCCTCCGCGCTGGGTTACTGGTGTGCCGGGCAGCAGCGACCACGACGGTCTGCGGTTCCGCAGAGCTGCTTTCTGCCCGGCTTCCCTGTTTTTTATTGAGACCTGGCTTGAGCGTTTCATCCATCTGCAAATGGAAAAAGATACTCGAGTATGAATGGTTTTTTTAGCCTGAATCCTGCAGATGAGTGAAACTCTCCGGGATTTCCATTTTGCCGTTTCCCTGCTGCCATAAGGCGGAGAGGAGAGGGACAACATGAAAATCGCTCGGGTCAGGTTAGAATACTTTTCAGAAAAACTCTATTAAATCATCAGGTTTTTTCATTGCTGCCCTGTATTGTAACTGATCACGGAAGGCAATGGCCCGATGTTTTGTACCTGATCACGGAATATCCAGGTACTCCGGATCAATACAGGACTTGTAAGCAGTTGCAGGGTGCCATAGCTGTGCGTGATCGAACTTCACCAATATATCCCTGGTATATCGGGAGGTTCGAGGGGGGTGCAGATGGGGTGCCCTGTGACCGCTTGCGATTATATTTTGTCGTGTCCGAGGTGACAACCGTTTTAATGCAGGAAGCGGTACGTGTGGCGTGGCCGCACAGCCCGGCCGGGATGGCGGAGGCAGGGCAGGCGGGTGGAGAAGAGCCCTGCCGGTTTTGGAGCCGGGACCGGATCCGGGCATGCCGGCCCGCGGCTGTCACTTCCCGGCCCGATCGCTGTCCCGGCAGACCGGACAGTCAGGGTTCCCTGCGATCTCCAGTTCCTGGAAGCGCATGGCCTGGTAGTCCATGATCAGCATCCGGCCGGCCAGGGTGGGCCGGGACGAGGCGAGGTAGTTGATCGCCTCCAGGGCCTGCATGCTGCCGGTGGTGCAGGCGACGCCGCCAAGGACCGGGATCTCGTGCCGTTCCGGGGCATGGGGAAAGAGGCAGCTCAGGCAGGGGGTGGCGGGCGGGTGGAGAAAGGTCAGCCGCCCCTCCATGCCCCAGATGGCCGCAAAGACCAGGGGAATGTTGTTTCCGGCCGCAAACCGGTTCAGGGTATAGCGGCCGGGAAAGTTGTCCAGGCAGTCGAGGATCAGGTCCGCGTCAGCGACCAGTTCCCGCACGCTGTCGCTGGTGATCTCCCGGGTGATCGGCTCGATGGTGACCGCCGAGTTCAACCCGCGCAGGGTCTCGGTGGCGGACAGGGTCTTTTCCCGGCCGATGTTCCGTTCCGGGTGCAGGAACTGCCTGTTGAGATTGGTCAGCTCCACCGTGTCCGAGTCGCAAATCCTGATGCAGCCCACCCCGGCCAGGGTCAGGTTCAGGGCCGCGGCACAGCCAAGGCCGCCGGCGCCGGCAACGAACACCCGGCTGTTGCGCAGTTTTTCCTGGGTCTCTGGCCCCCAGCCGTCCAGGATGAGCTGGCGGCGGTAACGTCCCAGTTCGTGTTCGGATAAGGTCGTGTTGTCCATTGCAGGTATGTCCTCGTTGTTGGCGGCAGCCGCCTGTCATTGTGCGCTGATCCGGCAGCCCCCCCGGTTTCCGGCCATGGGGCATGCCCGTTCCCTGTCCGGGGGCAGGGAGAGCTCTGCCAGCTCCCGGTCCACGAGATCAATGGTGCGCCGGGTCAGCTCGGCCGACTTGCCGACATGGTTTTCCGGGCTGATCATGGTCTCCAGCTCGGAGCGACGGAAGTTCTCCCGGATCTCGGGCTGTTCCATCAGCAGCTCGATGAGCGGCCGGCCGGATTCCACTGCTGCCATGGAAGTCTCGTAGATGATCCGGTGGGCCGTGTTCTTGCCGATCTTGCGGCCGAGAAAGAACATCAATGCCTCGGTGCAGATCATGATCGCGGCCTGGTCGACATTGCGGCGGATGGCCTTCTCGTGAACAATGAGGTCGGCCAGGATTTCCTTCATCATGGCCAGCTGGCCGCAGATGAAGAGCGAGGTGTCGGCCACGGTGACCCATTCCATGCGCACGGACCGGTAGTCCCGTTCATGCTCGCTGACCAGCCCTTCCAGGCCGAGCCCGGCATTGGCGTTGATCAGCCGGGACAGAACCACCACCTGTTCGCACATCTCCGGGTTGCGCTTGTGGGGCATGGTGCTGGAGCCGATCTTGCCCATCTGGAAGGGCTCCTCCAGCTCACCGATCTCGTTGCGGGCCAGGCAGCGGATCTCGTCCGCGATCCTGGCCAGGGCACCGGAGACCAGGGCCATGGTGGCAAGGAATTCGGCGACCCGGTCCCGGGCCGCGTGCCAGGCCGTGCGGGCCGGCGCCAGTCCCAGGCGGCGGGAAAAGATCTCCAGCAGCTCAAAGCCCTTGTCGGCAAAGGCGTCCATGGTGCCGACCCCGCCGAAGAGCTGGCTGACCAGGACCCGGTCGCGGATGGCGGTCAGCCGTTGCTGGTTGCGCCACAGCTCGTCCAGCCAGACCACCATCTTCAGGCCCAGGGTCATGGGCAGGGCATGCTGGGTGTGGGTGCGGCCGATGGTGACCATGTCCCGGTAGCGTTCGGCCAGGGTCATCACCTGGCGGATCACGGCGGCAAGGTCCCGCTGGACGATATCCAGCACGTCCCGCATCTCCAGGCTCTGGGCCGTGTCCTGGATATCCTGGGTGGTGGCGCCGAAGTGGATGAACTGGCCGGCAGCGGGCTCGCAGACCGCGCGCCAGGCATCAAGCAGCGGCATGAGGGAATGGCTGGTGGTCCGTAGGCCCTGTTCGATGGCACCCAGGTCGAGTTCCTCCAGCCTCGCCCTGGCCGTGATTTCCCGGGCCGCCCAGGCCGGGATGATCTCCAGCTCGGCCTGGCTCAGGGCCAGGGCCGATTCCACGTCCAGCCAGCGCTGGTACCGGTAGAGGTCGCAGAATATCTTCCGTGCCTCGTCGGTGCAGTATCCCCTGCTGTAGAACCGTGAATCGACGATGTGGGCGGAGAGTCGGCACTGCTCCATGGGCTTCTCCTTGTTCGTGGTTCGCGGGGCATACCCGGCCGGGCTGTCGGCAGCGGTATCCTTCTTATGACTGCACAGTATCGGGCTCGGACAGGGCCGCGGCCGCCGAACCCTGTCTGCCGGCGGCGGTCAGCTCCGCCGGTTCGGCCTGCCGGGCATCTTCGCTGCGCCGGACGGCCTGGTCCACGATCCGTTCGGCAAGACCGGTGTAGCGTTCCGGATGCTCGAGCAGGGCCAGGTCGTCACGGCTGAACAGGCCACCGATGTCACGGTCATCGAGCACGGCCTCGGCAAGGGGCATCTTTTTTTCCGTGGCCAGGGCGGCCAGGGAATGGACCTTTTCCAGGGCCGCCATCTTGCCCATGCTCTCGCTCAGCCGGAAGAGAAGCCACTCTGTGGTGACCATGCTCTTCTGCCGGGAGAGATTCCCGGCCATCCGGTCGGTTCTGATCTCGAGACCGGCGAGCACGCGACGCATCATGTCCACCGTGGTGCCGGTATAGATGCAGAGCTGGGGGATGGCCAGCCATTCGGCCCACAGGCTGCGGGGGTCGCGCTCATGCTCGTGCAGCATGGCCTCGCTGATTGTTCCGGCCAGGGCGCGGACATGACGCGACAGGGCCACCACCCGCTGGCAGAGCACCGGGTTGCGCTTGTGGGGCATGGTGCTGGATGCCAGGGCGCCCCTGGCCGACGGTTCGGCCAGTTCCCCGATCTCGGTCTTCTGCAGGGC
This sequence comes from Desulfobulbus sp., assembly GCA_011051875.1. Taxonomy (GTDB): domain Bacteria; phylum Desulfobacterota; class Desulfobulbia; order Desulfobulbales; family Desulfobulbaceae; genus DRKI01. The sequence goes on along the minus strand of DRKI01000151.1, from coordinate 19,199 downwards.
AAAGATCTCGTTGGCGATCCTGGCCATGGTCATGGTGACGATGGCAAAGATCGAGGCAAGTTCGGCAACGGCATCCCGGCTTGTGTGCCAGGGGACGGGATCAAAGCGCAACCCCAGCAGTTCCATGGTCCGCTCTGCCGTCTCCATGGCGCGGGGCCCCAGGGCCGCCATGGTGCCCACGGCCCCGGAGAGCTGGCCGCAGCCGATGGTCTGGTCAAGCCGTTTGAGACGCTCCACGTTGCGGCGGATCTCGCCCAGCCAGCCGGCCACCTTCATGCCCAGGGTGAAGGGAAGGGCCTGCTGGCCGTGGGTCCGTGCCACCATGGGGGTCCGGCGGTGGCTCCGGGCCAGGTCGAGGCAGATCTCCTCCACCCGCCGCAGGTCACGGTAAAGGATGGCAAGGGTCCGGCGCAGGGCCAGGATCTCGCCGGTATCCAGGATATCCTGGGTGGTGGCGCCGAAGTGGACGTACTCGCCCCAGCCACCGGTGCAGGCCTGGCGGAGTCCGCCGAGCAGGGGAACCAGGGAGTTGCGGCTCCGGCCGTACGCCTCCCGGACCCGATCCAGGTCGATGGAGCGGATGTTCGCCCTGCGCGCGATCTCGGCCGCGGCCTCGGCCGGGATGATACCCAGTTCTCCCTGGGCCGTGGCCAGGGCGGCCTCGACGTCGAGCCACCGCTGCATTACGGCCTGTTCGTCAAACAGCGCGGTCAGCTCAGGGGTACCGTAGACATGGGGGTTTATGGCAAAGTCCAGGGGATGGCTGGCCATGGCATGCTCCGTCGGGTTGCGCCGGCCATACGGCCACGCGCCGCGCCGTGGCAGGGTCAGTTGTCCAGGGCGCCGTAGGGTTTCGTGTCCGGGTAGATGGGGGTCTCCTGGCACAGGACCAGGGCCGCGGCCCGGGGTACGATGTCGTCCCGCCGACTCCGTTCCAGGACGCGGGTTACGATGGCCCGCATTTTCGTGGCCACGCTTTCCAGGACCTGCTCCACATCCGGCTGCCGGCGGGGTCCGAACAGGCCGTCCATGGACAGCGAGCCGCCGCAGCCGGCCACCATGTCCGGGACCAGGACGATGCCGCGCTCGTGGAGGACCATCTCCGCCTCCGGGGTGACCGCCAGGTTAGCGCCGCAGACCAGTCCCCTGATCTGCAGGGTTCCGGCCTCCCTGACCGTGACCGCCTGTTCCACGGCGGCCGGGATGAAGATATCACAGGGAATATCAAAGATCCTGGCGCTTCGGTCATAGTGACCGCGGCCGGCATCGTGGGGCAGCAGGCCATGGTCTCCTTCGGCCACCAGCTCGTCGATATCGAGTGACTGACCGGGATCGGCGCAGAGGCTCTTCTCACAATCGGCAATGGCCTTGATCCTGACCCCACACCGGTGGAGGAAGTAGCTGGCAGCCGCGCCCAGGCCACCGAAGCCCTGGATGACCACAGTGGCCCGATGGGCCGGAATGCGGAGAAATTCCAGGGCACCCAGGCAGGCCGCGGCCAGCCCGGATCCGGCCCGCATCCGGCCGAGGGTGGCAAAACCGGCAGGCTGGCGCAGGATCCGGATCCGTCGCAGGAACTCCTCCTGGTCCAATCCCTGGGCATGGGCAATGGCGATCTTGATCGAGGGAATCCCCAGGCGGGCGGCGACCTTGTCCAGCTCCGGCATGGTGGTGTTCAGGTCCGGCCCCATGGAGTAGCGCTGCCGGAGAAAGGGCTCCATGGCGCGGAAGAAACGAAACAGGGCCTCCTGCCTGCCCGGCGCGCACGGGTCATAGTCAATGCCGCTCTTGGCACCGTCGGCCCGGATACCGGCAATGCGCATCTTGAGCGTCATATTGCGGGCCAGGTTCTCCACGCACTCGCGGGTCAGTCCCTTCTGGACCCGCAGGCCGCCGGCACAGAGACGGTGGGCCAGGCAGTCGATGGCGAGCCAGCCCCTGAATCCTTCCAGGGGATCCACGTACTCGAGGACCAGTTCCGGTCTCTTCCGCAGGCTGCTTTCAATGACTTCGGGAAGCGGGCGCACGTCCTATCCTGTAATGTTGATGGGAATCTCCCGGTCCGGCCGTCCCTCGTAGAAGGCCCTCATGGAGGGACGCTTCTCGTCCACCATGGAGATGATGAACGAGACCAGGTTGGAGCCACGGGCCAGGACCGTATCCAGCCTGGTGGGGGTGTCCCTGGTCGGATCGCCGTCCCAGGCGACGATGTGCATGTGATAGGTGCCAAATACCATGAGTCCTTCGTCATCACAGCGTTGAAAACAGGCCCTCAGCTCCCCGGGATCGGTGATCCAGCCCCGCTTGTCCATGGGGGTCGTGGACTCTACCGCATGCTCGGCCATGACCTGGTCCATGTAGCTCCGGAACGGCTCCACGCTGCGGGCATTCTTTTTTACCGGCAGCACCAGCCGCACCACCATGACGTCTCCGCTCAGGGTGCCGGCCAGGATCCCGTAGGCCCGCCGGACCGGTGTCTCGCCGGGCAGAAATTCTCCGGCCAGCTTGCGCCGGCAGTGGCCGAGGATCTCCTGCCAGAGGGTGGCGGGCAGGTCGATGCGGCCCGCATGCTCGAGTTCGCTCATCTCTTTCCTCAGCCGCCGGCAATGGGAATGATCAGGGAGACCTCGTCATCGCTGCGCAGGGGAACATTGTCCCATTCCCCGGCCTGCCCCTGGACCTGCCTGCCGTTGATGAACACCGACAGCAGGGCGGGCTGGTCGTGCATGGTCTTCAGGCCCGGATAGCGGAGGACCAGGCTCTTGATGACCTGGGACAGGCTCTCTCCCTCGATATCGACTTCGCGCCGGTTCTCCGTGTGTTTGCGAAAAGGAAAAGGAATGATTATTCTGGCCATGGTTCGTTTCCTTGTCTGGCAGGGTTGGTATGCGGTATGCCTCTGCCTGTGGGCAGGCGCCTGTTCAGCGCGCCGTTTCGAGCTGCGTCAGCACTTCTTCCAGCGCCTGCGGGATGTGGTGCAGTATCTCCCCGACCTGGGTGGCCGGAGTGGGCCGGCTCAGCGCGCCGGCCCGCCGGTTTACCCGGCCGGCAATGCGGCAGGCCTCCAGGGGTGTCTTGCCGGCATGGATCAGGCCGCTGATCATGCCGGTGATCAGGTCGCCGGTGCCGCCGATGGGTTCCATGGTCTCCACCATGGGCTCATCGATAGTGTCGACGATCTCGCCATCCTGGCAGATATAGTCGACCTGTCCCTTGACGAACATCGTTGTCGGCGCGTTGCCGGCATCGTACGCCCTGCGGATCAGCTCGGGTACGTCGTGTTCCATGTGGAAGATGAATCCCCGGGTATAGGTGGGATGGTCCGCCTTGTCATCGGCGAGGAAGGCAGCCTCGCCCAGGTCCGGGGTGAAGACGTCGTAGGCGGTGGCGTCTCCCCCGGCCTTGGCCACGTACATGCTGCCGGCGTCGGCGATCAGGACCGGGCGCCGGGCCATGGTGTCGATGGCGGCGAGCACTTTCTTGTTCAGTTTCAGGTCCGGCATCATGTAGTGAAAGGTGACGATATCCACGTCCATGGCCGGGAGGTTGTCGATCAGGTGGTAATAGACCTTCTCGCTGCCGTCCCGTTTGCCGATGTCACCGGCCACCAGGCCGTGCGGACTGTCGGTACCCAGCTCCCGGCAGATGAGGGAGGCGGCCTTCATCATGGCCTCGCAGCCCCGGTTGATGGCAAGGGGTGTACCGTCGATGGTGATACCGCCGGTACTGATGCCGATCTCTCCGATCAGCAGGGGAAGGCCGTCCACGGGGACAGAACCTGTCAGCAGAAGCATTGCTCAATCTCCAATCATTTTTACAAGTTCCTCCTTGGCCGTATTCAGGGAATAGGCGCAGAGGGAAAAGGCGATCTCGGCGGGCTCGGGCGCGTCGCGCAGCCGCTTGCCGATCATGGCGGTGGCGAGATAGGGGACGTCGGGACAGCCGCCGCCGGAGATATTGACGATCTCCCTGGTCCTCTTGTCCACGGTGATCTTCATGTTGGCCGCCCTGACCATCAGGTAGTCGCCATAGTCCTTGGTCCGGATGAACTGCAGCGGCTCCATGCCTTTGCCGGTAATGGGGACCACGTCCAGCGGAACCATGTTGACGCTGTGCAGGAGTTCGGTGATAGCCGCCTCGGCCTCCAGGGGGAACTCCACGCTCAGGTCGCAGCCGGTCCGGTACTCGGGCGGCGGGCTGACCACCCGGATCTCGTAGCCCTCGTCCCGCAGCAGTTCCTCCACCGAGATGACCGTGGTCGGGTGGGCAAAGACCAGCAGACCCCTGGTGACCTCGTCTTTCTTGAAGGGTTTGTCATTCTTTTTTTTCTTTGTAAACCATTTCATGGCATATCCTTGTTTCTGCGGGGATCAGCGGGTGGTCCCGGTCCGGTGACGATAGGTCATCACCACGACGATGGAGAAGGCAAGCCCGGTCAGGACCGATATTTTGCCCCCGAAGGATGGCCCGGCCGATGTGGACTGCAGGGACCAGGAGATGGCCACGGCCGCACCGGCCAGCATGCCGAAACTGGCAATGGCCGCGTCGATATCGCCCTGGCCAGCCTTGATGAGCTGCCGGAAAGGGCAGCCGTCGATGATCACCGAGGCAAGGCCGACCAGGGTCATGGCCAGGAACGTCCAGCCGTGGTTCAGGTGAGATGCGGGCTGACCGTTCATGCCGAAGTGAAACTGGCCCGTGGCCAGGCTGACCAGGAAGGCGGAACCCAGGGCGGCGAGCACGCCGGAGAGGAGAGTCGTCTCCCTGACCAGGAAATAATTCCTGATGCCGCCGGTGATACACAGGCCGGAGCGCTGGGCGAAACCGCCGATGACCAGGCCGATGCCCAGGGACACCAGGAGCGGTGCGCGCATGGCTGCCGGGCCGGCGGCGCCCAGGCGGATGAAGCCCGGCTGCATGAGCAGGAAAAGGAGCATGAGCAGGGCGAGCAGGGGCATCATGTAGCCGTTGATGCGGGGCATCTCCTTTTCCCGGTCCAGGAAGGTACCCTTGCGGATGTATTTTGCTCCCAGCCAGACGCCGAACACCAGGCCCAGGGTGGCGGCCACGGCGGTGAGATCGCCGGAACCGAGGCGCTGCAGCATCTTGATGGGGCAGCCGATGAAGACGGAGCAGCCCAGGATAATGAAGAAGCCGAGGAAGAAGCGGACAAGGGGGGATGACCCCCCGGTGACCCGGAAACGCCTGGTCCGGGCGGCAACCAGGAAGGAACCGAGGACAAAACCGATCAGTTCCGGCCGGATGTAGCTCATGCGGACGTTGGGATGGAGCTGCAGGGCACCGGCCAGGTTCTCCATGAAGCAGGAGACGCAGATGCCGGAGTTGGCCGGGTTGCCGAGCAGGGACAGGAGCACGCCGCCACTGCCGAGCAGGAGGCCGGTGACCAGGGCGGCATCGATACGTTTGTACCAGCTCATTCGCAGCCTCCGGCGAGCCTTCTCTGCAGGTAGTAGACGTTTTTCATGGCAATGGCGATGTTTCTGTCGTCGGGCTTGAGCTTCCTTTCCCGCGGCAGTTTTTCCAGGGCCTCCGTGACCACGGTCTCGATCTCCTTGCCGATGTAGAACGGTGTTTTCCTGTCCACGTACTCGGGCCGGGCATCGACGGCCTTGCGGAAGTTGGCGATGGCGTCGGTGAGACTGCCGCCGGCAAGATCCAGTCGTGCCTGGACGACAAAGGCATGGGGGTTGCCGGGATGGGCCTTCATGATCTCTTTCAGGCTGGCCAGTGCCTGGCTCGTCTTGCCCTGCTCACGCAGGAGGCGGACATTCTTGAACAGCTGGGCGTCCCTGGCCGCCTGTTCCCGGTAGGCTCTCTGCAGCTCTTTTTCGGCAGAAATGGCAACCCCGCCATGCTGGCGCGCGGCAAGCCCATGCTGTACGAGCATGGCCATGGTGACGGCCACCAGGCCCGCCAGGATCGTGATGTTGATTTTATCCAGCCAGTCCATGGAATTGTAACCGATCACGGAATCAATAACTCGTTGTTTTCACGTTGTGCAGACGTGCCGGTTCGCCATGGGCCCTCTCTGCGGGCCGGCGTGACCATGTCAAGACGGGGTGCCTGTGACAACGTACATGGTGATAGTCTTCAGGCGGTGACCTGCGGGGATTACAGCGGCAGGCCTGCGCCGGCCACCGGGGCCCGGGTGAAGTCAGAGAAGTCCACGCTGCCCAGGGTGTTGTCCTGGCTCCTGTCCCTGATCAGGTCGTTGATCTTCCCGGCATCCGTGGTGCCCCACCAGTTGCGGCGGGCATCCACATCGGCTTCCTGGCCCTCGAGCATGGAGACGTTGTAGTCCGTGTTGCCGGCAATGTTGTTGTCGTGGAGCCGGAATCCCTTGACCGCATAGAACAGGACACCCTTGCCGTTACCGGCAATGTTGTTGTAGCGGATGTTGGCCATGCCACCCTTTTTGACATAGATGCCGAAGAACTTGTTGCTGCTGATCTCGTTGTGGGAGATGGTGGGGGTGGAACCTTTGCCGAACAGGACACCGCCGCCATTGTCGGTGATGCGGTTGTAGAGGATGGATACCACGCAGCGGACGGCATTCTTGACGTTTTTCATGCCAATGGCCACACCGTTGTGGTGAAAGAAGCTGTTGGCAATGACCATCTGGGCGCCATGGGCGTGCACCGATGTGTGGCCGTAGCTGAATTCGCAGAACTCCAGGATGTTGTCGGTGGAGTTGAGGAAGTTGACTGCACCCCAGTCAGCGGGTTGCGGGTCTTCGGCCGCGCTGGTGAAGACGATCCTGGCGTCCGGTGTTCCCTGGGCCAGCAGCCTGCCCTTGACGATCAGCTCGGCCCTGGGAAAGTGGGCTGTCCGGTCGCTGGTAAGCTTGGCGGGGCCATTGGGGGTGATACGGGCAAAGCGAATGACAGTGCCCGGCATGATGGTGAGGGTGACACCCTGGCTGACCTCGACATCGCCCTTGACCAGGACCTGTCCCTGCCAGGTGGTATCTTTGCTGAGAACAGACTTTTCCACCACCTGCTGATCCGCTGATGCCACGGAGCAGAATACGAGGAGGAGGACAAGGCCTGCCATGGCCGGCAGACCGGCCGTCATTGCCTGGAAATGAAGTGTTGCTCTGTTCATACGTGGACCTCCGTTTGATCCGTATCCGGGAGACGGGCGTCTCTTAGTACTTGGTGTATGGCGCCATGTTGCATCGTTTGAGCCGTTCCCTGATCGGGTCGTACTCGCTGTCGTTGGCCTTGGCAAAGCCGTCGATCAGGGCCCGCTTGAGCACCTTGAGGACCTCGCCGTCAACCAGGACGGTCTCGTCCTTTTTCAGGTTGAGCAGGGTTTCCTGGACCTTGGTCGCCAGGGCGGGATCCACGTCCGGCATGGCGCCGATGGTGCAGTAGGGCATGGGGACGGATTCGGCGATGATGGTGAAATCGTCCATCTTGATCTTGCCGGTTTCGGCCATCAGGTCAAGATCGATGCGGGGCGCGGCGCCGACGTCATACCGGCCGAAGTAGACACCGTAGATCACCTTTTCGTGCTTGGCCGATCCCCAGGGGATGGCGTAGTAGGAAAGGTCGGTTTCCGGGTCAAAACCGTTCTCCAGCATCAGGTAGTATTGGGCCATGTAGCCGAAAGGCGCCAGCGCCGGGCCGAAGACCATGGACTTGCCGCGCATGTCGGCAAAGGTCTTGATGCCGGAGTCCCTGCGGGCGATGATGGTGCCGCTGGCCTTGTAGCCGTAACGCCCCCTGATGTCCACGGTCAGGAAGTTGATACCGTACTTCTCCTTGAGCACGATGGCAATCAGCGAGTTGACATGGACAAAATCCACCTTTTTCTGGCGGACCAGGTCCTCGAAGTCATAGGTGTTGGCCAGGATCATCTCGAACCTGCGGCCGGTCTTTTCGCTCAGGTAGGCGGTGATGGGGGCGAACCGTGCCTCGGACTCCACCCTGCTGTCGCAGATCATGTAGCCGATCCTGATCGGTTTCTCGTCGCTCTTTGTCTGGCTGGTATCCTGTCCCTTGCAGCCGGCCAGCAGGAGCAGGCCGATGCAGAGGGCAAACAGTAGGTTTTTTTTCATGTCAGCTCCTGTCCGGCCCCATGCAGACTGGGCCGGGTTGTACGGTATCGGTTTGGGGCGTGTTGTCAGTTGCGGGCAAATGGTTCGGCAGGACCCGCTCCACTGCTCAGGACCCGGCGATCAGCTTCAGTTCCCGGTCGATCTGCTGCTTCATCTCCGTCGAGGTGGCAAGCTGCCTGGCCCGGGCCAGTTCCGCCGCGGCCTTGTCGTTCTGCCCAAGTTTTCCATAGACAACCGAAAGGTGCACATGAACCAGCATGTCGTTTTCCCTCAGCGAGCGTGCTTTTTCAAGGTGTCGCAGGGCCTCCTGGTAGTTGCCGGACTTGAGCAGCACAATGCCCATGCCGTCCTGGGCATCAAAATCCGAGGGTTTGTCCTTGAGAATGGTCGCAAGCTCGGCCTTGGCCTCGTCCAGCTTGTTGGTCCTGAACAGGGCCATGGCCAGCTTGTTGCGGGTGGCGGTGTCACCCGGATCCATGTAAAGGAGCATCCGGTACTGCAGGACCTGTACCGAGTCGGGCAGTTTGGAAATGTTGCCGTGCGCATGGACGGTGCCGGCCATGAGCAGGGACACGGCGATGGTTAAGAACAGCTGTTTCATGTTTTCTCCTTTTCTCTCCCTGGCCGGGTGGCTGCCGGTGGCGCCGACTGCTGCGGAAGATGGTCTGACCGGGTTTCTCCGCAGCGGTCGACGGGCAGCCGTGGCAACAGGGTCGTTGGTGGTGTTTCGGCCCCGTTTCCGGGACCTTCCGGTTTCCCTGCATCGAGGGCGTCGCCCTTCTGCAACCGATAAAAAAATATAAGAAACTCTGCGCTGCCTTTTAACGTGTTGCAGGTGAAACGCTCGATTCGGGGTTCATATAATGGTCCGGATCGAGTCGACAAGGGTCGCGATGCCGATCAACGTGATCAGACCGGCGCTGGCAATGGATATCTTCCGGGCAAAACGCTTGGCATCAAGAAAGCGGGCAGCGAACTTGCCGGCACTGACCACGGTGATGCCGATGGCGATCAGGACAATGGCCAGGCCGATGCTGAAGAGCAGGATATAGGTCAATCCCTCGCCCAGCCTGCCGGCGGCGGCAGCGGCCAGAAGAATGGCGATGGCAGCGGGACAGGGGACGAGCCCCCCGGACAGGCCGAGCAGGAAGAGACGCCAGTAGCTCACCCGTTCTCCCTGGTCGGCCGCCGGAGCGTGGCTGTGGTGGTGATGGCCCTCTCCGTGCGTCTCGGCTGCATGGACCGCTGCATGGTCGTGATGATCGTGGCCGCCATGGTCATGAACGTGGTCATGATCGTGGTGATCATGGTCGTGGCCGGCATGTTCGTGGACATGGCCTGTCCCGTGATCATGGTCGTGGTCGTGCTGATGGTCATGGCCATGGCTATGGCCGTGATGGTGTCCGTGATCGTGGGAATGGAAATGAAAGATATCCCGGCCACGGATGCGCTGGATCAGCATCAGCAGACCGACCACCAGGATCAGGACGCCGGCGACCAGGCCCAGGTAGCCGTGCAGGGCGTCGTCGCTCAAGGTCATCCTGTTGGAAGCGATCTTGGCGGCGATGGCAAGCAGGATGACACTGAAGGTATGGGTCAGGGTTACCACCAGGCCCAGGAGGAAGGCATCCATTTTTCTGCCCTTGGATCCCACCAGGTAGGCTGCCACAACTGTCTTGCCGTGGCCCGGTTCCAGGGCATGCATGCCGCCGAGCACAATGGCCGTCAGGTAATAGATGATGTTGACTTGCATGAGAAGGGTCCCCTTGTGTGAACGTTCTTGACGTGGATCGGGCGGTACGACAGTCTTCCTTTCCTTGTGACCGCCCGGGCCGTTTCCGGCCGGCGGGAGCCGCAATGGACTTTGCGCCGCCCCGGGGCGGCCGTCAGATCAGGTTCTTCTTTTTCAGAAAGTTTTTGGCAACCGTTGCCAGGTCGGCACCGGCGGCATCCTGCTGCAGCTGCTGCAGTGTTTCCAGGGAGATCCTGCCGGCGAGCTTGTTGATCAGCCGGTCCAGGATGGGAAATTTCTCAAGGACATCGGTCGAGGTGACGGCTGCCGCCAGGCTGCCGCCGGACTGTTGCTTCAGGTCGGTCGGTCCGCTGTAGCCAAAGGGTTTCAGCCAGACCAGGCCATATTTCTCCAGGTAGGCCTGTTTGAGCAGGGCGCAGGTTTCCTGGGGCGTTGAGCCGGCTGCACCGTCCATCTCCCTGGCCGCCTCGCCGATATAGTTGATGTATATATTGGCCTTGCCTTCCCGGACCATCTTTCTTGCCGTGTCGAGATCCGGCGCCTTGACCAGGTTGACCGTTGTGCCGGTACGCTCGGTGATATAGGTGGCCAGCAGTCGGCCCATCACCTGCTGGTCAGCGGAACCGGTGACGGCAAGGTTGAGGATCCGGCCCACGCAGCTGAAACCCTGGTGCGGTATTGCCAGGAAGAAGAGCAGGCCCAGGGTCGGGAGAATCGACATTTTTCCTTTCATTGTTTTACCTCGTCAAAATATTTGCAAAGGGCAGCGAAAGCGGGACGATGGATTCCGGCGGCCAGGCCATGCAGGAGCGGGTCGTGGTCAGGCTGCCGCCGGGTGCCGGTCCGGAGAAAGTCCGGATTGTCATTGAGAGCTGTTCGTTGCCAGATTTATTCCAGTTCCGCCTGCATATTCAGGTTTTGACCGGTACCAGGGCCCGGCTGCGGTGATCCCGGCCAGGCTAGCCTGGCCCATACCCCTGTCGACAGATTGGCGACAGCCGGGCATGGGTTTTCGGTTGCATGGCCCGGGGTTGTTTCTTTCCCGTGTCATGGTTTGTCGCGATTGGGCGACCTGTGGTTCATATCAGGGTATTACCACGATGGAATTCGAAAGTGTCTCCGAGCATGTTTATTCCGGGTTGGCGGAATTTATACGGCCAATTCTTCACCTTGGCCAGCATGATCTCCCAGTGGAGAGTCACTCTTGTTGAATTTAGCATAAAATTCTTGAAAAATATAATATGAAAATGTTTTCATCCCGTATTTTTTTGTAAAGCCGCCGCCAGTGGGCATCGGCATTCTTTCTTCAGCCGGAAGACATGCAGAATAATATTTTTCTTGGAATTGTATTAATACGACGGTGGCGAAAAAGGACTGCGCCACAACAGTTTTTGATTTGCTTTCCTGGGATCAGTATATATCATGGTTTTTGAAGATACAATGTGGGACCATGGAAAAAAGAGCGAAATTTTCTTGTTGCAATGTTGCGACATGGGGTTCTGGGGGAAGAGCGTGGGAAAACGATAACGGAACAGGGCGGCGCGTGCAGAGGATCATGACGGATCGCGGGGATCGCTTCTCCGTGTTTTTATGTACCACAGGCCTGGCCGGTGTCCGCCGGATCAGGTGGACTGCCGGCCTTGCGGGTCGGTTGGGAAGAAGGTTCGGAAATCACGGAGCCGCGCCGGTTGTCCGTGACCGCCGACAGGTCTGAATGATCCGGCGGGGTGGTTATTGCCCTGGAATTCTGGACCTGGAAAGAGCGTTTCACCCATCTGCAGGTGGAACCAGGAAATGTGTACAATGGATTGTTCCAGGGTCGCAGAATGGGACACAATGGAAAACGTTCAATCCGGCTCAGAGCCAGCCCAGGATCTGCCACCAGAGGTAGTTCAGGGGCAGGAGCAGGAAGATGGTGATCCCGGCCAGGAGCATGCAGATCCTGCCCGCGGCGGCCAGGTCCTCGCCGGCGAGCTGCATACCGATGATGATCGGCGGCGCCTGGTAGGGAAAAAGCGGGGTGGAAAAACCCAGTACCTGCATCATGATCACGGTTTTGACCGGCAGGCCGGTGGCATGGGCGATACCCTCGGAAAGGGGCGTGAAGACGGCCGGTACCCCGGGCAGGGTGGTCGCCACTCCGGTCAGGGCAGAGGCGAGGCTGACCGAAAGATAGCTGAAAAAGGGGTGCTGCTCACCCAGGGGAAGGACACTGATCAGTTTCCGGGCCAGGGTGTCGCCGAGCCCGGATTGGTTGATCAGCGCACCCAGGCCGAGGATGCCGGCGACAAAGACCAGCGAGGCCCAGTTGATCTTCTGGTTGAATTGGCTTTTGTCGACAATGGTGATGCCGGGCAGCATCAGGAAGACGGCGCCGGCAAGCGCTATCCAGGCCGGGGAGACATGGTGCAGGAAATCGGTCATCCACAGCCCCAGCATGATAAAGAGTGACCAGGACAGGATTCGTTCATTTTTGGTCATGGCTCCGGCCCGGGTCAGCTCGGTGTGGGCCACCGTCCGGGGCGTATCCGGGTAGAACCACAGGATCAGGCCCACGATCAGCGCTGCCTTCAGCAGGCCGAGAATGGGAAAGTGGAGGAGCAGGTAGGAGCCGTAGAGCAGTGAAACCCGGTATTGGGTTTCGGCCATGCCCACCAGGACCATGTTGGGCACATTGGCCGGCAGGATGCCGAAAGCGGGAATAAAAGAGCCCAGGATGGTGGCGAGGATGACGCCTGTCCGGCCCCTGGAACCCCGGGCGAATCCGAAATGACCGGCTATGGCCTCGGCGATGGGGGTCAGCAGGACAACCCGGCCCATGGCAGAGGGCATGAGAAAGCTGAACAGGACACCTGCCGTGACCAGGCCGGCAATGATCCGTGCATAGGAGCCGTCGAGCTGCGAGGCGGCACCTGCCGCGACCCTTCGGCCCAGGCCCGTGGCCATGATGGCGACCCCGATGACCAGGCCGCCGAAGATCAGCCAGACGGCGGTGGAAGAGAAGCCGGAGAAGATGACCCCCGGGGATGCCACAGAAAAGAGCATGGCGAGCACGAAAAAGAGCAGGGAGGTGATATGCTCGGGAATAACCCCGGTGGCCCAGAATCCAATGGTCAGGAGCGCAAGGGCCGCGACCCTGGTCTCCGCCGGCTGGAGGCCAGGGGGGGGCGAAGCAAGCAGGCTGACGGCCGCGGCCGTGGTGAACAGGGCGCCGAGAAAGGTATTGGTTTTCATCGCATAGATCTGTCGGTGTCCGGTCTGTGTGGCGGCAATGGGACCGGCTGTTGTCCGGTCCCATTGCCGGTTGGCAGCGAGTGCCATGGTTGCATGAAGCGATGATACAGGTACTACTTGCCGGGTCGAAGGTCAATGAAAATGGTGGAACGCGCAACGGGTCGGAGAACAGTCCCTGCATCCCACCCGGTGGTGTGGTCACAGAGTGGGCTCCGGTCCAGTGCAGCTGCTAAAAAAACCTGATGAAAGCAATAAGAACTTGTGAAGAGCCGGCCGGGTGATGTATATACTATCAACTTGAAATACTGATTAGTGAGTGTTGCTGTCACGGTCGGCAACACCCACGGGATGACAGACTGAAACAATTGTTCCGGTACAGGTACGGTGGCAACCTGGCCGGCCCGTATCCTCCTGCCTCTTCTTTTTTTCATGGATACCTTGCACAACGAAACAGCAGAGCGCCGGAATCAGCGACTGTCGGAGACAAGCAGCCTCCGGGTCTTTCTCCAGATCCTTGCCCGGCACAGGACAGGGGTGATCCTCATCTTCCTGTTGGTTGCCGGCGCGGTGGCGGTGTACACCTTTGTCCAGACCCCTGCCTACGAGGTCAATTCGAGTGTGATGATCCGCTACGGCAGGGAATATGTCTATCGGCCGGTCAATGACGTGGAGGCAGGAGAGGTTCAGCCCATGCGCTGGTACCAGCCCGAGGAGATCATCAATACCGAGATCGAGATCCTGAAGAGCAAGGCCCTCATCCGTCAGGTCATCCGGCAGGTCGGGCTGGAAAAGCTCTATCCGCGGCTTGCTGAAAAGTCCCTGGCCAGGGATGCCCTCCTGACCATGGCTACAAACCGGTTTGCCAAGAAGCTCGATATCAGCCATGTCAAGAAATCAAGCGTGATCGGTCTGAGCTTCTTGCACGAGGATCCCCAGCTCGCGGTGCAGGCCCTGCGCCAGGTGGTGGAGCTGTTCAAGGAACGCCATTTGCAGATCTTCAGGAACCCGCGCGCCGCCTTTCTCGAGCAGCAGGTGGCTGCTTCGCGCGAGCGTCTGCTTGAGGCTGAAAAACGGTTGCAGCAGTTCAAGCAGGAAAACGGCATCTATGCGGCCAAGGACCAGAAGCAGCTCCTGGTCAGGCAGTACGTGGACCTGGAGACCCGCCTGCTGACGGGAAAGAACCGGGAGAATGCCCTGCAGCAGAAGGTCGCCTCCCTGGAGAGCGCCTTGCAGTCACTGCCCGAAGATGTCAGCCTCTACAGCGAGGAAGGTCGATCCAAAAAAGAGGGCGGCGCCATGCAGACCCTGCTCAACCTGCAGCTGGAGGAGCAGAAACTGCTTGCAAAGTATACCGAGAACGATCCCAGGGTGGCGGCTGTGCGCAAGGAGATCCGGCTGGTCAATGATTTCCTTGCCATCCAGGACACCAATCAGCGCCGTTCAACCCGGGTGGGAAGAAGCGTGGTGTACCAGCAGACAGAGCGGGACCTCCTGGCCGCCCGGTCGGCGTATGCCGAGGCCAGGGCGGGCAACGAGGCCATGGAACGGCAGCTGCAGGAACTGCTTCGGAAGCTGCAGAAGCTGGACCGGGCCGAGATCACCCTCCGGGATCTGCAGCGTGCGGTTGACAGCAGTGAACGCAACTACAGGACGTTCCAGGACAAGCTTGACAGTACGCGTGTCGAGGATGCCATGGACCGGGAAAAGATGGTCAACGTGGTGGTCGTGGAACAGCCCATGGTTCCTGTGAAACCGGCCCGACCGGTGAAACGGCTCAATCTTTTCGTTGGCATGATTCTCGGATTGACGTGCGGTGTGGCCTATGCCTTTCTCGCCGAATTTCAGAGCGGGGAAGCTGGCGGTCGCAGGAGGGATTGAGCGACTCCCGGGCCGTACCCGGCCGGTGCTGCACCGACCGCGTCCGCGCGTCCGTAAGCGGTCACAGGGCACTCCGCCCGCACGCGCTCGAATTTCACAATACACGGTGTATAATCGTGGAGTTCGATCACGGACAGCCGTGGCACCCGGCAACCGCACACGTCCTGTATTGATCCGGGGTAATTGGATAACCCATGATCGGTTCCCTGTATCCGGGTAGGCGTGCCGGGACGTTATGGGCCCGCTATGCGGGCCGGCGCGACCGTGCGGGACGGGGTCCTGTAACAACCTGCGGCCGCAGGTATGAATGAAGAATGGTGGAGAGCGACCTGCCTGCACAATCAGGATGGTGTTATGGATGGAAGAATAGGTGAGAAAGGGCTGCGTGCGGTGCAGACCCTGGGTTTCTGTTTTTTCCTTCTCCTGCTTGCCGGTTGCGGCAGCAGTGTGCCTGTGGGAACCCCGCAGCCGATGTCGGCGCCGGGACGTCTTGACAGGCCGGATGGCTCCATGGCCGCCGCCTTGCCCCTGTATGTGATCCATACAGGTGATCAGCTGGCTGTGAAGTTTTACTACAACCCGGAACTGGACGAGGAGGTGACCGTACGGCCCGATGGCCGCATCACGCTCCCCCTCGCGCACGAGATCATGGCCGCCGGCCTGACCACCACCGAGCTGGTCGACGTGCTCACCGCCAGGTATGCACCCCATATCCGCAATCCCGAGATCACGGTGATCGTCAAGAGCTTCGAGGCACAGAAAGTCTTCGTGGACGGGCAGGTGGCGACGCCGGGCATGGTCAGGCTGACCGGGCCCATGACCATCCTCCAGTCTATTGCCAGCGCCGGCGGCCTGAAGGACAGCGCCCGCGATACCGAGATCCTGGTCATCCGCCGCAACGCGCTCAAAAAACCCTTTGTCATCCGGGTCAACCTGGCCCGCGCCATGAGCGGCCTGGACATGAGCCAGGATATCCGGCTCCAGCCCTACGATATCGTCTACGTGCCCAAGTCCTTCATCGCCAACGTCAACACCTGGGTGGATCTCTACCTGCGCAGAAACGTGCCCATCAATATCGGTATGTATTACGACCTGAACAACAACTACTAGCAGGCGCAGCGCCGGACATGCCATCAACTCAACCGGACCGGAAGATTCGTGATTGAAGAAAAGGACATCATTCAGATTCTCTACAGGGCCATCGATGATCTCAATCTCCAGCTTCCGCCGGAGCAGCGGCTGGAAAAATCCGCGGAGACGGTCCTCTTCGGGGAGGGGGGCAGGCTTGATTCCCTGGGCCTGGTGACCTTCATCGTGGCCGCTGAACAGAAGGTCACCGAGGTGGCTGGCATCACACTGACCCTGGCCGACGAAAAGGCCATGTCCCGCAGGAACAGTCCCTTCCGCACCGTGGGAACCCTGGCAGAGTACATAGGCGAGCGGTTGGCGGAAGACGGGAATGGCTAGGGTGCGGGCCATCCTGATCACCGGCACCCGCAAGGGGATCGGCCGCTACCTGGTGGACCACTACCTGCGGCAGGGTTTTGCCGTTTTCGGCTGTGCCCGCGGTCCCATGGAATCCGCGCCGCAAGGGTACCGACACTTCCAGGTCGATGTCACCGACGAGACCGGTGTCCGCGAGATGTTGCGGGTTATCCGCGCCGACCACGGTCGGCTCGACGTCCTGGTCAACAATGCCGGCATCGCCTCCATGAACCATATCCTGCTTACGCCTGTCTCCACGGTTCGCAGGATCCTGGACACCAACGTGGTCGGCACCATGCTCCTCTGCAGGGAGGCGGCGAAGCTCATGCAGGGGCGGCGCCAGGGCAGGATCATCAACTTCGCCACCGTGGCCACGCCACTCAAACTGGAGGGCGAGGCCATCTATGCCGCCTCCAAGGCGGCCGTGGTCTCCCTCACCGAGATACTGGCCCGGGAGCTGGCTCCCATGGGGATCACCGTCAACGCCGTTGGTCCGACCCCGGTCAGGACCGACCTGATCCGCTCGGTTCCCCGGGAAAAGATGGATGCCCTGCTGGCCCGCCAGGCAATCCCCCGTTTCGGCGAATTCCGGGATATCTCCAACGTGATTGATTTTTTCATCCGTCCGGAGAGCGATTTCATCACCGGCCAGGTGCTCTATCTCGGCGGGGTGTGAGATGGTTATCGAGTTTCTGCGCCAGGTATTTGCAGACCGTGCGGAACGGTCCGCGGTGATCTGGCAGGACAGGGAGTTTTCCTACGGCCACCTTCTCTCCCGCCTGGATCACTGGCGCCGCCGGCTCGAGGAGGAGGTGGCGCCCGGAACGGTGACCGTGCTCGAGGCGGACTTCTCGCCCGAGGCCATCGCGCTCCTGCTGGCCCTGATCGAACGTGGCACCATCGTCGTGCCCCTGACCCCGGCCGTACAGACCAGGAAAAAGGAGTTCATCGAGACCGCCGCCGGCGAGCTGGACTTCCTGGTCGATGCAGAGGACAAGGTGCACCCATCCCGGCTTCCCTTCCGGGCCGACCATCCCCTGTACGACGAATTGCGCCGCCGCGGCCATCCCGGCCTGGTCCTGTTCTCCTCCGGCACCACGGGCAGGAGCAAGGCCATTCTCCATGATGTCAGCCACCTGCTCCGCAAGTACACCACCAGGAGGCACGATTTCACCACCCTGGCCTTTCTCCTCTTTGACCACATCGCCGGTATCGACACCCTGCTTTATGTCCTCTCCAACGGCTCCTGCCTGGTCACGGTTCCGGATCGCTCACCGGACACGGTCTGCAGGGCCGTGGAGCGCTACCGGGTCGAGGTGCTGCCGGTTTCGGCCACTTTTCTCCACCTGCTGCTCCTCAGCGGGGCCCACGAACGATACGACCTGGGTTCCCTCAAGTATATCGCCTACGGCTCCGAGGTGATGCCCGAGGCGACGCTGAAGCGGTGCGCCGAGCTCTTTCCCGGGGTGACTCTCCTCCAGAAGTACGGCACCACCGAGGTGGGCACCCTGCGTTCCAGGTCGGAGAGTTCCGATTCGCCCTGGGTCAGGATCGGCGGCGAGGGGTTCCAGACCCGGGTGGTGGACGGGATCCTCCAGATCAAGGCCCATTCGGCCATGCTGGGATATCTCAATGCACCCAGCCCCTTCACCAGGGACGGCTGGTTCATCACCGGTGACCGGGTCGAGGTACGGGGCGAGTACATGCGCATCCACGGCCGCGACTCGGATATCATCAATGTTGGTGGTGAAAAGGTCTTTCCCACCGAGGTCGAGGACCTGATCCTCCAGCTCGACAACGTGGCCGACGTGACCGTGTACGGCGAGCCCAACCTCATCACCGGCAACATCGTCTGCGCCGACGTCAGCCTGGTCAGGCCGGAAGAAGAGCCACGGTTCATCGCCCGCGTCAAGAGGTTCTGCCGGGAGCACCTGCAGCCGTACAAGGTCCCGGTCAAGGTCAACATCGTTGACGAACACCGCTTCAGCCAGCGTTTCAAGAAGCTGCGGCAGAAGCGGGACTGAGCCGTCCGCCGTTCCCGCCACCCTGCCGGATTCCCTCACTCTTCCCGTCATCTCCCATGGTAACCGTCTGCAAAGCCACCCTTGATCATTTTGACCGGATCCATCCCCTGCTGCTCCATTTCCGGCAGACCCGCCTGGAGCGGGACCAGTGGCGCCGGATCTTCTCCCTCCGCTGGTCCCGCCACCACGATCATTTCGGCTACGTGCTCATGGATGGCGACCGGGTGATCGGTTTCCTGGGCACCCTGTTCTTCGAGCGGACTGTCCGGGACAGGGAACACAGGTTCTGTGACCTGTTCTGCTGGATCGTGCCCGAGGAGTACCGGCAGCACAGTCTCCTTCTCCTGTTCCCGGTATTGAAATTGCAAGATACCACCCTGATGAGCCTGACCCCATCCCGCGGTGCCTCCCTGGTCCTGGCCAAGTTCGGGTTCATGGTCCTGGAGACCCATACGGTCATCCTGCCGTTTCTCCTGTCTCCGGGCGGTGGCCGTGGCGTGCGGCTGGTCACGGGGCCGGAGAGGATCAGGGGCCTGCTTTCCGGGCAGGAGCGGATAGTGTTCCGGGATCATGACCTGCCTGGATGTGGTCATCTCCTGCTTCAGGCGGAGGGAGACGAGAACCGTACCTGTTACCTGGTCTTCAACACGGTGCGGAAAAAGGGGATCCGTTTCACCCAGCTCTATCACGTCGGCGATCCGGAACTCTTCCGGCAGGGACTTTCCAGGCTGCAGCGGTACTT
>DRKI01000150.1 GCA_011051875.1 Desulfobulbus sp. | reverse complement strand
TCGACCTTCACCCTTTCCTCCGACGCCCCGGTGGAGCCGTCGGCCAACCTGACGGTTTCCTACCGTTCAGCCAGCGAGAGCGGCGACACGGCGACAGCAGGAGATGACTACGTATCCACTGCCAGTGGCAGCATTCCGTTCGTGGGAACCAGTGGATCGATCAGTGTCACCCTCAATAACGACAGCAGTGTGGAGGGTGACGAGACCTTCACGGTGACCCTGACCGGTGCAAGCGATGCCGATGTGGTGGCCAGTGCCAGCGCCCAGGCAACGATCACCGATGACAATGATTCCGCGACGTTGAGTATTGTCAGCGATGGTCCGCGGTCCGAGGATGCGGGTCCGTCGACCTTCACCCTTTCCTCCGACGCCCCGGTGGAGCCGTCGGCCAATGTACAGGTTTTCTACACAGTGACCACCGAGGTGGGAGACACCGCCACTGCGGGCAGCGATTATGCGGATACCACTACCGGCAGCGTGACCTTCAGCGGCAGCTCTGGCACCATCAGTGTACCACTTGTCAATGACAGCAATGTTGAAGGAGATGAGACTTTTACCCTGCAACTAGCCGGTTCGACCAATCCCTATGTGACTGCGGCCGGAAGTGTGCAGGGTATCATTGTCGATGATGACACGGCATCACTTTCCATAGATGATGTCACTGCTACGGAAGGAGATGGTACGGTGCTTTTTACAGTGATCTCTGACCGGTATATCGAAGGCAGTGCAGCCGTTACCGTTGATTTCTCCACCCAGGACGGAAAGGCTGTCGCCGGGGAGGATTACACCGCCACGACCGGAACACTATCCATCAGTGACGGTGACCGGATCACCTTGTCGGTTCCCATTCTCGAAGACAGTCCACCCATTGTCGAGGGTGACGAGACGTTCAGCGTTCTTCTGAGTAATACGAGCTCCAACGCGGTTATTGCTGACGGCACAGGGGTTGCCACGATCAGTGATAACGATGTACCTGACATCACTGTCAGCGATGTTGCTGCCACGGCAGAAGGTAATGGCACTGATACATCGGTTTCCTTTGTTGTGACCAGTTCACTGGATGTGGCAGCCAATACGACCATCTCTATCGATTATTCCGTTTCCTCCCTGACCACGGAGCCGGATGATTTTTCAGGCGCCACCTCGGGGACAGTAACCATCAGCAACGGTTCTTCCGCCTCTCTTCCCCTCGCCTATGCAGCCGACCGGGTGGTGGAAACAGACGAAGAGTACACTGTTGAACTCAGCAATCCTCGCATCTCGTCCAGTTCCGTCATTCCCATCCTTGTCGATGCATCAGGAAGTGGTGTTATTCAAAATGATGACAGCCCGCAGTTATCCATCGGCGATGTTTCCAGGTCCGAGGGCGACAGTGGCACCACCACCATGACCTTCACTGTCACCAGTGATCTTCAGGTAGCCTCGGATGCCGATGTGAATCTTGATTACGTGGTTAACGCAGTTGATACGGAGTCAGGGGATCTGAGCGGTACCCTGACCGGATCAGTGACCCTGAACAGCGGCAATACGGCACAGATCGAGGTGGACGTGGCCGGCGACACCACTGTCGAGACCGACGAGACCTATACCGTCGATATCAGTAATGCCACCATCCCCTCCAGTACCGCCGGCGCATCGATTGTCGACAGTTCCGGCCTCGGAACCATCATCAACGATGACAGTTTCACCGTGAGCATCGATTCCACCCTCAAATCGGCCCTCGAAGACATGGGGCCTCTTGTCTGGACCGTCACCCTGAGCAATCCCGTGGAATGGCAGGTCGATGTGCCGTACACCTTCAACGATGCCTCTTCGGATTCCGCCCTCGAGGGTTCCGACTATACGGATGCGGCCTCTTCTCCCCTGGTCTTTGCCCCTGGAACGACTAGCCGGGATATCACGATAAACCTGGTCAACGATACGGTCATCGAGCCGGACGAGACCTTTACTATCACGCTGGGCCCGCCCAGCCCGGCCACTGCCGGTTCCCTCGGTACCAGCGTGGGAACAGGCGAGATTCTCAACGATGAACATCTGATTACCATGAGCGCGGGTGGTCCCCAGGGCACTCTGTCCACCTCGTACGGTGGCGGTGTTTCCATATCTGACGGCACAACCACTGTCCAGGTGGATCATGATGCAACCCCTGCCTTCGATGTGACCATGACAGACGCCTGCTACTACATCGACGATCTCTCCGTCGATGGTGTTTCCCTGGGAGGCATTTCCAGTTATACCTTTGATCCTGTGACCACCGATCACAGCATCAACGTGGAATTTGCTGTCTATACCTATACCATCACTGCCACTGTGCTCGGTTCCCATGGGACACTTACTCCTTCGCAAACGGTCACTTGCGGGACCGGCGGTTATGCCTACGTCGCCCAGGCCCAGCCCGGCTATCATATCTCGTGGTTGAAGGTCAACGGCGTGGATATATCGGCTGCTGCCGGGCAGGAGAGTTATACCTATACCTTCGGGTTCGTTACCGAAAATCAGACCATAGAGGTGGCCTATACCCAGTTGATCACCGTAACAGAAGACTCGCCTTTTGGCGATATAACGCCTGCCGCCGGCAAGGTGCCCATCGAGGTGGATTACGGTGATGATCTGACATTCGATATAACCGCGGCCGCCTCGTGTCCCAATGGTCTTGGCCACGACGGCCAGGTGCACCATATTTCCGATGTTATTGTGGATGGCACATCTGTTGCCGGCGTAAAAGGCAGCGGATTGACCACCTATAGCTACACCTTCACCAATATTACCTCCGATCATACTATCGAGGCCCTGTTCACCGCATATATCGACTTGACTGTGAACGGCAACGGCACGACGGATCCGCTGGCAGTCACAACGACAGGTTCGCTGGAGGTGGATGCCCATGACAGCCCGACCATCACCGCTGTCCCTGATTCCGGTTTTCACGTATCAGCAGTCGAAGTGGATGGTGCACCGGTGGGACAGCCTGAGAGCTACACATTTACCGACATGTATGATGAAGATCATACCTATGAGGTGTGGTTCAGTATCGACACTTTTACCCTGAAACCGGTTTCCAGGTTCGGGACCATCTATGAAACTGCAGCCCAGGCAGTGGAGGCAACGGAGCGGGAAGTCTCCTACCACGACACCAGTTCCTTTTATGTGGACCTTGATGATCCCGATCACGCGGTGATGGGAATCCTGGTTGACAACATCTCCTATCCGGTTCCTGCCTCGGGAGATACGGCCACCTATCCGGCTTTCACCCTTGTCAACAATGCAGACGATTATCTTGAGGTCAGGTTCACCAACGTCGAGGTCGGGCATCGGCTTGAGGTTCAGGACTATGATACAAGTCCCATCTCCGATGTTCCACTTGATGCCAGGTTGCGCCCGAAACCGGCGTCCCTGATGTTTGTGCTCGATGATTCGGGCAGTATGGACTGGGAATTCATTGTACCGGGCAATGGGCTGTTCAACGGGAGATATTACGTCTACAGCTATCCCTCCGTAGATGCAGCACGGGTGTATTCAAACAACAGCCTTCAGGCCAATGGAGAACAGGATGAGTGGCGGTCCCAGTGGGCCGGGATCAACAAGATGTTTTATAATCCGGATGTGGAGTATGTTCCCTGGCCGACGTTCACAGGGACGCCCAGCTCAAACCTGCCGGCTCCGGACAGTTCCATTGCCGGCCAGTCCGACGGGCTTGCCCATGCAAATATCTACCGGCCCCGGTATCACCCGTGGCACAGCCAGGACTGTACCGAGGCGTTGAACAAGGCTCTCGGCACGACGCCGGACAACCTAGCTTCCTGCAACAACAATGAAACCTTTGATATGGACGGGTCTTTTCTCTCGCTGGGCGGGACAACGGATGACCATGGTGATACCATGGGCACGGCCACACCGGTGAGTCTGAACAACAGCTTTACAGCATCGATTGAGACGGCCGGTGACCATGACTTGTTCAGGATCGAACTCACCGGTTCCGGCGATCTGCTGGTCAGGACCCTTCGCACTTCCC
Source organism: Desulfobulbus sp. (assembly GCA_011051875.1). GTDB lineage: Bacteria > Desulfobacterota > Desulfobulbia > Desulfobulbales > Desulfobulbaceae > DRKI01. The sequence goes on along the minus strand of DRKI01000150.1, from coordinate 12,702 downwards.
AATGTACGGATACCGAGGCCAGGGTTCTCGATTCGGCCGGCAATACCTACAGGTATTCCGAGTATGGCCCGTTCAACCAGTATCTGGACAATCCCTATGCCGATGACTGCGGATGGGCCGGTCACTGCGATCTGAGCTGCGGGCGGGACCAGGATCCTTACATCTACCTGACCAACGTACCTGCCGGAACCTACTATATCGATATCCGCGGTTACGGAAACCGCACGGGAACGTATGTTCTGGATCTGGCATTCACCGGAACCAGCACCACGTATCCGACCCCGCCCCCTCCCTCGAGAGGAATCATCAATGCCCATTATTTCACCTGGGAGGATGTCAATGGCAATGGTGTCATCGATTACGTGGACAGCAACGGCAATGGTCAACTGGATATCAACGAGACCATCAACGAGTCGATATGGCTGGTCAACCTGACCGATCCCATAGAGTACTACAGGGTTCTTGATAACAGCCAGAATGTGAGCGCAGGAAACCTGCAGCAGGTTTCCGCAGCCTCGGTGCCGGCAACGGTCAAGACCTTTGCCTCTCCGACTGATCCGGACGCCTGGCGTAAGGAACGGCAGAACTGGGCCGACTGGTTCTCTTACTATCGCAAAAGAACCTACTCCGCTACCGCCGCCGTGGCCAGGGTCATCGACCGGATGGAGGACATCGAGGTCGGCTACCGGACCATCAACTATTGGGGTGGTGGTTATGAGAATGGCGGCTATGGCTTCAGTCAGCCCGTGTTGCCGGTCAATGTCTCTGGTGTTGGTGATCAGACCAATCGGTTGCTCGAAATTCTGTATGCCTTCCAGATTGACGCCTACGGAACACCGCTGCGAAACGGCCTGAATGCCGTGGGCCAGTATTACGATGATACCGATGGTGGCGCGGATGGTGGTATAGGTGTCTCTCCCTTCCATGCCCGTGAGGACGGCGACGAGTGCAAGCAGGTGTTCACCATCGCCATGACCGATGGTTACTGGAACGGCGGCAGCCCGGCTGTCGGTAACAGGGACGGGGACAATGGCGAACCGTATGCCGACTCCTGGAGCAATACCTTGGCTGATGTTGCCATGAAGTATTTTGAAAACGATCTCTCAACGCTGGATGACCTGGTCCCTGACGGCACCAATACCCATCAGCACATGGTGACGTACACTGTGGCCTTCGGCGTTTACGGGACATTGAACCCGGAAGACTATGATCTGAATAATAACATCTATCCCACCTGGCCCGACCCGACGTCCAGCGCACCTGCCCATGTCGATGACCTGTGGCATGCTGCTGTCAACGGACATGGCAAGTACATGAATGCGGCCCGGCCGGACGAACTTGTCGCCTCGTTGACGGCTATCATGACCGATATCGGCAGCCGCATCGGTTCGGGAGCCTCGGTTTCTGTGAACGGCGATGAGATGTACGAGAACGTCAATGGTCAGATCCGCATGTTCCAGACTACCTATAACTCTGGCGACTGGCACGGTGATCTGAAGGCGTACCAGCTGAACACGGTCACCGGCGAGGTCCTTACCAACAGTCCGGTCTGGTCGGCAGAGGAGCAGTTGCGCAGTCTTTTGGCCGACAGCGGCCATGATGCCCGGATCATCGCCACCTATGACGGTTCCAATGGCGTGCCCTTCCGCTGGCAGGACAGCTCCGGGAATCCATATCTGGCAACATGGCAGCAGAAAATGCTGCAACCCTATTACAGCCAGTCATTGACCGCAGAAGACATGGTGAACTATCTCCGTGGCGATGCCAGCAATGAAGGAAGTTTCAGGGATCGCGATGCGCAGCATCCGCTGGGTGATTTCGTTCATTCCCTGGCCCGTTTTGAAGATGGCTTCCTTTATGTGGGAGGAAATGACGGCATGCTGCATGCATTCTGGGCCATTGATTCGGAAGACCTGGATTCCGATGGTGTTCTTGATGCGGGCGTGGAGGACATCGACGGTGACGGTCATTTTGACACTGTCTACGAGGACCTGGATGGTGACTGTCACCTGGATACGTACAATGAAGATGTCGATGGCGATGGCAAGCTCGACGCCAACGAGGATCTCGACGGCGATGGTATCCTCGATATACCGGAAGACCTTGACGGCGACGGCCACCTGGATACCGTAGCCGAGGATCAGGACGGTGACGGCCGGCTCGATACCATTGACGAGGACGTCGATGGTGACGGTCGCCTGGATATGGCCGATGAGGACGTGGACGGAGACGGAAAACTCGATCTGGTCAACGAGGATCTCGACGGCGACGGCCGCCTGGATACGGTGAACGAAGATCTCAATGATAATGGGAGCCTGGACCCCGGAGAGGACCTTGACGGCGACGGTCACCTGGATACGGTGAACGAAGATCTTGACAATGACGGCCATCTCGATGTCAACGAGGATCTCGACGGCGACGGCCATCTCGATATCAACGAGGATCTCGACGGCGACGGCCATCTCGATGTCAACGAGGATCTCGACGGCGACGGCCACCTTGACGTCAACGAGGACGTGGATGGAGACGGAGTCCTGAACACGGTCAATGAGGACGTTGACGGCGATGGTGTGCTCGATATTGACGAGGATCTCGATGGCGACAATCATCTCGATGTCTCCGAGGACCTCGACCATGACGGCCATCTCGACGTGGGTGAGGATGTCAACTGTAATGGCCTCCTCGACAGCGGAGAGGATGTTGATATGGACGGCATGCTGGACCTCACCGAGGACCTTGATAATGACACCAATTTTGATACGGTCTCAGAAGACCTGGATAACAACGGTGTTATCTCGACTGGAGGCGAGGAGAGGTTTGCCTACGTGCCCGGCCTGGTCTTTCAGAATCTGCGTGAGCTTGGTGATCCGCTCTATGACCACAGGTTCTACGTGGACAATACCCCCTATACCAAGAAGGTCGGTGATACCACCCTCCTGGTCGGTGGCCTCGGCAAGGGCGGCAAGGGATACTACTGCCTCGATATCACGGATGCCGCCTCCATCAGCAGTGAGACGGAACTTGCCTCACGGGTTCTGTGGGAATACCCCGCTCCTCCCGCCACCCTGGCTTCCGGATCGACCTTTACGTTTTCCAGTGGCACCGGGACCGGCGGCAATGACGAAATCAAGGACAGCGCCAATCAGTTTGATTCAACCCACGGTTTTGAGGTGGGTAAGTGGATCACGATCATCGGTGCCAATTACAATGATGGCAGCAACAGCGGCAGCAATGACGGCACCTATCGGATCAAGGCTATCCCGGATGCAGGCACCATCGAGCTGGAGGCCGGCAGCCTGATCGATGGTTACGGTGACGGCGAGGATATTACCATTACCGCAGCGACCAGTGACCGGGATATGGGCTACTCATTCAGCAAGGCCTATATTGTCCAGACATACGACTCCTCCATCAATGCCGGCACGGATTTCGAGGGGTATGTGGTCATCTTTGGCAACGGATATTCCAGTGAAAATGGCAATGCGGTTCTCTACATACTCAACCCACTTGATGGTAGCCTGATCAAGAAGATCAAGACCCGGGTCGGGCCGTTCAATGGCCTGTCAACCCCCAAGGTCATTGATATGAACAACGATCTGAAGGCTGACTATGTGTATGCCGGTGACCTGCTGGGTAACATGTGGAAGTTCGATCTCACCAGCAGCGATCATGCTGACTGGCAGGTTGCCTTCTGTGACAATGCCAGCGCAACTGATCACTGCAGAGATACCGATGACCTGGACGACATCGATGATCCAGTGCCCACGATTACGCCGCAGCCACTGTTCGGTGGCCTGGCGAACCAGGCAATTACCGGCGCCCCGGATGTCATGTTCCACGGTAACGGTCCTGGATACATGGTTATCTTCGGTACCGGCAAGTACCTGGGGGAACCCGATCTCACCAATTTCGAGGTACAGTCGCTTTATGGAATATGGGACTGGGCTCCGGACAACACCGATGATGGTTATAACGGTGTCCGGGTGGATACGGTGACAACTCCCTCTGTGGCCACTCTCTCCAACTGGCCGGAAACCGATACCAGCGGCGGGCAGGCAACCCATACCCTGCTGAAACAGGTCATCTGGGTCGAGGGTGCGATAACCGAGGATACGGATGGAGACAATAACCTGGATGTCAACGAGGATCATAACAACAACGGTATACTCGATGTTGGCGAGGATATAGACGGCGACGGGCACCTCGATGTGGAAGAGGATTCCAACGGGAATGGAGAGATCGATGTCTATTCCTACTACCGTATCCCGTCGAACTATGGAGGAAACTGGGAAACCGTCGCCACCAAGGATCTGCCTTCAAGCCACCATCTGTACAACAGGGATCTCAATGGTGACGGGTATGTCAATTCCCTGGACAAGGTGCCGGCAGCCAATGTGGGATGGTACTTTGATCTGCCCGGAAAGATCGACCTGGACGGAGACGGACAGGACAATGACAAGGACGGTCTTGTTGACGAAGATGATGACGGAGATGGTGTCATTGACGAGCGCATGCCGGGAGAACGGGTGGTCAACGATACTATTATCCGCGATGGCAAGGCGATCATGATCTCCTTCGGTGTCACCGGCACCCGTTGTAATGCCGGTGCCTACTCCTTTGTCAATGAACGTGATCCGGATACCGGCGGTATGCTGGGCCGGCCTGCCTTTGATGTTGACGAAGATGGCGAGGTTAACGGCAATGACTCCTATTATGTAAGGGTTGATGAAGATGTCGATGGAGACGGAGACATTGACGAAAACGATGTCATCCGTGGAAATCCGACTGACAAGGCCTATGAGGGACGGCTCTATAACCCCGCTATTCTGCGCGAGAATCAGCAGTCAGGAGACGATAAGCCGGAAGAGACCAAGTACTTCAGCTCCTCGGGCGGAACCATTGAGACCCTGACCGAAGAGGCGGAGCGACGTGGTGTCTACTTTTGGCAGCAGGTGGAGTAGGGCTGTGTCCGGATCCGGCCCGCCAGGCAGATATGCTTTTTTTCCAGGAGCCTGTCTGCCGGGGAGCCGGATCCTGGCCTGCTGCGGACAGGCCGGCAAATGTATCGTCCAAGAACATGAGAGGTTTTTTTATGAAGAGATACGCATCGTTTTCTATCCTGATCCTTGCAGCGGTGATAACCATTGCCTGGCAGGGGCTCTTGCCGCAAAGCGGTTATGGCAGGGACGCGGGAGGAACACATCCCGTCCTGATGAAGGGCTGGATAGATCAGGTGGGGACGGGGACCCTGGTTATCGATGATATGCCCTACCGTGACACTTCAGAAACCCGGTATTTTGACGGCAACGGCAAGGAAAGCGGGCCCTCCATTCTCCGGGTTGGCCAGTTCGTTGGTTTTCTGGCTGAAAACAGTGTGTTGACCGAAGTCCACGTCCTCAAGCCGAGTGAAGAGGATATGCGACCGGAGGTGAAGGCACCTTCCCGGTCCAATCCGGGGGAGAATTCGCAGATAATCCTTGAAGACGGAGTCTGGCGGAATTGAGAAAGAGTGGCAGGTCCCGGGAGTCGCCGCCTCAACGCCTCCAGTTCCTGTATTTCGCCACCAGGGATTGCCGGGGAACCTGTGTCTCCATGGCCTACGGGTTGTATCTCCCGGGCCCGCTGCGTACTGATACCCACCGGCTCACCCAATCCCCTGTTGTGAAATTGAGCCGTAATCCCGGATTGTTCCCTGTCCGGTTATGCGGGTGGAAGATGATCCCGCATAACCGGACATCTTTGCGGCGTCCTGCCGTTCAGGCCCTGCAGCATCCCCTTTCTTCCCTCTATTTATGAAATTTATGGTTATCTTCGATCGGGCAGATGAGGTTTTTTTCCTTGACTTCTCGCAGTACGGGTCTATATATATTACTGTTTTTTTCTGAATACCGATTCAGTTCTTTTGGCTGTCGGTAAGGCGTAGCCGGGCAACGGGAATCCCGCCGGACTTTACGTATGTAGGTTATCTCTTTATTTCGGTAATTTAACACAAGAGAGGGAAAGTTATGGCAAAGTTGGTTGAACCGCATGGTGGTAAAGGTCTTGTCTGTGCCCTGCTTCACGGCAGCGAGCTGGAGGCGGAGAAGGAAAAGGCGGCAGGTCTGAAAAAGGTCCAGGTTAGCGCCCGCGCCAAGGGTGACCTGATCATGATGGGTATCGGCGGATTCTCTCCCCTGAGCGGTTTCATGGGCCGTGACGACTGGAAGGGTGTCTGCGAGAATTTCCAGCTCGCTGACGGCACCTTCTGGCCTGTGCCGATCACCCTGGACATTTCCAAGGAAGATGCCGACGCCATCTCCAAGGGTGACGAGATCGCTCTTGAGGCCGATGGCGAGATCATGGCCACCATGAAGGTCACCGAGAAGTACGAGATGACCGAAGCCGACAAGAAGTGGGAGTGTGAGAAGGTCTTCAAGGGCGAGGGCGAGGATTCCGCCGATGACAAGTTCTGGGAGATCGCCATGGAGGACCATCCCGGTGTCATCATGGTCATGAACCAGAAGGAGTATAACATCGCCGGTCCGGTCAAGGTCCTGTCCCAGGGCGAGTATCCGGACGAGTACCCCGGAATCTACCTGACTCCGGCTGAGACCCGCGCCATGTTCGAGGAAAGGGGCTGGACCAATGTTGCCGCCCTGCAGCTGCGTAACCCCATGCACCGTTCCCACGAGTTCCTGGCCAAGATCGCCATCGAGGTCTGTGACGGTGTCCTGATCCATTCCCTGATCGGTAACCTGAAGCCCGGCGATATCCCGGCCGACGTCCGCGTCAAGGCCATCGAGATCCTGATCGACAACTACTTTGTCAAGGATAATGTCATCAATGCCGGCTATCCGCTGGACATGCGGTATGCCGGTCCTCGCGAAGGCCTGCTCCATGCCACTTTCCGCCAGAACTACGGCATCAACAACATGCTGATCGGCCGTGACCATGCCGGTGTCGGTGACTTCTACGGCCTGTTCGAGGCCCAGGAGATCTTTGACCGCATCCCCACCACCGGCGATCCGGGCAAGGACCTGCAGTGCAAGCCCATGAAGATCGACTGGACCTTCTACTGCCACAAGTGTGACGGCATGGCCTCCATGCGCACCTGCCCGCACACCAAGGAAGACCGCGTCATCCTGTCCGGTACCAAGCTGCGCAAGGCCCTGTCCGAGGGTGGCGACATCCCGGATCACTTCGGCCGTGACGAGGTCCTGGAGCATCTCAAGAAGTACTACGCCGGCCTGACCGAGAAGGTCGAGGTCAAGATGCAGAAGGCTGCTTCCGGTGCAGACATGAAGTAATCTTCGCCTGCAAGCGCTGATGTATCAAGGAGGCACCCCGGGTGCCTCCTTTTTTATTGCCGGATGGCCTTTTTGAGTACCAGCAGGGAGGACAAGGAAAGATGGCGGACAGCACGAACCCGGTGACCGTGCAGGTCGGACTGGGAGAGCGGAGTTATCCCATTCGGATCGCGGCCGGGACCCTGGACCGGGTCGGGGAAGATCTGCAGGAGCGAGAAATTGCCAGGCGCTACTGCGTGATCAGCGATGACCACGTGGCCGGCCTCTATGGTGAGCGTCTCATGCGCTCGCTGGCCAGCGCCGGGATCACGGCGGGCCAGCTCACCTTCCCGCGGGGGGAAGAGAGCAAGAACCTGCAGACGATTGCTGATCTGGCCAGTGCGCTGGCGCGGAAAGGCTATGACCGCGGTGATGGCCTGATCGCCCTGGGGGGCGGTGTCACCGGCGATATCACCGGTTTCCTCGCCTCCATCTACATGCGGGGCATCCCGTTTGTCCAGGTACCCACCACCCTCCTGGCCCAGGTCGATTCCTCGGTCGGCGGCAAGACCGGGGTGGACATCCCCGAGGGCAAGAACCTGGTGGGTACTTTTTACCAGCCCCGGGTGGTATATATCGATACTGACTGCCTTGCCACACTGCCCCGCCAGGAGCTGCTGGGCGGGCTGGCGGAGGTGATCAAGTATGGCGTGATCCGGGACCGTGACTTTTTTGATTTTTTGGAAAAGCAGCGCGAGGCGATCCTGGCCCTGGACAACGATGCCGTCTCCCGGGTGATCGGCCGCTGCTGCGAGATCAAGGCCCGGGTGGTGGAGGAGGATGAGCGGGAAGGGGGACTGCGCCGGATCCTCAACTTCGGCCATACACTGGGGCATGCCATCGAGGCGGCCTCCCGGTTTCGCATCATTCACGGCCTGGCCATTGCCATGGGGATGCGGGCCGCGGCAGACCTGGCGGTGCGCAGCGGCCTGCTGGCGGAGGAGGATGCGGCCCGGATCCGCAGCCTGCTCGAGGCCTACGGTATGCCGGTGAAGGTGCCGCCGGAGCTGGACCGTTCCGAGATCCGTTCCTATCTGCAGACCGACAAGAAGACGGTCTCCGGTCGCGTCTTTTTTGTTCTTCCCGAGGTCATCGGCCGGGTGTGCATCACCGATGACGTGCGGGCAGCGGATATTGACGCGGTTCTCGACAGTGATTAAATTGCAACCGTGTCCGGGAAGTCCGCAAGGCGTTCCGGGCGAACAGGTTGTGGCCGTTCCGGTGCTCCATCACGCGAAACGAGGTTGTCATGCCGATCTATGAATTCTTCTGTGCCGACTGCAACACGATTTTTAACTTCTATTCCAGCCGGATCAATACCGATGCAAGGCCCGACTGTCCGAAATGCGGCCGCAGGGAGATCGACAAGATGATGTCCACCTTTGCCACCATCGGCAAGGCCGGCGAGGAGGAAGACGATCCCCTGGCCGGGCTTGACGAGTCCAGGATGGAGCAGGCCTTTGCCGGTCTCATGCGGGAGGCGGAAAACATCAACGAGGATGATCCCAGGCAGATGGCCCGTCTCATGCGGCGTTTTTCCGAGCAGACCGGGATATCACTGGGCGACCAGATGGAGGAGGCCTTGTCGCGCATGGAGGCGGGCGAGGATCCCGACCAGATCGAACAGGAAATGGGCGATCTGCTGGAGTCCGACGACGCCTTCACCCTGGAGGCAATGAAGAAAAAGATCCGCTCCGGTCCCAGGCCGCCCGCCCGCGACGACACACTGTACATGCTCTGATCAGAGCGTGATCTCGTGCAGTTTCATTTTTTCCCACAGGTTTTTCCTGCTGATGCCCAGCAGGGAGGCTGCCCGGGTGCGGTTGCCACCGGTCAGGGCCAGGGCGTTGAGCAGACATTTTCGTTCTGTCCTGGCCAGTGCCTCGGACAGCATGACCGGTTCCGATACCTCCTCTGTCGCAATGCCCTGCTGCTGCAGGTCGGCCGGCAGGTCCGCAGGGGTGATCACCGGCTCTGGCGCCAGTACCGAGGCCCGCTCGAGGATATTTTTTAATTCCCGTACGTTACCCGGAAAGTCATAGCGCATCAGGCTCTGCATGGCCTCGGCAGACAGGGTCAGGGCCGTGCCCCGCCGCAGACTGAACTCGTGCAGAAAGTGGTTGCTGAGCACGGGGATGTCCTCTTTCCGCTCCCGCAGGGGCGGCATGGTCAGGGGAATAACCTGCAGCCGGTAGAGCAGGTCCTGTCTGAAGCGGCCGGCCCGGACCTCCTCGTCCAGATCCCTGGCCGTGGCGCACAGCAGGCGGACATCGACCTTGATGGTCATGGTTCCGCCCACCCGTTCACATTCCCCTTCCTGCAGAATCCGCAGCAGCTTGGCCTGTAGTCCCAGGGGCAGTTCCCCTACCTCGTCCAGCAGCAGGGTGCCGCCGTCGGCCATCTCGAACCGCCCGGGTTTGCGCGCATGGGCGCCGGTAAATGCGCCCTTTTCGTGTCCGAACAGCTCAGACTCCATGAGCCCTTCCGGGATGGCGGCGCAGTTGATCCGGATATAGGGTTTGTCCGCCCTGCGGCTTGCCCGCTGGATGGCACTGGCTGCCAGCTCCTTGCCGGTCCCCGATTCACCGGTGATGAGGACCGTGGAATCGGTCGGCGCCACCTGGCTGATCAGGGTGTGCACCTGCCGGATCTGCGGACTGGTGCCGATGATGGCCTGCTGTGTCTGGAGGCAGCTTTCTTCAAGTGACGCGCACCGCGCCCGCACGGACTGTATCTCCAGGATGCGGGTGATGCGGATCACCAGGTCATCCATGTCAAAGGGCTTGAGAATATAGTCTGTGGCCCCCTTTTTCAGGCAGTCGATGGCATCCTCGACACTGCCGTAGGCGGTCATCATGATGATGTCCGTGAAGGGAGAGTGGCTGCGGACCCGGTCGAGCAGCTCCAGGCCGTCCATGCCCGGCATCCGGATGTCAGAGATGACCAGGTGGTAGTTCTGCTGTTCAAGCCTCTCCACGGCCTCCTGGCCGCCGGCGACCGCGTCCACCTGCCATCGCTGGCGGAGAAGCCGGTCCTGGACCGTGATCCGCATAATCTCGTCGTCTTCGACCAGAAGTATCGCTGGCATATCCGATTCCTTGCTGTCAGGCGTGATGTTCCGGGTTCGCCGCAGGGCACTGGAAGGTGACGGGCAGGGAGATGGTGAAGGTGGCCCCCTGGCCGGGAATGCTCGCCACCTCGATGGTGCCGCCGAGCTGCTGGACCAGGGAATGGGTCACTGCCAGGCCCAGGCCTGTTCCCTCGCCGACATCCTTGGTGGTGAAGAAAGGATCAAAGATCCGGTCCAGGATGTCGGGCTCGATGCCGCAGCCGGTATCGGTAAAGGTGAGAATGATGGTGTTGTCCTCCTCCCTGCTGGTCACTGTCAGGGTGCCGCCGTTTTCCATGGCCTGGATGGCGTTGAGAGCGATGTTCATGATGATCTGCTTGATGGCCTCCATATCGATGCAGTGGGCCCGCTCCAGCCTGAGATCGAGGTGGAGGCTGATCCTGCGGAGCTGATAGTCCAGCAGGTCAAAGCAGTCGCGGATGATGGCGTCGATATCGATCTTGCGCAGGTTGAGCGGTTCGATACGGCCATAGTTGAGCAACTGGCCCATGGTGTGCTCGATGCGGTGCAATCCCTTGTCGATCAGGGGCAGGTAGCGGCTGTGCAGCTCCCTGTTGTCGGGCTCCTGCTGCATGGTCTTGACACAGTTGAGCAGGCCGGCCAGGGGATTGTTGATCTCATGGGCGATGCCGGCGGTCAACTGGCCGAGGGCCGCCAGTTTCTCGGCCCGGAAGGCCTGCTGTCGTGTCGTGTCCAGGGCCTGTTGCGATGTCTCCAGACGCTGGCAGAGCCGGATGAACCTGGCCGACAGGGTGCCGATCTCGTCACCGCTGGCCGGAAGATCGAAGCGGTCCGCGGGTGTGGCGGGGAAATCATCCATGGCCCGGGAGAGCCGGTGGATGGGCCTGGCGACAAGGCTGTTAAACAGGATGTAGAGGACCAGGGCCACGGCCAGGACCGAGAGGAGCCCATAGAAAAAGATGGTGCGGTTGTTGCGGGCAATGACCTTGTCGGCCCAGGCAATGGGCACGGAAATGGAGAGGGCCCCCCTGATGTCGCCGACCTGGTAGCCGTGCCGGGCATGGCAGGGCAGGCACGAGCCTTTTACGCTCAGCGGCGCCACGTAGCGCAGGATCCTCCCCTGGCTGCCGGTACTGATCTTGATGATCTCGGGAACGCCTTTCTCAAAGAGCTCCAGGCTGCTCCGTTCGAAGTCGTCGGGCCGGTTGTCCGGGTTCACCGGGTTGAGGCTGGTGACCCTGAACCAGCAGAATCCGTCCCGGGCTGCGTATTCGGACAGTTCCCGGGTGACCATGGCCGGATTGCGCTTGACAAATATCTTGCCGTCGACCGCCCTGATCATGGGGTTATCCAGGTAGGGATTGGCGTGGTCATGGTCGGTTTTGAGCACGAACAGACCATGGTGGTCCGCCACCCACTGCCTGGTGAGCTGGATCTGGCGATGGAGCATGCGGGCCTGCTGAATGGCCTGGGCGATAACCAGCCTGTTCTGGAGGATGGAGGTATAAAACATCAGCAACCCGTAGGACAGGGTCAGGATGGCGCCGATGGCCAGGGTGAACTTGCTGTTGAGGCGTAGCTGCATGGTGAGCTGTCTGGATCCTGCACCTCAGCTTTTGCGATGCGCCTGTGACAGGCTGTGGCCGGTATCGTCCCTGGTCCTGGCAGGAAACCTTGGGGACGGAAACGAAACGGCCATCCTACACGTTACCCAAAGGTAACATATCTGCAGCGACTCTGCTACCCGATAGTAACGCCGCGGGTGATTTTCTTTATAATCAAATGAAATCACATGAGAAAAAAACAGGAATAGTATTTGCAATCAAATAGTAAATGCAGACCATCGGGGGTCCGTCAGCATGAGGGTGATATCCATTGTCGGCAGGAGTGGAAAAAACAGGAAGAAACAGGGTCCGGCTGCACCTTCTGTGGGCAGCAGTGTCCGTGCTCCTCGTCCTGGTCGGCGTGGTGCTCTCATCCGGCTATACCCTGCGTCTGACCAACAGGAAGGAATTCTGTACCGGCTGCCACGTGATGCGCCCCTTTGCAAGTTCCTGGGCCGCCTCGTCCCATGGCGGCAGGAACCGGCACGGGGTGGTGGTCCAGTGCGTGGCCTGTCACCTGCCCCACGACAGTCTTGCCCGCTTTGTCCGGGTCAAGGTGCAGCGAGGTCTGCGCAGGCTGGCCAGCAATCTTGCCATCGATCCGAGGATGTATGACTGGGCCGGCAACGCGAGGCAGAATCGCACGTTGTTTACCTATGATTCCGGTTGTCTGGACTGCCAT
>DRKI01000149.1 GCA_011051875.1 Desulfobulbus sp. | reverse complement strand
CTTTCGGCGGCCCGGATGCGCGGGTGTCCCTCCAGGGCCAGGTTGAAGGTCTCTTCCAGCGTATAGGTTTTTGTCTCTTCAACCTGTTGTCGGTTGGCAGCCACACTCAGAGACGAGATCCGAATCGCATCATTCGAGACAGCAGCCGCCTCTTCCCCGGCAGCGGCCCCGGGGACCGGTCGGAGGAAAAGACATGTTATCGCCGCCACAGAGAGAAGTCCTCTCACTACGGTTCCCCCGGAACCCAATCGCATGCAGATCTTCACATTTTCACCACTTGCTTGCAGGTACATGTTGTCTTTCCGTACTTATCGACATGAAACCCGGAATCGATCACGGGATCCACGACCAGATCTCTACCCGGACAAATCTGCTCAGCCAACGAAAAAATACCGCATAGACAGGTCTGGTTTCCGCCTGGATCTTGGCATAACCAGTCATATCAGTCTTGAGCCAGGAATCCCCATTAGTCAGATCTGCCAGCACCGTCACCACCCGTCCCTCATCCTTCAGAGCGACCTTTCTCTCAAAGAGCCATTCCTTTTCACTCAGGGCCCGTATGACCCGCCCCTTCTGTTTCTCAAAGGCCACCGGCGCCACAGTACGGACCTTGGTGGTGAACTTCCTGGCCGGTTCTGCCCAGGTCTTGAGAACGACCTCTGCCCCCTGCCGGACCTGACTGATATCCTCTTCCGGCAGCTGAATATCAACAAGAAGTCGGCTGGAATCCTCGACAACTGCGAACATGTCGCCCTTGTCCAGGTACTGTCCCTCGCTCTGCACCGGAAAGGCGGTGATGATGTGTCCGTCAATGGGGCTGCGCAGGGTGGTCAATTCCAGCTCCTTGCGAGCGAAATCCACATCAACTTCAGCAAGCCGGAGCTGGGCCTCCATGGCCCGAATCTCCTCCTTCCTGGGACCGCTTTTGACAAGGTCCAGGTTTTTGATGGCGATCTTTAACCGTTCCCGGTCCATGTCTCTGGCCTTGAGCGCCTCGTCATAGTCTTTCTCAGACACAGCCTTGTTCCTGTACATTTCCTCCTGCCGCCTGAGCAGTTTCTCGCTGTGCCGCAGACTGGTCCGCGCCGCTTCCACCTCCTGTTCGGCCTTGGCGATCTCCTCGGGTTTGGGACCGGCCAGCAGCAGATCGAGCTGGGCCTTGATGTTATCACGGGTTGCCTGTGCCTCTTCAAACCGGCGTTGCTGATCCCGGCTGTCGAGCCGGGCAACAGGTTCCCCTGCCTTTACCTTCTCTCCCTGCTCAACGAACACCTCTTCGATTCTGCCGGGGACCTGGGCACGGATTCCGAACTGGGCCACGGGTCGCAGACTGAACTCACCACTGACAGAACTGCGATAGGGCAACAGCATGACAACGACAATGATCAACAGAATGCCGAACTGCACCAGGTAGCGTATTCGTATCGATCCAGTTTGATTCAACATAATTCTTCGCTCCCCCCATTTTTCCATTCTCGTGAATCCTGCCCTGATCTGTTGCTCGAAACGAAGGCAAAGCACAACAAGGAAGAAGATGGCTCCCACACCCTTCATCTTCGACGTAAGCAGAAAGCCGGCAGTGCCAAGGATCAGACTCCAGAACCCTGTCTCAAAGATCAAGATCAGCAGACCAAACCACCAGAACAGCTTCATCTCTGCCGCCGACAATGGCTCGGGCAATCCCCTCCCGGTGATGCGGTATTTGAAGACCCGCAGGGCACGGTTTCTCAGGTAACGCATATCGGTCCACAGGCTGAGGATATAATAACCATCCCGTTCCAGGAACGGATTTAGGTTGAGCAGCACGTAGACCATGGAAACCTGGGCCAGGACCAGCCAGACCGTATGCATCACAGACCAGCCGGTGGTGTTGTTCCAGGCTATGATGCAGAGAGCGCAGAATAGCACCTGGGCCAGGCTGCCTGCCAGATGGATCAGGAGATGAGCCCGCCTTTCCCTCTCAAAGATCGCGTTGCTGGTATCGCTGAAGAAGCGGGGGACCAGCCGGTAGATCAGGGTGAGGTTGAAGGAGGCCACCTGCCCGCCGTAGTAACGACAGGCGATTCCCTTGACCACCTCGCCGATAACGTTGGTCGTCACGATACCCAGGATCGGTAGCAGGAAATTGCCGCCGGTCTTCCAGAACACCTTGGTCTCGAGAAGAAAATCCGATCCATGCCGAACGAGAACTCCGGCGGCCGCCAGAATCACAGCAAGGGACAAGACAAGAAAAACCGGATTGAACCACCAGCTGAACAGGGCAGCCAGCCAGGAAAACAGGCGGTTCGGATCAAAAAGTGGCCAGACCCGATCCGGGACAATGAGTTCATCCTCCCTCCCCCTGTTGGCCTGCTGCGATGTGGTGAGAAAACCGGCATAATCCAGTTGGTGGACCAGGGCCCGCAGCTGCTCTTCGGGCAGCCGGTAACCGAACCGCTGCCGGAAGCTCTCCTGCAACGACTCAAAGGTGGCACTGCCATTAAGACCCCGGCAGAGGAAGTATTCCTCCTCGCCCAGCTCCAGCATCGTCCCGCCCAGGCCGTCCTGAACGATGTAATAGAATCCACCACCCTCCCGCAGGCGCGGGATGATATTGAGATCCTGCCGGAAAACAGGTACATGCCCTTTCACATTCCAGCCCCCTGTATGCCTAGAGAAGATCGGAACCAGGAAGAAAACTCTCCCAGGCCCGACTGATGTCATCCTTCAGGAACAATTCAATACTCACACCATGGCTGCTGCCCGGCATCTTTTTGTCGACCCGAACCACCCGGCCGCGCAGTTCCAGATCCTCCTCGCCGAATTCTTTCTTAATCACTACGTCCACCTCCGTACCCACCTCCAGCTCCTCGGGACAATCGAGCAGCAGACCACCGTGAGAGATATTAAGCGTCTTGCCCTCCAGGCTCTCTGTTCCCGGGGCCTGAAGCTCAACGGGCAGCCTGACGGTAAAGCGCTCAAAGCGCCGTTGCTCGACCTTGGGCCTGATAATCTTCTTCTCCACTACGGTTTCCGGAAGCTGCAGTTCACCCTCCAGGCCCAGGGCCCTGCGATACACGGCAACCGCCTGCCGGAACTGCTCCCGCTCAAACAGCCTCCGTCCCTCCTCGCATTCAATTTCCCGCAACTCCGCTGCTGTCTGGTAGGAAATCACTGCCTCTCGGTACCAGCCAAGCATGGCAAAGGCATCGCCCAGGTCACCATGGGCGGATGCCGACTGCGGATCATAGCGCAGGGTGGCCTTGTAGTGGGAGACCGCGACCTCGTACTGTCCGAGCCTGAAATAAATATTGCCCAGCCGGTGATGGGGCAATGAAAGACGGAAGTCGAGATACAGTGCGGCCCGGTTCTCGAGGATCGCCTGCTTGTATTCGCCAAGCCGGTAATGGACCTCTCCCAGCTTGTAATGCACCCGGGCCAGTTTGGGGTCTATTCTTTCCGCCTCCTGGTATTCCAGCATGGCGGCCATGAAATCTCCCTGCTCCAGGTAGATATCTCCCAGCCCCAAATGGGCATCGGCACTGGTGGGGTTGAGCTGTAACACCCGTTTCACCGCCTGCACGGCATCCTCTTTTCTCCCCTGCTCATGATAGATCGTTGCCAGTCTGTTCCAGGCAAAGACCTGCTGCGGGTTCAACTCGATAACCTTACGGAAGGCCTCAACAGCCTTGTCCGGTTCGCCGCTGGCATGATACAGGTCACCGAGCAGGGACAGGGCCATGATTGACTCCGGGTCCCTGTCCAGTGCCCTGGCACATACGGCAATCCCCTCCACATATTCGCCATGTTCACTGTGGATATGGGCCAGGATCAGGTAAGGCTCACTGAGCTGGGAGTCACAACGAATGGCCTCGGCGCAGGCCTGTCGCGCCTCCTCGTATCGACCGAGATCGGCATGGATCCGGGCCAACATGACATGCCCCGGCGCAAAGGAAGGGTTCAGGGAAAGGGCCACCCGGCACTCCTCCAGGGCCCGTTCCTCATCGCCATTGCCGTAATAGATCTCCGCCATCGTCAATCTGGCACGTGGTCCATATCCCAGTTCCTTGACCTTGGGAATATATTCTTCCATATGCAGGGTTCTCCCTCAGCGGTTCAGTAACCTTCTTCCCAGGCTTTCTGATCTTCCCTGATATAGGCGGGGAAACGATTCAGGATGTGATCGCGCAACCGCTGGCTGGCCTCCTGAAAATCATTGCCTCCCCGTTCATACTCGAGCCCGACCACGTCGAGATCCCGCATGGTCTGGTACGACTCCTCCACCGACAGCCCCAGCCCCATGAAGGTGGGAAAACCGCACTCGGTGCCCAGGCAGATACCCTTCTCCAGCAACCAGCGGT
>DRKI01000148.1 GCA_011051875.1 Desulfobulbus sp. | reverse complement strand
GGTCCCGCAGTTCCCGGAAGTTGTAAATCTCGCCGTTGAAAACCAGGTGGACGGAACCATCCTCGTTGGTCATGGGCTGGGCGCCGTTCTCGCTGAGGTCGATGATGGCAAGCCGCCGGAAGGCAAGGGTCATGTGCCTGTCGGCAAAGACACCTTCCTGGTCCGGTCCCCGGTGAATGATACGGCCGGCCATCTCCCTGGCCAGGGCCTCATCGTTCCAGTTGAAACCACAGATCCCGCACATGTTGCTCGTCCTGGGGGCAGAAAAAGATTGACAAAAAAAACCGACCTGAAGTGGTCGGCCCAGCGCTTCCCTTGAATCCGGAAATCGTCGTCCGCAGTGACAGCGGAGGCACTGTTTTCATGCTCTGTTGCGACCGGCCGGCAATACCGGGGTCCAGCCATACCGGTTGATCTGGAAAAAACAGAAAATTTTGTAAAATACCTTACTTTGCCAACGCCGGCAAGGTGTTTCCGCACCCCCTCACCGCTGCGCAAGGCGCCGGTATGTCTCCAGCAGTCTCCCGCCCACGGCGGCCATGGAGTAGGACCTGCGAACCTGCAGCCGGCCCGCCTCTCCGTGCCGCCGCGCAAGAACCGGGTCGGCCAGGGCAGCGGTGATGGCCCGGGCCAGGCCGACACTGTCCATGGTCTCTGCATAGAAACCATGCCCGCCGAGAAAGCCGCGGTTGTTGGTGGTCTCGAAACAGGCCACGGGCAGGCCGGCGGCCAGGTAGTGGAGCAGCTTGCCGCTGGCCTCACCGGAATCATCCTCCTTAGGATCGACCGCCACGTCAGCGGCGCCCAGCCAGCCGGCGAGATCGCCATAGGCCACACGGCCCGCCAGCCGCACATCATCGCCCAGGTCATGTTCTTCGACAAAGGCCCTGGCATCATCAACCGGGTAGCCGACCAGGACAAAGTACAGGTCGTCACGTTCACCCAGGAGCAGACGCATCGCCACCAGCAGGTGCTGTACCCCCTTTCCGGGCAGGAGCGAGCCGGTGTAGAGGATGACCCGCTTCCCAGGCGGCAGCCGATGCTTCCTCCGGAGGACGGCCTTGTTATGCGAACTGAAAAACTCGTCCGGCACCACGTCCTGCAGAAGCAGCACCCTGTCCCGTGCCACCCGGAACCGGTCAAGCAGGGTCTTTTCACTCTCCCGGGATGAACAAAAAAAGAAATCCGGCAACCGGCAGATAACTCTCTCCAGGCTGCTGACCATCCGGGTCACAAAGGTCCCCGAATCCAGGGTGCCATAACTGACCAGCTCCCCTGTCAGGCTGCCCTGCATATCCATGACCAGGGCCATGCGCCGCCAGAACAGGCAGGTCTTCACGCCCCAGCCGATGAGACCGCCCTCGTGCAGGTGCCCGTGCAGAATATCCGGCCGCTCCCGGATACAGGTCCGCAGCACCAGGAAGAAGAGCAGGATATCGGCCGGAAACTTGAACGGCGAATAGCCGGCATCGAGCTTGCGATACCCCGGAATCCGCATGATCCGGCGCACATCGATGCCCTCCGGATCCCGGCCCAGGTGATAGGTGCAGACCAGGGCCTGCACCGGGTGCGGCTGCAGGGCCTGCAGCTCGTTACGGATGCGGATGTGGCAACCCCGGTCGGCAAAGAACGGCGTGGGCGCGATATGGAGAACCTTGAGCTGTTCCATCTCCCTTACCTGTAACGGTAGCGGTCCTCGACCATGGCCAGTTGCCGGGCCTGTTCATCCTTGTCCCAACCCAGGTGCCCTGCCATGATGGCGGCGCAGCGCTCGAGCGCTTCCCTGCCCGGATTGCCGATGGTGCCGAGCCCGGTGCGGCGGAAGACAACATCTTCCAGGGTGCGGGCCATCTCGTTCCTGACCGCGTATTCGATCTCCGCCACCATGGTGTGCCGGCCCGGGGCCACCGGTTCCAGGGTGGATGTCTCCCGGCCCAGCCTGACCAGGGCGTTGATTTCACGGCCGTGGTTGCGGATCAGTTCGTCGGTGACATCGGCGGCAAGCAGACCCGCATACCGGCCCTGGCACTGGTGAACGAATGCCCTGATATCCGGAATTTCACCCTCTGCCAGGGGGGTGTGCGATGTTGCACAGCCAGGATCCCTTCTTTCCAGCCGTTTCATGGCCAGGTCCACGGCCAGGGCAGCCACCCGCCGGGCCGTGGTGAACTTGGCGCCCAGGGCGGTGATTATGCCCTGAACACCATCCTTCTTCGCATGATCCACGATCTGGAAGGCGCCGGTGCCCTGGTAGGTGTCGGGCTTGATCTCGCGGGCGATGATCGGGTAGATGCCGGTGAAGGCGTAGTGGACATCCGACTCTGCCAGGTTCGCCTCGGGCAGGGCCTCGTTGATGTCCTGCAGGAAATCGGTCACGTCCCTGGCCGTTACCCGGATCTGATCGAGTTCGCCTTCCACCGGCACATTGGTTGTACCGATCAGGGAACGGCCGCGCCAGGGGATGACAAAAAAGTGGCGGCCGCCGCGGGTGATCAACCCCTCGGTCTTCTTCCTGGTGGTGAGCGCCAGGGCGTAGCGGGGTTCGAGCTGCCGGGTAACCAGGTGCACGCCGCGGGAAAAGCCTGTCAGCCGGTGGTGCAGCCGCAGACCGGGCAGAGAGCGGTTGACCTGCTGGACAAAGGGACCGGCCGAGTTGACCACCAGCCGCGCCCTGATCTCGAACTCGTCGTGACCAAGCCGGTCCCGTACCCGGGCACCCTCAACCCGGCCGCCCTGGGCCAGAAGGTCGGTGACCGCCAGGTAGTTGGCCACACGGGCGCCGTTGGCCACCGCGGTCTTGAGAAAGGCCAGGGTCATCCGCTCGGAAGAGTGCATGTGCGACTCAAAGAGGACCTGGGCCCCGGTCAGACCCTGCAGGGCCGAGAGCATGGGAACCCGGGCCAGGACATCGTCC
>DRKI01000147.1 GCA_011051875.1 Desulfobulbus sp. | reverse complement strand
CCGCTTTGTCCGGGTCAAGGTGCAGCGAGGTCTGCGCAGGCTGGCCAGCAATCTTGCCATCGATCCGAGGATGTATGACTGGGCCGGCAACGCGAGGCAGAATCGCACGTTGTTTACCTATGATTCCGGTTGTCTGGACTGCCATGGCGCTCTTTTTTCACCTGCACGGACCGGATCGGACAGCCAGGCCGTGCCCTGCAGGGGGGAAGAGGCGGGCCGGAACAGGGGCTGTGTCGGATGTCATCCCCATGTGGGGCATCGGGACGCCATCGTGGTGGCGGAAAAATTTTTCCATCTGAATTGAGGCGGTTCATTCATTTGCAACACGTAAATTGAAAGCCAGTTGTAATCATTTATCTTCTTCAATCTGCGATGGCTGAAAGGCTCAAGCCGGGTTTCATGATGTTGCACGGCGATCCTGCAGGGACCTGCGCCCCTGAACCTTGGCGGCGTAACCGATCACGGGATATCCAATAACCCGGGATCAAGACAGGACTTGTACGCGGTCGCAGGACGCCGAGATCAACGCCGGCTGCCGCAGGGCCGGCCGGTAAACAAAGGGTAGAGGAGGTGTGCTGTGAAGAAGGGTCTGTTGCATGTCCGGGGTGCCGTGGCGGCGGTCGTTGCCGCCACGGCCATCTGCTGGTCAACCGGCGCCGAAGCTGTTTCCCATCCGCAACTGAGCGAGCAGGAGATGTATATCCCCTGTTCCCAGTGTCATCGTGAGGCCACACCGGAGGTGTACAGCCAGTGGTACAATTCGGCCCATGGCATCGCCATGGTCAAGTGCTACCAGTGTCATGGCACCTTCGAGACCTTCCGCCTGACGCCGAAACGTGATAATTGCGCCGTCTGCCATGAAAAGATGATGCAGAAATGTCCCGCCGACCGGGCGTGCTGGCAATGTCACCTGCCACATTCTTTCAGGAGGAAGTAGGCGAGACCGTTGGCGCCATGGATATCCGGTCCGGTGTATCCGGAGCGGGCTGCCCGCTTTGCCGCGGCAGTGGAAAAGCAGACGGGTGTAACGCCCGATTCAGGTCATGGGTTGTTGCGGCCGGACCGGATCCGGTCCGGCCACGTGCCGGGTGACAAGTATCGTAACCGTTCACCGGGGTGCTGGCACCTTGGCATTGTCTCCAAATTGTAACCGTCTGCCCGTGCTCCATATTCGTTCAGGCAGGCCGGCCGGCCTGTGGCCCGCCATGCGGGAAGTCCTGGTCGGACGAAGAGGGGTGCAGGTGAACGTTTACCAGGTATCTGCCGGGAGGATGTTGGTATGGCTCAGACAAGAAGAGATTTCCTTAAGAAGACGGCAGCGCTCTCCGCTGCTTCCTATGTTGGCGTTCATCTGCCCTTTGACGGGACCGCTCTTGCCGGGACAGAGGAAGGGATCACCTGGCATCCGGGTACCTGCCGACTCTGCGGTTCCGGCTGCCGGCTCGAACTGGGCGTGAAGAAGGGTGAACCGGTTGGGCTGCGTGGCATCCCCGGGGCCCGGACCAATTTCGGCTATCTCTGCATGAAGGGCATGCTGTTCTGGAAGTGCATGCGACACCCGGACCGGCTGACCACGCCCCTGTACCGGGAAAAGAAGACTGACCCCTTCAGGAAGATCTCCTGGGACCAGGCCCTGGATATCGCCGCAGCCCGTTTCGCCGACGCGGTCCGGCAGCACGGCAATGATTCGGTGGCCTACTATGGCTCCGGCCAGGCGCTGACCGAGGAAACCTATCTTTTTCAGAAGATCATGCGTGGCGGTCTGCAGACCAACAACGTGGAAGGCAATCCCAGGCTGTGCATGGCCAGCGCCGTGGGCGGCTACCTGACCTCGTTCGGCGCCGATGAACCCATCGGCGGCTATGCGGACATGGAAAAGGCCACCTGTTTTTTCATCATCGGATCCAATACCGCCGAGGCCCACCCGGTGCTCTTCCGCAGGATCATGCGCCGCAAGCTGGACAATCCCGAGGTCAAGGTGATCAACGCGGATCCGCGTCTCTCCCAGACATCACGCATCGCGGACAAGCATCTCCAGTTCCGGCCCGGCACCGATCTCGCCCTGCTCAACGGCATGGCCAATGTCATTATGGAGGAAAAACTCTATGACCAGAACTTCCTCTCCACCTATGCCACCTTTCGCCAGGGCAAGGAAAAGAAGGAGGTCTCGCTGGACGATTACAGAAAATTCGTTGCCGGCTATACGCCGGAGAAGGTGGCCGGGATCTGCGGCGGCAACATCACGGCCGACGATATCCGCCAGGTGGCGCGCTGGTTCGCCACGGCCACCGGAACCGTCAGCCTCTGGACCATGGGCATCAACCAGCGCAAGCGCGGCGTCTGGGCCAACAACCTGATCCATAACCTGCACATCCTCACCGGTCAGCTCCTCAAGGAGGGCGCTGATTCCCTGTCCCTCACCGGCCAGCCCAATGCCTGCGGCGGGGTACGCGAGGGCGGCGGCCTCTGCCATATTCTGCCGGGTCACCGGCTGGTGAAAAAGGAAAAGCTGCGCAACCAGGTGGAGGATGCCTGGGGCATCCCCAGGGGCCGCATTCCGCCCAAGCCCGGCTACCATACCATGGCCATGTTCTCGGCGGTCAACGACGGCAGGATCAAGGCCATCTGGATCAACTGTACCAGTCCGGCCCAGTCGCTACCCAACTGCGACCACTATAACAAAGGCCTGGCCCGGGAAGATGTCTTCATCGTCTGCACTGATATCTTTCCGACCCGCACCACCGAATATGCCAACCTGGTGCTGCCAACGGCCTTTCACTTTGAAAAGACCGGGGTCTACGGTTGCACCGAGCGCCGTTCCCAGCTCACCCGCAAGGCCATTGACCCGCCCGGTGATGCCCGGCCCGAGGTCTGGATCGTCCGCGAGTGGGCGGCGCGGCTGGCCGACAGGATGAAGGATCCGGTGATCAGCCAGTGCATCAAGCCGTTTTCCGGACTGGACGCCTCCTATGATCTGCCGCGGGCCATCTGGACAGAGTATACCCAGAAGGTCACCAAGGGACGCGACAACGACCTGCGCGGCGCCACCTACGAGGTCCTGGCCAGGATGGCCGACGGCGTCCAGTGGCCGGCCCTGGACGAGAAGTATGCCCTGACCGGCGGTACGACCAAGAAATTCGTCAAGGGCAAGGATCCCCTGGCCACCATCCACTCGCAGAACGATCTGCCATACCAGTTCTACGGCCCGGCCCATCCGGACCGCAAACTCTGGGTCTGGCTGCGGCCCCAGGCCGATCCGGAGGAAATGCCCGATGCCGGCTATCCCTTCTATCTCTCCACCGGCCGGATCATCGATCACTGGCATACCATGTCCATGACCGGCAGGGTCCCGGAGCTGCTGCGGGCCAATCCCTACGCCTACGTGGAGATCAACCCCAGGGACGCCAGGCGGCTGGGTATCAGCCCGGGTGACATGGTGGAGGTCCGTTCGCGGCGCGGTGTCAACCTGCTGCCGGCCAAGGTCTACGAAGGTCCGGTGGAAGGCATGGTCTTTGTCTACTGGCACGATCAGGAGGAGAGCAGGATGATCAACAAGGTGACCAAGGACGCCTTTGATCCGGGTTCAAAGGAGCCGGAGTTCAAGATCTGCGCAGCCACCGTGCGCAGGGTGTCCGGCCCCAGGCCGCTGAAACCCTTTCTGGTGCGGGGGTAGTGCCTTCCCTGGACTTTCTGACAAAAAACAAGAAAACAGCAGGCCATCTCCGGAGTTGGACAGCAATCGCGGGAGGCCGGTTTGCCGGCGGTTCCTGCATCGTTCCGGAGAATGGGTTCCAGGGGGTAATTGGATATGGGAAATCATTTAACTTCTGCTGGTTGCAGATGGCTGAATCGTCCCATCCAGTTGGAACAGGAGCCGGCAGTCATTTCAGATCAAGAGGAGGAACCGGATGCCGATAGCCGGCGTAGTCATCACCACCCGTCCCGATGACCTGGAGGCGACGCTGCAGGCCCTGGCCGGGTTCAAGGCCCTGGAGGTGCATGCTTCCGACGCCGAGGGCAATATCGTTGCCGTGCTCGACACCGGCTCCCTTGACGCCATGGAAGGCCTGGTCAGGGAGATAAACGGTGTACGGACCATTCTCAGCGTCGGGCTCACCTATCTCAATGCCGAGGATGAGATAGAGCGGCCGGGCTCCGGGGAACGGTTGTTCGGCCTGCGCAGCCACCAGGAGCAATGAACCGGCGGAAATTTCTGCGGCGTGTACCGGCGTGGGCTGCAATCCTGCTCGCATGGCCCGTATCCCTGCGGGCAGGGATCCTGGCCTCCCCCGTGGCCACCAACCGGCTGCGGCCGCCCGGCGCGGTGCCGGAAGATCTTTTTGCCGGCCGCTGCATCCGCTGCGGCCGCTGCGTGGAAGTCTGTCCCTATCATGCCATCACCCTGCTTGATATCCGCGCCGGAGTCTTTGCCGGCACGCCCCTGATCGCCGTGGAACAGATACCATGTACCCTGTGCATGAAGTGCGTTCAGGTCTGTCCCACCGGTACCCTGGCCAGGATCGGCCAGGAGCAGACCCGTATGGGGCTGGCCGTGATCAACCGTTTCACCTGCCTGGCCTGGTCCGGCAAGACCCTGTGCCGGACCTGTTACGACAAATGTCCTTTCAAGAACAGGGCCATTGTGCTTGACCGGTTGAAGCCGGTGATCCGGGAGGATACCTGCACCGGTTGCGGCCTCTGCACCCATGCCTGTCCGGTGACCGACGACCTCGGCCTCAAGGCCGTCAATATCGAGCCGATCTATGCCCATGCAGAGTGAAACGGCTGCCAGGCCCGCCGGCCCGCGGCCGGTGCAATCCGGCAGGGCAGGAGGTGCCGGAACCACTGCCGGCCGTTACGGCCCATGGCGGCTGCTCACCCTGTTTCTCGCCTTCCTGGTGATCCTGGTCAACCCCTTTCTCAACTACTTTTTCGGGATCAACTGGCTCCAGGGGTGGTACCAGTCCCTGGGCGTGGGGCATCTCTGGTTTGTCTCGCCGCTGGAAGGACTGGAAAGTCTGCTGGTGACCCGCAGCCTCTATCTGCCCTCGCTCATCGGCATGGCCATTCCCCTGCTGCTGGCCTTTCTCCTGGGCCGGGTCTTCTGTTCCTGGATCTGCCCGATCAGTTTTTTCGCGGAGATCATCGAGAGGTGCCGCCTTCCGGGGAGCAGACGGCGCGGCGGACGTGTGCGGTTCGGACACCATCTCATCTGGTTCGCCCTGGTGGCCGAACTTCTGCTCACCATGATCCTGGGGGCGCCGGTCTTTGTTGTCCTTTCACCACCTGGCCTGGTGGGCAGGGAGATCATGATGGCTGTTTTCTCACGCCGTTTTGCCCTGGAAGGGCTCTTCCTGGTGGCGGTGCTCGCGCCCGAGCTGGCAGGCCGCAGGGTCTTCTGCCGCTCCTTCTGTCCCCTGGGCGGGCTGCTGGCCCTGGTGGGGGCCCGACGCAGAATGGTCGTGACCCTGGCGCCGGAACGATGTATAGAGTGCGAAAGGTGCAGCCAGGCCTGCCCCATGGCGCTTCGCCCTGCCAGGGGGGAAACACTTTCCGTCTACTGCTGGAACTGCGGCGCCTGCGTGGATGCCTGTGGTCCGGCCGCCCTGGCGTTTGCCTGGGACGGAGCCGACCCGGGAAGCCGTGCAGGTGTCCGCTTTGCATATCATTTTGCGCAAGGGAGGAACGAGCATGCACAGGAGAAATGATGCAATCGGAATCAGGACGGGCAGGGGGGCGCTGGCCGGCGCAGTCCTGCTGGCAACCACCATGGTCCCGGCAGCGGCCGGAGCGGCAGGGTTCAATGACACCATCGCCGACGCCCTGCAGGGCGACTGGGGCCGGATCACCTTCAACATCCGCTACCGCTACGAGCACGTGGAGCAGGACGGGCTCAAGACCGCCAACGGCGACCCGATCCGGATCAGGCTCGGCTACCTGACGCCGAAGTTTTCCGGCCTGCAGGCCTTTGCCGAGTTCGAGGGCAACAATTCGGTCTTTGTTGAGGATTATAACAACACCGACAACAACAAGACCGATTACGCGGTCATCGCCGATCCCAACAAGGGGGAACTGAACCAGGCCTGGCTCTCCTGGTCAGGCTACGAGGGGACCATGGTCAAGGCGGGCCGGCAGCGGATGAACTGGGATGACCAGCGGTTCATCGGCGCAGTGGGCTGGCGGCAGATGGAACAGACCTTTGACGCGGTCTCGATTGTTTCCACCTCGCTGCCGAACCTGGACCTCAGGCTCTCTTATGTCTGGAACGTGCGCAACATCAAGAGCCGGGACGTGAACATGTCCTCGCCGCTCGTCAATATCGCCTACACCTTCAGCGGTATCGGCAGGCTGGGCGCCTATGCCTACCTGCTCGACTATGACGACCAGGCCGACTACGGGCTCTCCAGCCAGACATATGGTATCAGGTTCAAGGGCTCGGCACCGGCGACCGATTCCCTGGATTTTCTCTATACCGCCGAGTATGCGGTGCAGGCCGATTACCAGGACAATCCGACCGACTTCAGCGCCGATTACTACCATTTCGTCGGCGGACTCAGGTACAAGGATGTCTGTCCCCTGGTGAGCAGCCTGTCCGCCTCCGTGGCCTGGATGCTCCAGTCCGCCGACAACGGGGTCTCCTTCAAGACACCGCTGGGCACCAACCACAAGTTCAACGGCTGGGCCGACCAGTTCCTGACCACTCCGGACACCGGGCTCAAAGACCTCTACGCCTCCGTGGGCGCCATGATCCATGGCCACAAGGTGCAGGTGGTCTACCACCAGTTCGATGCCGACGAGGGTGGGGCCGACTATGGCGATGAATGGGATTTCCTGGTCGAGAAGAAGATCAACCGGCACTACAGCGTGCTCATGGGCTATGCCGACTACAATGCCGATGAGTACAAGACAGACACAAAAAAGTTCTGGCTGCAGCTGGTGGCCAGGTTCTGAGGGAATTGTCAGCCCGGCCGGGAGAAGGGCCGGGCGCTCCCGGCACTCACAAGGGGCCGGTTTCGCAAAAACGGCTGCCGGTTGTCACCGGCAGCCGTTTTTCTGTGGAGCAGGAGACACGCCGGAATCCTGTTAACACTGGTCCCGGATGACGGAACCGGTGTTTTCGGGTAGATCCGGAATGCAGGCCGGTAAACGGCCGGCTCTGGAGGGTGAAACCGGCAGTCCTCCACGTTGCCGCCTACTGGATCTTGCGGGTCTCGTCCCTGGCAAAGAGCTGGCGGATACCGTGCCGCGCCTCTTTCTCAGCCACCAGCATGGCGGCATCTTCTTCGCTGATGTCCAGGGACCGGGCAAGGTCACTGATGTCGTAGCAGGGCTGTCCGTCCGGGGTAAAACCGCTGGGCCTGAGATCGGGGAAATTTTCCCTGGTGGCGTGGCCCGAGGCCTGCTGCAGGAGTTGCTGTATCTCGGGCGGACCATAGAGAAGGAGCCATTCAACGGCTTCGGCCCAGGTCCGGCTGTCCACCGTGGGATGGCGGAGGATCTCCATGGCCGCCTCCAGTGTCCACTGATCCTTGAAATCCGTCATGTTGCTCTCCCTGGAATGGTTGGTCCGCAATCCCGTTGTTTCCATTTGGTATCAGGATGACCGGTATCATATACTGAAACATATGGATGCCGCAAGACGCATGACACAGGAAACCGTACCACTGCACACAAGGAGTATCCAATGGGCGCAGACAACCTCATCTTCCTGGAATCCCTGGAATGGTTTGACGAGACAGGCAAGGAACTGCTCCACCGGCTGCCGGAACACGGTTCGGGCGAGATCAAGTACGGCGCCCAGCTCACTGTCCGTGAGTCCCAGGCCGCGGTCCTCTTCTACAAGGGGAGGGCCTGTGACGCCTTTGCCGCCGGCCGGCATACGCTCAGGACCGGCAACATTCCCATCCTGACCAAGATCCTGTCCGCGCCCTGGGGCATGACCAGTCCGCTGCGGGCCGAGGTCTACTTCGTCAACCTCAAGGTTTTTCCGAACCTGAAGTGGGGTACCCGTGATCCGGTGGCCTTCCGGGACGCTGAGCTGGGCCTGGTCCGGCTGCGGGCGCACGGCGTGTTCAACATCCGGGTGGTGCAGCCGGTGCTTTTCATCAACACCCTGGCCGGCACCATGGGCAAGTACACCACTGCCCAGGTGGAAGAGTACCTGCGGCGGGTGATCGTCTCCCGTCTCAACGACTTCCTGGGTGAAACCCTGGAGACCCTCTTCGACCTGCCCGGCCGGTTCGACGAGATGGCCGTGGACCTGAAGAATCGGCTGGTCAACGACTTCAGCCGTTTCGGCCTGGCCCTGGACGAACTCTACATCACCTCCATCACTCCGCCCGGGGAGGTGCAGGCGGCCATTGACGACCGCGGCCGGCTCAGCGTGATCCGGGACATGGACAACTTCGTGCGCATGAAGGCGGCCATGGCCATGGAAAAGGCCGCCGACGCCGGCGGTGAGGCCGGGGCCGGCCTTGGCCTGGGCATGGGGATGATGATGCCGGCCATGTTCAGCGGTTTCGGCCAACCGGCTGCGGCAGCGGGCGCCACCCGGGGCGGAGAGCCGGGAACCAGTTGCCCGGACTGCGGGGGGCAGGTTCCGGCCGATGCCCGGTTCTGCCCCCTCTGTGGCCATCAACTGCTGGTCCTGGGCCAGTGCGGCAACTGCGGCAAGAACCTGACTCCGGGCGCCAGGTTCTGTTCCCGCTGCGGCCGGCCGACTGCGCAGCGGCCGCAGGTCCTGGTCTGTCCCCACTGCCGGGCCGAGAACCTGCCCGGCGCCAGCTTCTGCAACCACTGCGGGCGTAAGATCGCATAATCCTGCCGCTCCATGGATATCAGGATCGAGCAGCCCTGTCCCCAGTGCGGTGGTCCGGTGGAGCTCTCCGAGTCGGACCGGCTGCTGACCTGTTCCTACTGCGGGGTCAGGAGTTTTCTGCGCAGCCGCGGCCTGTTCCGCTATGTCCTGCCGGTACGCGGCCGGCAATCGGATCTGCTCCATGCCCCCTACCTGCGCTTCAAGGGAACGATCTTCCTGGTCAGGGAAGAGCGGATCGAGCACCAGCTGGTGGACACCACCCAGGCCGCAGTGGACCAGCCGGGCCTGCCGCCCTCCCTGGGGCTGCGGCCCCAGGCCATGCGGCTGGCCCGTCTCGGTGAGGCCACCGGCGGCGCTTTCCTGCGGCCCACCATCCGCGCCGCCGCGGTCCTGGAGCGGGCCGCCCGCCTCTCCACCCTGTTCCGGGACAAGGGAACCATGTACCACCGGGCCTTTATCGGCGAGACCGTGAGCTTTATCTACCTGCCCCTGCAGCGCCGGGAGTCCGGCCTGTTCGATGCCATCCGGGAGCGGTTGCTCGTGGTGCGGGAGGATGCGGACGGATTGCAGGGAATTCCCTTTTCCACCCGCTGGCAGGTGGATTTCCTGCCAACCCTCTGTCCTCACTGCGGCTGGAACCTGGACGGGGAAGGAGACGGCCTTCTGCTGACCTGCAGCAACTGCGACCGTGCCTGGCTGGCGGACAATACCGGCTTGCTGCCCGTGTCCTGGAAGGTGGTGGCCGGTGACCAGCGCACACGGCTGTATATCGGCTTCTGGCGGATTGGGGCCCGGATCCCGGCCCTGGCCATGGAGAGCTTTGCCGATTTCATCGAGCTGACCAACCAGCCCATGCTGCCCAGGCCCGAATGGCGCAGCAGGCCCATGGAATTCTGGATTCCGGCGTTCCGGATCCGCCCGCGGCTGTTTCTCCGCCTGGGCCGCCAGGCCACCATGGGCCAGTACCGGCTGCGGCCGCAGCCGGCCACGGTGCGGCCCGGCCTCTATCCGGTGACCCTGCCCCCGGCAGAGGCGCGCCAGGCCGTCAAGGTGATCCTGGCCGCCTCGGCGGCCAGCCCGAAACGGATCTTTCCGGTCCTGCCCCGGGTCCGTCCGACCGATCTCTCCATTTCCCTTGTCTATCTGCCCTTTGTCTCCACGGGCCAGGAATGGCTGCAGCCCCGGACCGGCATGGTGATCAACAAGCGGGTGCTCGGTTTCGGCCGCAGCCTGTAACCTGGCTACATCGAAAACCATGTATAATCATTTATCTGTTTTCTCTTGCAGGTGGGTGAACCGCTCAATTCAGGTGTAGCTGTTGACGGAGGCCAGGTTCTGGTTTACCATGGGCCACCGTGGCCGGCGAGGACGATTGGCGATTGAGCTGAGCGCCGGCCGAGATGGCACAGGCGATGGGAGAGACAGGTGACGATCAGCGATGAGCGGTTCATGAATGAGGCCCTGG
>DRKI01000146.1 GCA_011051875.1 Desulfobulbus sp. | reverse complement strand
TATGAGTGTCCCTCCTTGAGCAGGGACAGCTTGAGGTCGAGCCTCAAGTCAGGGGTCGTTCCCCGATCCGTGCCGGCCATGTGATCACCTCCCCTTGCAGGGTTTCCCGGAGAACAAAGCGGGTAAAGGAGTTGAGGGTGGCGTAAACGGCGAAGAACTCGTTGAGCACGCATCCGAACAGGTAGAGGTCGCCCGGACTGGCGAAATGGTCGTGCCGGGCGCTGACCTCGATCTCGCGCCCCCGGAGCATGAGCCCCGATACCAGCCGGTCCACGCCACGGCTGGCGACCTTCTCGATGCCGGCGATCCGCTTACGGTTGGCCAGCAGGGCGGTGCGGTCGCGGGTGTCCGGGAAGAGATACAGCCCCAGCAGGGCCTTCAGGTTCCTGGTCGTGGCCAGGGAAACGCTGTTGAGCGACAGGTGGGAGAGCAGCCGCCAGAGCAGGTTCCGGTCCAGGGGCGGCTGGGCACCCAGGGTCGGCGGGGTGATATTGGCGAACTCGACGAACTCCGGCGTGCTGCTGGTGGGCCGGCAGATGTCGCCTTTCTGGATACTCTCCGGGAGCCCGCCGTTGGTGCAGGTCAGGCCGATGCTCAGGGTCTCGGTCACCGGCGGGCCGGCCTCGGGCGGATAGGCTACCGAGAGGAAGACCTCGGAACCGGGCCTGGCAGGGGCGCTCCGGTAGCGGAGATGGTAGACCGGTCCGGTGGCCGCGGCCCGGCTGAAGTGATCAAAGGGTACATATTCCCGGGCCGTGGCCGATCCCTGGACGTATCCCACCACCTTGTCCACGGAATAGACCTGGAAGTGATCGATGCGGCTGGATGTGGGCCGGACACGATACTCGGTGCGGCGATGGTCCAGGCGGATGGGGTCGGCCTCGTGGGGAAAGAGATTGATCACCGGAGTGGCAAAGAGGACGAAATCGTTTCGCCGTATCCGCGGCATCGGGCCGGAAGGATCCGCCAGTTCGAACCGGATCTCGAACCTGCCCGACTCGCCGCGCCCCTGCCACTGCTCCCAGCCGGTCACGTCGAGAAAGAGAAAGTTCTGCGGCAGGGTGAAGTACTCCTGCAGGATCCGGTAACCGGGAAAGGAGGCGGCCGGATAGGGAATACTCCCCTCGGCCATGGACAATCCCACCGGCTCCAGGTGTTGCGGCGGCAGAACCAGGTCCCGGCCGCCCTCGCTGCTGATGACGATCCGGTGCAGGTGGCGGCGCAGCAACCGGTAGCGGTCCGTGGCCGCCGGGTAGTCGCCGGCCAGGTGGAACCGGAGTTTCTCCGGCATCCAGGAGGCAAGGGGGATACCGCTCAGTTCCAGCTGGAGGAGAATGGCCGGCGGCCGGCCCGGCGGCTCGACAAAGGAGGCGTCGAGCAGCCGAAGCGGCTGCACCTCGACATCGTAGCAGGTGCGGAACAGGCAGGTGGTTCCCTCCACCGGCACCGAGGCGAGCTGCACCCCGGCCGGGACAACCAGGGGCTGTTTCAGCGAGGGCTTTGGCCGGAAGGCGACGATGGATCCGGCCGGCAGCGGCCTGAGATAATGGGGCCAGACAAGCTGGATCAGGTCATGGACGATCTCTGGAAAATCGTCATCGAGTTTCTCCCGTATCAGGCCGGTGAGGAAGGCCACTCCCTCCAGGAGGCGCTCCACGTCCGGATCTGCCGTGGGTCCGCTGAGCATGGAGGCGATGGCCGGGTGGGCCTCGGCGAATTCCTTGCCCAGGTCGCGCAGGGCGGCCAGCTCCTGGAGATAGTAGCGGTTGAGCATGGGCGTTATCCCTTGAGCCTGATCTTGCCGTCACTGTCGAGGATGCTCTCGAACAGGACCGGTTCCCTTGACGAATCCACAGCCAGGCGGGCACTGATCTGGAAACGGACCACGAACCGGTCATCTTCCCTGGGAACGAAGCTGACCCGCACCGCTCCCAGCCGCGGCTCGTACCTGCTGATCGTCTGGCGTATGGCCCGTTCGAACTCGCGCAGCGAATCGGGGTAGTGGGAAAGAAATTCGGTGAAATCGGGGACCCCGTAGTCCTCGGCGATCACGACATTACCCCGCCTGGTGTTGAGAATATGGTGCAGGTGGGCAAGGATGGAATCGACCACCTGCTTGGGCTCCTGCCGCTCCCGGCGCCAGGGCTCCCGCTCCCGGCGCCGGATCCGTTCGAGCAACCGCTCTTCCCGCACGGCTCAGGCGCAGGTATCAGGCATTGGGGGCTTCCCAATCATCCTGGGCGGTGATGCCGCCGTCCTCCCAGGTCCAGATGATCTTCTGGTAGGTAAAGGAGACGTGCTCGCGTTCCTTGTGGGCCATGTTCTCGGGGTACTTGTTGTTGAGCATCTCCATCCGGATACCCGAGATGGAGGCGTTTTCAAGCTGGATCGTATAGTGCTGGACCTCCTGGCCCGAGGCGGACGGCTGCCAGAAACGGAGTTCCCAGCTGGTGATGTTCTCGTTGTTGACCAGGACCGTATAGAGAAGCGGGCTGGACTTGTCCACCTCCTTGGTGATCACCAGGGCCTTGTGCTGCCGCTTGCCGGTGGGCAGGCCGGAGGCGGCGTCGCGCGGCGAGACGATCTCGTGCTCAACCGCGATCACCATGATGGAGTCTTCCCTCCCTGTCTGGGTCACCGAGCCCTTGATCTCGCCGGTGGATTCCGCTGTCAGTTTCAGGTATGCATTCAGTGCCATTGCTCGCCTCCTCTGTTATTTTTTATCCAGCTTGCCGACCA
Source organism: Desulfobulbus sp. (assembly GCA_011051875.1). Classification (GTDB taxonomy): domain Bacteria; phylum Desulfobacterota; class Desulfobulbia; order Desulfobulbales; family Desulfobulbaceae; genus DRKI01. The sequence goes on along the minus strand of DRKI01000146.1, from coordinate 11,054 downwards.
GGGAGAGGGTGAAGAAGGCCCCCATGTACTTGAAGTGGGGCCGGACCTTCAGCCCGACCCGGTACCAGCCCGGTTCCCCCTCCACGCTCTCCACGGTCACCTGGGCCTCGCGCAGCGGCCTGCGGCTGCGGGCGATGGGGGGCGGGTTGTCCATCTCGGTCACATACTGGCTGATCCACTTGTTGAGCTCGTTTTCCAGGTCACTGCGCTCCTTCCAGGTGCCGATGTTCTCCCGCTGAATCACCTTGAGATAGTGGGCCAGCCGGTTGATGACGAACATGTAGGGGAGCTGCAGGCCCAGCTTGTAGTTGAGCTCGGCCTCCTTGCCCTCCTTGCTGATGCCGAAGAACTTGGGTTTCTGCACCGAGTTGGCGGAAAAGAAGGCGGCATTGTCGCTGCCCTTGCGCATGGTGAGCGCGATGAACCCCTCCTCGGCCAGTTCGAACTCCCGCCGCTCCGAGATCAGAACCTCGGTGGGGATCTTGGTCTGGATTGCGCCCATGGCCTCGTACTGGTGCAGGGGCAGGTCCTCCACCGTGCCGCCGCCCATGGGCCCGATGATGTTGGCGCACCAGCGGTACTTGGCGAAACTGTCGGTCAGGCGGGTGGCAAAGGCAAAGGCGGTGTTGCCCCACAGGTACCGATCGTGGCCGTTTTCCACGTGCTCTTCATAGTCGAAGGCCTTGACCGGCATGGTCTCGGGCCCGTAGGGAAGACGAAGCAGAAAGCGGGGCAGGGTAAGCCCCACGTAGCGGGCATCCTCGGACTCGCGGAAGGACTGCCACTTGATGTACTTGGGACTCTCGAAGATGGACTTGAGGTCCTTGAGATTGGGGAGATCCCGGAAGTCGTCCAGGTCGAAGAACTGGGGGCCGGCGGCGGCGATGAACGGCGCATGGGCCATGGCGGCCACGCTGGCCACGTTCTGCAGCAGCTTGATATCCTGGGGGCCGGGACCGAATTCGTAGTTGCCGATCAGGGCCGCGTAGGGCTGGCCGCCGAACTGGCCATATTCGGCCGTGTACACGATCTTGTAGAGCCCGGACTTGGGAATCTCCGGCGCATCCTCGAAATCGTCGAGCAGGTCCTCCTTGCTCACGTTGAGCATCTCCAGCTTGATATTTTCCCGAAAGTCGGTGTTGTCCACCAGGTACTTCAGGGAACGCCAGGCCGATTCCAGCTTCTGGAACTCGGGATGATGGAGAATGGCGTCAACCTGGAGGCCGAGTTTTTTGTCGATCTCGGCGATCATATCGTCCACCACGGCCTTGGTGACCTTGCCCGCCTCCCTGCCGGGCGCAATGAGCTGGGAAATCAGGGCCTCCACGCCCTTCTTGGTCATATCAAAGGCCTCGTCGGCCGGTTGCAGTTTCGTGGCCTGGGTGATCTCATCCAGCAACGAAACCTGCTGCTCTACGGTCCGCTCCTCTCCCGGGACAATCTGTTCCTGTTCGCCGGCCATATGCACTCTCCCTTATTTGTCATCCACGCCAAGTTCTTTCAGCAACTGCTCCCTTGCCGCATCATCCTCGACAAGGCCCTGGATCTTTTTCCGGAATTCAGGCACATTGCTCAACGGTCCCTTCAGAGCCGTCAGGGCCTTGCGCAGCTCCAGCAGCTTTTTCAGCTCCGGCACCTTTTCCGCGATGGCCTCGGGGCCGAAATCCTTCATGGAATCGAATCCCAGGGAGACGTTCATCTCCTCGTCCGGGTCATCGGAGAGCTTATTCGGAACCGTCATGGAAAGCGAGATCTTCTGCGCCCTGAGGACCTCGTCAAAGTTGTCCTTGTCCACGCTGACCGGTTCCCGGTCCTCCAGGGGCCGGTCATCCTCGCTGAGCGTGAAATCTCCCATTATCAACAGCTTCAGCGGCAGTTCCACCTCTTCCTGGGCATCACCTGTGGCGGGGCGGTAGACGATATTGACCCTCTCCTTCGGGGCTACGGATGCTTCCTTGGCCATGACATTCCCCCTTTTCTGAGATATTGCACGGATAATTAACTGTATAGCATAAATCCCGCCACCGCGAAACCCGTATTCGGATCGAATTGGTACAACACGCCCTCTTTTCCATCATCCCGCGCCCTGGCGGAGGGCCTCCACGGGGTCGAGGCGGGCGATGCGGTGCAGCATGGCGTCGGCACGTTCCCGGGCGGTCTCGTCCGGCAGGGTCTTCAGGCCGGCCCGGATGACCTTGAAGCAGGTCAGGGCCAGGCCGGGATCCCAGCGCTCCAGCCGGTAGGTGTCGATATCGCCGAGCAACTGGTCGCAATGGGGGAGAGCCAGGCTGCTGTTTTTCGATCGGATCAACAGCCGGACCAGGGCCAGTCGCCACCGAAACCGCTCATGGGCCGAAACACAGTGCAGCATCTCCTCCCGGAGCAGGGCGACCGCCTTGATCAGCTTGTTGTCCTCCATGAGGGTCCGCGCCTGGTCCATGACCTCGGCGAACCGGTCATCCCCGGTCTCCCGGTCCTCGCTGTCGGCCAGGCCGATTTCGGCCACGCCGCCACCGGGGGCAAGGGTCTGCAGCCAGTCCCGCGTCTCGGGATCGGCCAGGGGCATGCCGTCGGCAAAGGCCAGTCCCTCGAGGCCGGGTAACCGCTGCAGCAGGCACCCGGTCTCCCGGCGAACGGCGTCGCAGGCAGCGGCATACGGCGGGCCGAGGTGTGCCAGGGCCTCTGCGCTGTAGCGGTTCAGGTCCAGCCAGAATATGTACTGGCTGAGCTGCGTTTCCGCCGCCTCCACCAGGACGGCCCAGTCTCCGCGCCCGGCGATGTCGTGGAGCATGGTGACGGTCTGTGGCTCGGGCGGGGGGATCAGGGTCCTGGAATCGGTGGCAGGCGGCAGGCTGTCAACCGGTGACCAGAGGGCCAGCCGCAGCAGCCGATAGGGTTGCGGTCCGGCCGGATTGTCTTCCCGCAGCAGGGGCGCTGCCCGGCGCAGGAGCTGCAGGCCGTTCTGCACCGCGGTTTCGGCGTTGTCGGCACTGACAGGGGTCGCTTCCGGCGGGGAAACCGGTTGCGCCGGCCGGGGTGCCGCCGCGGCAGGTGAAGGTTCCGGGCCGGGAGGCGGCGTTGCCGGTGGCCGCTGCTCGGGCTCGGGGGCGGAGGAGACAGCCGGCCCTGCAGCCACGGCCAGGTTGTCAAGCAGACGCGTCAACGGCCCCAGGCTCGGGGGTTCCGGGAACAGGTCGGCAAGCAACTGCTCCAGCCGGTCACAGGCGGTATAGAGGGCTGCCTTTTCCTCCTCGGCAATGACATCCTGCGAAAACATCTCCAGGGCGGCCTCGCTTTTTTCGACCCACCATTCCACGGCCGCCAGCCGGCCGCGCATCCGTTTCTTTTTCGGAAACAGGGTGTCCCAGAAGTTCTCCAGCAGGTCGGCCAGGACCTGCAGGGCCAGGGCCAGCCCCCGGTACCCGTCGAGATGGATCCGGGCCACGCCGAAATAGGCGGCCACGAGCAGGTCCTTGGCCTGGTCGGCCAGGATGGAAGCGGCCAGGTCCGAGACCTTCTCCCAGTCAACGCCTTCCGTGGCGGCGGACGGGAGGGACAACTTGTCGATCTCGGCCTGGAGTTCTTCGAACGCGGGCTCGTAGCGGACATCGCTGCCTGCCGGACTGTCAGGTCCGACGGGCTCGCTTCCGAGGGAGAGAAAATCCATCAGGTGCTCTCTTGCCGTCTATGGTCAATCAGAAAAAACCTTTGCGCCGGACGGTTTTTCACTGGTCCCAGCAGGTCGTGATGTCGCGCGGCACATCGGGCAGCCTGGCCTCCCAGGCCTTTTTTTTCTGCTCGGCCAGCTTTTCCTGCCGGGCCTTCCAGGCCCGTTTCATGGCCTCGTTCTGCAGGGCCTCCTCTTTCTGCCGCCGTTCCCAGGCGGCCAGCAGCTTGGTGATATCCGAGCCGCTGCCGGCCTGCCTCTTCCGCTCGGCCTCGGCACGCTCCATGGCCTTGATCCGTTCGTTCTCCCTGGCCACGATCTCCAGGATCGGCCGGATCCCCTTGAGCCGATAATTGACCGTAATGGTCTTGATCTTCATCCGTTTCAGGGCCTTGGCCTGGTCAGGGAAATCAGCGGGCGTAAAGAGGTGGCTGCCGGCCTGGAAGTCCTTGACAAACATGGGAAACGCGAGCTTTCCTTCGTACTTTTTCTGCAGCAACAGGCTGCCGACCTCGATCTGGATCCGCACTTCATCGCAGCTCTCCGGCCGCCAGTCAAAGGTCTTCTGCACCGGGTAGTTGAGGTTGATCAGGGTGGTGGAGCGGTCGCCGCAGGCCATCTCCAGGTTGACGGCATGGGGCATGATGGTCGCCCCGCGGTTGACGCTGGTCGGCCTGGCCGCCACCAGGACCCGGTAGCTCTCCTTCAACTGCACCGGTTCGGGGATGACCGTTCCGGCCGGAGCCGCCTCCGCCGGCATGGCAGCGCCCAGGACCAGCCCGGGCGGCGGCTCTTCGTCAAACCGGATATCGGGCTTGAACCTGGCCATCCGGATGCCCTCGGTGAGAAAGGTGAGAAACGATTTCTTGAACGGCAGCATCCGGCCCAGGGCCGCGGCCGGATAAAACCCCTTCTTCAGGCTCCGCTTGAGAAAGGGCGCCGCAGGTCCCTGGATGAAGCGCAGACCGTAGCCGCCCGACTCGAAGAGGAGGCTGTTGATCTTGGACTTGTCGCCCACACCCTCGATCTCCACCAGCACATCCTGTTCCCAGAGGGAGTTGAGCTGGCAGGCGGCCTCCAGGCAGACGTAATCGCGCAGGTACATGAGCGGCCCGGCCACCAGGCGCCAGATCATCCTGTCCCCGTCCCCGGAGCCATCCATCTCGCTGCGCAGGCGGACCAGGGCGCGCTGGGCGACGTAGAACGGCGACTTGGAGACAGCCGGGTCTTCCCGGAACAGGGCGGTGGCCATCTCGAAGGAGACCTTGCGCGACGACGACGCCGGGATGATGCTGTCGAGGGCCTCGCGGTATTCGTTGAACAGCTTTCCTGCCGCCAGGCGTCCGGAGAGAAGGCCTCCGGCACTGCGGCCCACGGTTTTCTCCAGGGAGCCAAGGGCCTTTTTTCCCTTCTTGGCGACCTTGGCCAGCAGTGATTTCTGTTCCCTGATCTTCTTCTCGCCCAGGGCCTCCTGCCGCACAAGTTGCAGTTCCTGCACCAGGCCGATCCAGGCGGGCGCGCCGCTGTCGGCGGCCAGGAATTTGAGTTCGCCGGCCATCTTCGCCAGGAGCGAGAAGTAGGGTCCCTTGTCCGAGGCCATGGAGGAGGCAGCCTGCCGCCACTGCTCCCTGTCCTTCAGGTAATATTCCGCTTCCGGGAAACGCTCGGCAAACTCACGCCAGACCTGGCGGTAGGCATGGGCATACCACTTGCGGAACCTGACCTTGCCGGCGGCGATGAGCATGGGATCCGGGAGCGCGCTGTCGAGCTCGCCGAGCAGGGTGTCGATCTCCTTTTTTCCCCTGGTCGTGAAAGCCGGCGGCACCGAGGCCACGTCACCGCGGCCGAGCCCGTGGCCCCAGAAATCCTCCAGGGTGAGATAGGCAAGACCGGAGTCACGGTTGACCCACGAGACAAGCCAGTTGAAATTGGTGCCCGGCAGGGTGAGTATATGCTGCAGCATGGTCTGGAGGCGGGCCATCTCCCCGCGCAGTCGCCCGGGATCGGTCTGCCAGGCCAGGTAATGGAGATACTCGCCTTCGATCCGGTCGCTGATCTCGTCCGCCATGCCGGAATCGGTCGTGGCCAGCAGCGGTCTGAACGAGGGCGTCGGCCGGGCGGCCAGCGCCTCCAGGTCGCTGCCGTCCAACCGGGCCCGGATCAGGTTGATCCGCCTCGCCAGGTGCGCCACGTGCCGGCCCACCACCTCGTCCGGTGTGGCCTGGGAGAAGCCGCCGATCCGCTCCTCCAGCCTGCGGTCAAAGGCGGCGGCATACTCCTGGTCGAACTGCCGGCAGTACTTTGCCTTGAGCCGCTGTTCAACGATCCTGCTCTCATCGAGGCCGAAGCGGGGCAGCCACCAGTTGCGGTTCGCCTCCTCCACCCTGGAGACGGCCTGCCGGAACCGGTCCATGATCACCACGTCGGTGAGCAGGTCGCCGCGCAGGGTCACGGGCGTTGCAAATTCCTGCTCGGCCCGACGGAGCACCTTCATGTTCTTGACAAAGGAAAAGCTGAGCATGCCCGAGAGCGCCAGGACAATGGCCATCCAGGCCACCAGGCCAATGTTGCGGGTCAACCGGTTCCAGGCCAGGTAGGACTGGGTCGGGGCATAGAGCCTCCTGTCGGCGGGCAGGATCCGGGCGAAGAGATCGTGCAGGAACAGTCCCCTGCCGGTTCCCGGCAGGACTTCCTGTTCCCTGGTCAGTCCCTGGGCGTCCAGGAAATGGGAATATGGCGTGCCCTCCTGGCGGCCGCTGCCCAGGTAGATGCCCCGCAGCACCGGGGTCTCCTGGTAGGGATTCTCCTTGAACACGCTCCGGAGAAAGGGAAGCAGCCTGGCATGGAACTTCCGGAACTCGTCGGGAAAGAGCAGCAGGTCCGGATCGCCCTGCGGGCTGCCGCCGGCGTCCTGTCGCCCCCTCTTCTGCAGAAACAGGAGGCGTAACTCGCGCAGCCGCCTGCCGATGAGACTGCCCATCCGGCTGTGCAGGGAGTCCACATCGGACGACAGGTCCCGGTTGAGAAGACCCATGGCCTGCTCGAGGATCCGTTCGGGCAACCGGTCACAGAAACGGGTCATGCCCCGGATCAGGTCGCACTTGGTGACCAGGACGTACACCGGAAACCTGGAGCCGAGGACCCGCATCAGCTCGTCGATACGCTGCCGGATCTGCTGGCCGTCCCCGGCAACGGCCGCCGGGTCGGCGGTCATCAGTTTTTCCGCGCTCACGGTCACCACCAGGCCGTTCAGCGGTTCCTTCCTGCGGTACCTGGCAAGCAGGGACAGGAAGTGCTGCCATTCGTCGCGATCCGCCTCGCCGTTGCGGGGAATGGCGTACCGGCCGGCGGTGTCGAGGATAATGGCCTGGTCGAAGAACCACCAGTCGCAGTTCCTCGTCCCGCCGAAACCGGGGATCTTGGTGGTCTCGGCAAAGGGCGCCGACAGGTTGGCGCTCCTGATGGCGGTGGTCTTGCCGGAGCCGGACTCCCCGATCACCATGTACCATGGCAGCACGTAGAGGGGATTGCCCTGCCTCCGCAGGTGCGAGGACCTGAGGGCATCGATGGCCTCTTTCCATCGTTCCTGCAACTCCAGCTCCCCCTCGCCGCCCTCGCCCGGCCGACCCGCGGACACCCCATCCTCCTGCATCACCTGGCTGACAAACTGCTGCTCCCTTCGCCGCAGCAGGATCTTGCGGACAAAAAGCCAGACCAGCCAGAGGCCGGCGATGCCGAACAGGAAGAAGAGGGCCAGCCACCAGGGCCACTTCATCCACAGCACGAGGCCGAAACAGAGCAGAACGACCAGGAGCAGGAGCAGCGCAAGGAGGATAAACCTGAGAGCCGTGGACAGGAACTTTTTCATCGCTCAGACCGTTCCCAGGAACCCCTGCCCGATATTGGCAAGGACAAACCGGTAGACCAGGAAGAGGACGCCAAAAAGGAGAACCGGCAGGGCGATACCGGCGACGATCTCCACAGGAAACCGTTTTTTCCCCGCAACCGGCAGAGATCTTCCGCTGTCGGCATCGGGATATCCCTCCGCAAACAGCAGGCCGTTCTCCAGGGAGACCGCATCCGGAGAGGCGGAGGTGAGCTGCTTCAGGATCGAGCTTTTGAGCTGCTCCAGCAGGATCTCGTCACCTGGATTGCAGTACCGGCCGGTGAACCCCAGGGCCAGGCAGAGATAGTAGATCTCCCGCACCTGCTGCCGCTGGCCGCCGAGGCTGTTGAGCTTTTCAAAAAACTCCTCCCCCGCCTCCGCGGTCTGGTAGTAGCGCCGCTGCAGCTGCTCTCCCTGCCAGCGCGTTTTCTCCTGCCAGGCGGAGTTGAGAATGGCCTCGTCTATCCAGGCGAACACGGCGAACCGGGCCAGGTCGAAATCCTCTTCCGGCAGCCTTGCCTCCACCCGGCAGGTCTCGGCCGCCAGGATCAGGCCGTCAAGGTCATTGTTGACCTGGTCGAAGCCGGGCTGCCGCACCTCGACGGTCCTGAGAAACAGGGTGACGTAGGCGATCGTCTCGATGAAACAGTCGATGAGCCGCATGGCTAGGACCTCCCGACAACCATCAGTTCCACCTTGAGATCCTGGGGTGCCGCATCCCAGAACACGGCCAGGTTATGATACCGCTGCACCTGCTGCCACTGCTCGTTGTGGTGGTCGATCCTGAAATAGAGGGAACCGGCCCGCCTGGGCAGCTCCTGCGGCGGCTGCTCCAGGTGAGTGAGGCCGATACCCGGCAGGGCGCGGGCGATGAGCAGGGGGAGGGTTTCCCTGGACCCCAGCTTGGCCAGGCCGGTGAACGAGTCGACGAGACCGGGATCATCCTCTGCGGTCTCCACCACCAGGTAGAAGCTGTTGCGGCCCTCGAACATGGCCGGCGGCAGTTCGGCGGCAAAGTAGGTGCCGTCAAAGAGGAGTTGCAGCATGTAGTCCGGGCCGGCGGTTATCTCGTCCAGGAGACGGACCAGGATCGACCGGGCGGCGGCAAAGCAGTTCCACAGCCGGCGGTGGTTGTAGGGTGGCAGGAGGCTGCCGCCGTCCTCCCCTTCTCCCATGAAATTCACGGTCTCCGAGAACGAGGAGAGTTCGCCGATGATCTGCCGCAGCAGCCCGTAGACCGTCCAGGGGTGGACCGGCCGGGCATCGGTGAGGTGAAAGAGCAGCGGCACGTACCGGTTGAGGGAACGCAGGGCAAGGAGAAAGACCATGTCCCGTGCCCCGAACTCGGCGGCATGGATGCCCCGGTCGCGCTTGTAGGCCTCCAGCTGGTGCGCGCGCGAGGCCAGCAGATCCCTGATCTCCACGATCGACTGCCGGAGGTGATCCGAACCATCCACGGTCACGCAGGGTGGAAAGAACCGCGGTGCAGGGATGATCTCCTCGCCGGACCGTTCCAGGTGGAGCAGGGGGATCAGCTCGTAGTCGCCGAGCTGATCCTCCTCCGAGGCCCAGAACAGCTTGAGAACGTGATGGAGGCGCTTGACCCGGGCCGGCGGGCCGCCCTGGTGCATGTCCGGCGCGTCCTCGGGCTCGGTGGTGGTGACAAAGCGGGTCGCCACGTCATTGATGTTCTCGAGGCTGGAGAGGACCGTGACGTTCTCGCCGCCGGGATTCCACTTGCGCAGGCCGATCAGCACTGCCAGCGGTTTGCCGCCCTCGACCCAGTCCTCGCTGAAGGAACGGGCCTCGAGCAGGCCGTTGTCGGGCAGGCTGACAAAGGTGCCGTCGGGGAACAGGAACTCGCCCCGCACCAGGTCCACGGTCAGGTTGCCCAGCGCGGCCTCGCGCAGCTGCAGGCTGCAGACACCCCAGAAATGGGGCTGGAGAAAGGAACGAACCGGGGTCAGCAGAGACTGGAAATAGCGGTCCTGCAGCTGGAAGTGCTGGGGCTGGAGAAAGAGGCCCTGATGCCAGAAGAGTGATCTTTCCATACAGGTATTCCTATCGTTCCTGGATGGCGGCGATCTGCTGTGATCCCAGGTCGAGGATGAGATTCAGCTCACCCGCGGTGGCGCTTTTCCCGTCCTTGGAGACGATGACCGGCACATCGGCGACCCGGATCATCCTGTTCTTGTCCAGGACCGCATATCCGGCAACGATCCCCAGTGAACGGGTACCTGCCTGCCGGTCCATGATGAAGGTCAGGTCCTGTCCGGGCTGGATGAACAGCCGCTTGACAGCGGTGACGCTGTCGGAAAAGGGTTGGCAGTCGAGCAACTGGTAGATGCCATCCTCGTTGGCAGCCAGTTGGTCGAACATGGAGCGGTCCCGCAACTGGTAGAGACAAAGCAGCAGGGCGTGCGGCACGTCGTCGGTCTGGTTCAGCTGGTGATCGGCCTTGAGCCGCAGGCGGATGCCGTCCCTGAGCAGGGGATAGGCGGGAACCGGGGGCGGCGGGGGCGGCGTGGCCGCGCAGGAGCAGAGAAAGACAAGCAGCAGAACCGATGCGACAAGGGATAAGGGATGTTTCAAGGGTATACCTCCCGGCTGTGTCGTTATAAACCTGCATAGCTGGACCGGCTGGCGGATCCCGGCCTCAACAACCCATCAAAATACCACCGCCTTTATCACTGCGGGCACCTGGTTTCGGGAAACCGCCACGCCAGGCGGAACGCTGCGGGCGATGCCGATCTGCGGTCCTTTTTGCCCTGTTCCCTGCATTCATGGCATTTTCAGGCCTCTTGCGAAGACCTTTGTGAACTATGCGGGCTAGCGCCCCTCCCGTGACAGGCGAAGGCACTGTTTTTCGAATTCGCGCCTGAATTCCTCCATGCAACGGCCTGAATCATACCACGTTTTCACGTTATTGAAAGCCTGCGTCCAGCGCTCCCGGGAACCGGCCTTCTTCATCATGCCGAACCGGAAGCCCGAATCCCCCCTGCTCTCCGGCTGTTCCGGGTCGAGTTCCCGCAGGATCTTCGCCATCATCTCCCGGGCCGCAAACCGGAAGGCCTGGTGCGAAACCAGGAATGCGGCCCTGATCCGCTCCAGGTACTCCTCGAGCGAGATTCCGGACCGATCATCCTCCATGCGCCGCCCGGCGATACGGCGGATCGTCTTCCCGTCCTCTTCTGCCTCGACCATGGTGGTGTTCATGGCGAGCACCAGTTCGTCGAGATTGCGGAAAACGGTGTCCAGGGCCTCGACCAGCCGTTCCGCCCGGTCTTCGGACGAGAGCTCGGCAGCGGATACCTCCCGGCCCAGGAGCAGAGAGCAGAAGCGGGCAATGGCCTCCTCTGCCCCGGCTCCCGGCGCTGGGGCGAAGGCCCGCTGCAGGGCCGCCAGAATGCGCTCCTGTTCCTCCCTGTCCAGGGGCCGCAGTTCGCGGTGCAGATACTCCTCGATCTGCGCCTCGGCCCCGGCGCTGTCCGCTGCGGCGGC
>DRKI01000145.1 GCA_011051875.1 Desulfobulbus sp. | reverse complement strand
GCTGGAGCTGGAGAACAACAGCCGGCTCCAGATCGTGACCGCCCTCCCCGAGGGCGTGGCCACGGAGATCCGGACCGGTGAACGGATGATGGTCACTGTGCCCGCCGCCCGGCTGACGGACCAGGGTATCGTGGCAGAGATCGCTCCTGTCGCTGATCCCCGCTCGCGCACCGTCCGGATCAAGATCGATATCCGGCAGGCCGGAAACCTGCGTACCGGCCAGTTCGCGCGGGTCGCCATCCCGATGAAGAATACCGAAACCCTCCTCGTACCGGCTTCGGCCATCGTTCCATTCGGCCAGATGGACAGGGTCTACGTGGCCGAGGAGGGCAGGGCCCGGCTCCGCCTGGTCCGCACCGGCGAGCATGATGACGGCAAAGTGGAGATCCTGGCCGGACTCAATCCCGGCGACAGGGTCATTGTGGATAACAACAGACTGCTGGTCAACGGACAGCCCCTGAAGATCGTCCAATGAAAGCGGATCAGTGCACCCTCCATCCGGGCTTTGCCGGCCGCATGGCCGCGGCCTTTGTCGAATCCAAGCTGACATTGATCAGTATCATCGCCTCGCTCCTGCTCGGCGTGATGGCCATTGTTCTGCTGCCGCGCGAAGAGGAACCGCAGATCAAGGTGCCGATGATCGACGTCATGGTCTCCATGCCCGGCGCAACACCCAAGGAGATCGAGGAGCGGGTCACGATCCCCATGGAGAAACTGCTCTACGAGCTGCCAGGCATCGAGTACATCTACTCCACTTCCATGCCGGGCAGGTCCCTGCTCATCGCCCGTTTCTACGTGGGTGAGAACCTGGAGAAGTCCATTGTCCGGCTCAACCAGAAACTGCAGACCAACTTTGACCGCATCCCGCACGGTGTCTCCACTCCCCTGGTCAAGCCGCACACCATCGACGATGTTCCGGTGCTGGCCCTCACCTTTCACAGCGCCAAGTATGATCACTACACCCTGCGGCGGCTGGCGGCCCAGGTGGACGACGCCATCAAGAATATCTTCGAGGTGGCCGAGACCAAGCTGATCGGGGGTACCAGGCGCGAGGTCCGTATCGAGTTCGATCCCCTGCGGCTTGCGGCCAGGGACCTGAGTGTCTCCAGCCTGATCCCGGCCCTCAGGCAGGCCAACCGGCAGTCCATATCCGGCGACCTGCAGTCCATGAACCATGAGATGCGGTTGCAGACCGGTACCTTCCTGACCTCGGCCAGGGAGATCAGCCGCATCGTGGTCGGTGTCTACGGCGGCCGGCCGGTCTATCTCGGCGACGTGGCCACTGTTGTCGACGGACCAGAGGAGCCTTCCACCTACGTCCTGTTCGGCCAGGGCGACGGCAGCCCGGAGGAGGCGGCCGTGACCCTTTCCGTGGCCAAGCGGCCCGGGGCCAATGCCGTGCGGGTTGTGGATACGGTACTGGCCAAGATCGACAGCCTCAAGGGAACCCTTATTCCACCCGAGGTCCAGGTCAGCGTCACCAGGAACTATGGCGAAACCGCAGCGGAAAAATCCAATGAGCTACTGCTGCACATGGGTATCGCCGTCTTCGGTGTCGCCCTGCTGATCCTCTTTTTCCTCGGCTGGCGGGAATCGATCATCGTCCTGCTCGCCATCCCGTCCACCCTGGCCCTGACCCTGCTGATCTTTTACCTGTACGGCTACACCCTCAACCGGATCACCCTTTTCGCCCTGATCTTCTCCATCGGTATCCTGGTGGACGACGCCATCGTGGTGGTGGAGAACATCGTCCGGCACATGCGCATGCCGGCCAACCGGGCCAAACCCCTGACCACCATTGCCGTGGAGGCGGTGAGCGAGGTGGGCAATCCCACTATCCTTGCCACCTGGGCCGTTATTGCCGCCATTCTGCCCATGGCCTTTGTCGGCGGCCTGATGGGGCCTTACATGCGCCCCATTCCCATCGGCGCATCGGCCGCCATGATCATCTCCATGCTGATCGCCTTTTCAGTCACGCCCTGGGCCGCGACCCGCATCCTGCGCAAGGACTGCGGACCGGAGGAGTGCGTGATCGAACCGGATGAAGAAGACACCGATCATGCACCCGACGACTTCTTCACCCGGCTCTACCATCGGGTCATGGACCCCCTGCTGGCGCATGGCTTTGCCCGTTTTCTCTTTTTCTTCGCCACCGGAGCCATGCTGCTGGGCGCCTGCTCCATGGTCTACTTCGGCCTGGTCAAGGTGAAAATGCTGCCTTTTGACAACAAGTCCGAATTCCAGGTGATCCTCAACATGCCCGAGGGATCCACTCTTGAGCATACCACCCGCGTGGCCCTGGAGATGGCCGAGGTCGTGGGCCGGGAGCCCGAGGTGGTCAATTACCAGATCTATGCCGGGACTGCTTCCCCCTATAACTTTAACGGCCTGGTTCGCCACTATTTCATGCGCTCCGGCCCCACGGTGGCCGATATCCAGGTCAACCTCAAGCCCAAGGGCGAACGGGACAGGCAGAGCCATGACATCGCCAAGCGGGTGCGGCCCGCCATTGCCGCCATAGCAAAAAAGTATGGTGCTGCCGTGGCCGTGGCCGAGGTGCCGCCCGGACCGCCGGTCCTGCAGACCCTGGTCGCCGAGATCTATGGTCCCACTGACGCGGAGCGGGTCAAGCTGGCCACCAGGATCAAGGAGATCTTCGAAAGTACGCCGGGCGTGGTTGATGTGGACTGGTACCGGGAAAAAGACCGGATGAAGACGGTCATCACCGTGGACAAGGAAAAGGCGGCCCTGAACGGCATCTCCGAGGGCGCCGTCACCCGGGCCGTGGAGATCGGCCTGTCCGGGCTCTCCGTTGACCTCTTCCACCAGCCGCGTGACAAGGAGGAGATCAATATCACTCTCGAACTGCCGCGGGCCCAACGGGCCCGGGTTGACGGGATACTCAATATCATGCTGCGGCCAGACATGAATCCGCAGGCGCCCCTGGTTCCGCTGCGGGAACTGGTCCACGTGGAGCAGCGACCGGTCAACCAGCCCCTGTACCGCAAAAACCTGAAACCCGTGATCTACGTGACCGGTGACGTGGCCGGCGTGGCCGAGAGCCCGGTCTATCCGATCCTGGCCATGAACAAGGAACTGGCCAAGCTCGACGGGCGCGAGTTTGGTGGCCTGCAGCAGCGCATTGCCATATACAACCTGCACCAGCCCTTCACCGAGATCGAACCGGCCATGAAATGGGACGGTGAATGGCACATCACCCTGGAGGTCTTCCGCGATCTCGGCCTGGCCTTCTGTGCGGTGATGATCCTGATCTACATGCTGATGGTGGGATGGTTCAAAGACTACATCACGCCGCTGGTGGTGATGGCCGCCATCCCCTTCTCCCTGATCGGCATCCTGCCGGCCCACTGGGCGCTGGGTGCTTTTTTCACAGCAACCTCCATGATCGGTTTCATGGCCGGCGCCGGTATCGTGGTCCGGAACTCCATCATCCTGGTCGACTTCATCGAGCTACGCCGGGCGCACGGCCTGCCGCTGGCCGAGGCAGTGGTCGAAGCCGGGGCCATCCGATTCCGGCCCATGCTCCTCACCGCCCTTGCCGTGGTGGTCGGCGCCTCGGTCATCCTGGCCGATCCCATATTCCAGGGACTCGCCATCTCACTGATGTTCGGCGAGATCTCTTCCCTGCTCATCAGCCGGATGGCCGTACCGGTGCTCTACTACATGGTGAAGAGACACGGCACGGCCACCGAAATCCCGGAGTCATGATGCACGACACTGAGACCATCTGGAAACCGGAATACAGTGTGGGTGTCGCCGAGATCGATGCCCAGCACCGCTACCTGTTCGAACTGTGGCATCTGCTCGACTCGATCAAGGGCCAGAAGCAAAACCGGAATTCCTGCAGGCAGGCAATGCTTTCGCTGCTCGACTACATTGATCTGCACTTTACCACCGAAGAGCCCTACTACCGGGAACATCCGCGGTTTACCGACCATCAGCAGGTCCACCGTGAGTTTGTCCGCAGGGTCCGGGAGTTCGAGCAGGACCTGGAAAACGACCGGCTGGACATACAGGCCATGACCGATTTTCTGCGGACCTGGCTCATCGACCATATCGTTAATACCGACATCAGGTATTTCAAGGACATGGAAAAGATTCGAGCAGGCGGCCAATCCTGACCACCAGGCACAGCAGTCCCTGCAGGCATTCACCACCCTGCGGCACAGGCACACCATGAAACGATTCACGGCACTGATACTGCTTGTCCTCTTCATCGCCGTACCTGTGGCCGGCGCCAGCCAGAAAGGATCCGGAGAGAAGGCGGCATCAGAGAGGGTCAAGCACCGGCTGCGCTACATCGGTGTACTGGCCAAACGGGGCAAGCGAAGCGCCATTGCCAAGTGGCAGCCGACAGCCGACTATCTGACCGCCAGCATCCCGGGACACCGTTTTGCCATCCTCCCTCTCTCCTTTAACGAGATCTTCGACGCGGTGCGGAACAACAGGGTCGGCTTTGTTCTCGCCAACCCGGCCATATACCTCCCCCTTTCCATGCAGGGCGAGCTCTGGCCCCTGGTCACCCTGGAGAACCTGCGTGCCGGCAAGGGCTACCCCATGTTCGGCGGGGTAATCTTTGTCAGGGCCGATTCACCCTACCGGTCATACGAGGACCTGCAAGGGGTCTCCTTTACCGCCGTCAGTCCGAAGTCCCTGGGCGGCTGGCTCATGGCCTGGCGTGAACTCAGGGCGCACGGCGTCACTCCGGCCGGCGGGGTCGACAAGGTCTTTTATGCCGGCACCCATGACAAGGTTGTCTACCTTGTCCGCGACGGACGATTCCAGGCCGGTACCGTACGTACCGACACCCTGGAACGGATGACCAGGGAGGGGAGAATCAGCCTGGCGGATTTCCGGGTTATCACCCGGGAGAGTTATCAGCCCACCCCGGCCTTCCCCTTTCTCCGCTCCACCCCCCTCTATCCGGAATGGCCCTTTGCGGCCAACAAGAATACCTCTGAACAGCTGAGCAAGGCGGTGGCCATCGCCCTGCTGGAGATGAAGCCCGAATCCACGGCTGCCCGTGCCGCCTCCATCAAGGGATGGGGGGTGGTCAGGAATTACCAGCCGATTCACGACCTGTACCGGGAGCTGCACCTGGGACCTTATCAGAAGATCACCTATTTCAGCATCAGAGATGTCTGGGACCGCTATCGGCTGCCGATCATCGTGATCACCCTGCTCTTTATCTTCAATCTCATTCTCATCACCTATCTCTTTCATCTCAAGAGCCTGCTTCGGGCCGATATCCGCCGCCGTCAGAAAATGGAACGTATCCTCAAAAAGACCAACAGGAAGTTCTACCAGCAGATGAAACGGCAATGACCCGCCCCATAGCCTGGCCGGACCCGGCCGATCTTCCCATGCTTCCGGCCTCTGGAAAAAGCGGCATGCCAACCCCTTTTTTTCTTTGGCGAAATCTGCCAGGATCGTTTATTGTCATTTTCTGAACAACATTCTGCCGGCAGGCAGAGAGCCGAGTCCTCCATTCACATTGTCAAGGAACAACCTCCATGAGTAGCGACGCCAATGACCTGACCATCAACTACGAAGAAGACGGCACCCTGATCGTCAAGGAACTGGACAAGGAGATCCTGTCCAAGGGTGCCTGGACCACGATCCTCTTTCGCTACCAGGAGTTCAATCGGGGCAAGGGCGAGTATGGGCCGGAAAAATATTCCATCCGTCGATACCAGAAACGCAGCGGCCAGTATCTGCCCAAGTCAAAATTCAACATCTCCAGCGCGGCCCAGGCGAAGAAGATCGTCGAGACCCTGAGCAGGTGGCTGGAGGAGGAGTGAAGCGCAGGTGTACTTCCCGGTCGCCGACATCGAGATCAGTCCATGGATCCCGCCGCTGGTGGCCTTCAGTATCTCATTCTTCACATCCATGGGCGGTGTCTCCGGCGCCTTCCTGCTCCTGCCTTTCCAGATAAGCTGTCTCGGTTTTGACTCACCGTCGGTGAGCGCAACCAACCATATATTCAACATCGTCGCCATCCCCAGCGGTGTCTATCGCTATATCCGGGAAGGGCGCATGGTCTGGCCCCTCACCTGGGCGGTGATCATCGGTACCCTGCCCGGTGTTCTCGCCGGCAGCATCATCCGGGTTCGCTACCTGCCGGACCCGACCTCCTTCAAGCGGTTTGCCGCCCTTGTCCTGCTCTATATCGGCTCACGCCTGCTTCGGGACATCTTCAAAGGCGCATCACGTCCGGCCGCCGCTCCAGGGCCTTCCGCTTCCACGGCCGACAGCCGGGTTACGGAACAGCGTTTCACCCTCAAAACCATCAGCTACTCCTTCCAGGGCAGACGGCACACCGTCTCTACTGCAGGCATTATGGCCCTGAGCCTGACGGTCGGCATCATCGGCGGTGTCTACGGAATCGGGGGCGGAGCCATCATTGCGCCGTTCTTCGTCTCCTTCTTCAGCCTGCCGGTCTACACGGTGGCGGGCGCGGCCCTCATGGGAACCATGATCACCTCGTTTGCCGGGGTCGCCTTTTTTCAGATCATGGCCCCCTTCTATCCTGCCATGGCCATAGCGCCGGACTGGAAACTCGGCATCCTCTTCGGTGCAGGAGGAGTTGTCGGGATGTACTGCGGTGCCAGGGCGCAACGTTTTGTCCCTGCCCGTCTGATCAAAAGCATTCTCGCCTTCTGCATCCTCTACACCGGCCTCCACTACCTGGGGCTCTTCTAGCGATCTTTTCCCCGGAAACCGCTGAGGAGAATACAACGTAACCGCCTGTACCGCTGTTCAGTTCATTCACGGTTTTTCCCGGAAAACGAACAACCAGAAGCAAGCGCTTTCCATCGGCAGAAGGGTGAAACGCTCACTTCAGGAAAAAGTCGGGAACCAAGGACACATTTTCTGTTGACAGCAGGCATCATCCCAGGTAGGTTTCCGCCTCGTTGCTGCAAGGAACACCATCTCCCCGGAGACAAAAAGTGTTTCGGCATCAACTTTTATCATTGACACTGAGACCAGGAGACGTTATACTGAGTCTCGTCGCGCAGCAAATAAAACAGACGCTGCGCTGTCGTCTTCCCCTGGGAATACGACACGTTGATCTTTGAAAACCAGACAGCATTCAAGCGGGCCGATACGAGACCGACCGCAAGGTCGGGGTAAGTAGAAGTCCAATCCTTGAAGTCAATTTGAGTGATTGGTCAGGATATTGAACTGGAGAGTTTGATCCTGGCTCAGAACG
>DRKI01000144.1 GCA_011051875.1 Desulfobulbus sp. | reverse complement strand
CCAGGATGATCTTCCTGTTCCGGGCCGTATTGCTGTCCGACTCGATCCACCGGCCCAGGTCGGTTTCCGGCAGCGGCTCCAGGATGAGCAGGGTGTGCCGCTCTTCCCGGACCGCGGGTACACAGGGGTGACGGAACCCGGAGAACAGGCGGAATTCGGACCGCAGGCAGGCAGAGTACAGGGGGTTGATCAGGATCTCCTCCAGGCCGATCTTGAGGGTCACCTCCTGCCCGTGCTTGAGATCGTAGCCGGAATGGATCCAGGAGAAGGTACCGCCGAGGACGGGTGGACCGATGCGGCAGGAATCGATGAAGTTGGGCAGCAGGCCGGCCCCCTTGCGGGCCGCCTGGACATAGTGCGACAGCACGGCCACCGATCTCCGCAACAGGTCGAGTTCGTCCAGTCCCGGCTGCGGCCCGGATTCCCCGTTGTCCAGGGCGCGGCTCACCCGGACAAGACGCCGGATGACCAGGGAGTTGAAGAGACGGTTGAAGAGATAGAGGAGCAGAACCGCCCCGGCCATGATCACGACAAAAACAAGCATGGAATTGCGCCGGATCCTGGCAAAGGCCCGGGCCACCGGAATGGCAACCGAATCGACCCCGGCAAGATCACCTTCCCTGAACCGGTAGCCGCCGCCTGTGCCGTAACGGCGGATGATCTCTGCCGGCGCCCTGTTCACGTCGCCATGACAGCGCAGACATCCTTTCTCCATGTAGTCAGGGACCACGGTCACGAACGAGAGCCGACCATTACGTTCCACAATACCGCGCCAGATGGTCCTGGAGGGATCCTCCTCGAACCAGGAGAACATCTCCTCCTCAAAATCATCGGCCCTGTTTTCCGGGTTGAGCGGATTGAGCGAGGCCCGGCGGAAGCTGTATCCCGGCATCTTGTCTCCGAAACGGCGCATGATACTGAGGCTGACATAGGTGGATGACATGGCCTCGATGATAAAGGTGTCCGCCGGTTCGCGGCCGGAGATGGCCGGCCGCAGTTCGTCACGGACATACTGGCGGATGGACTCCACCTCCAGGAGGATGATCTCCGAGGTGTCCAGGGCGTCCCGGACCAGCATCGCCCTGAGGTGGAAATAGTAGAGGGTTGCGCCCAGGAAACCGCAGCAGGCCAGCAGCAGGGCCGCGCGGATCAGGAACCTGAGGCGGAGATTGTTGTCGTTGAAGCGCGGTATCATGGTTCATCCTCCGCAGGACCCGGCACTGCACGAGTTGTCTTTTTCCATTTGCAGATGGGTACAACGCTCAATTCAGGTCATGACAGTTCGCACGGCCCGCCGGCATCAGAGACCGCGTCGAAGGCGGCGAATCATGGAATCGGACAGGGCGTCAATGGCCCTGATCCCTGCGGCAGTGGCCGCGGTGTCATATTCCAGGCGTCGGTATTCCAGGGCCTGCTCCCTGGTATCCCAGATACAGTAGCATGCCCTGGGATCCCGGTCCCGCGGCTGTCCCACGGAACCGCAGTTGATGATGTGGCGTTTCTTCAGATCGAGCCTGTGCACGACCGGGCCGCGGGGCTGAAGAAAGGTGATCCGGAAGATGTTCGGCCGGGTGATAATCATGGGGATATGGGTATGGCCGACAAAGATCAGCGGCTGCCTGGTCGCACCGAAACTGCGGCGGGCATACTTGCCCTCGAGCACGTAGCGGAATGCACCGGGATTGTAGGGATTGGCATGGGCAAAGAGCATGTTGCCCATGGATCGCAACAGCGGCAGCCCTTCCAGGAAGGCGGCGTTTTCCGGCCTCAGTTGATCCATGGTCCAGAGAATGGCGGCAGTGGCCTGTTTCTGCATGCTGTAGGGCGAATAGTGCCAGGTTGCCGCGGCATCGTGGTTGCCGCGGATGCAGATCAACCGGGGCAGGGAACGGACCAGGTCGATGCACTCGTTGGGCTGGGGGCCGTATCCCACGATATCGCCCAGGCAGCAGTGACGATGGACATTCCGCTCAGCCATGTCGGCGACCACGGCCTGCAGCGCTGCCAGGTTGGCATGGATATCGGCAAACACGGCCAGCCGCATCAGGAGGCGCCCTCCCTGCTGCCCGGGGGTGGCAGACGGCTGTCAAGCATGTACTCCCGCAGGGTATGGAGCTGGAGCAGCGGGCCGCCCGTGGGCACTCCGTCGGAATAGACGGGACAGAGCAGGGCTGACAGCGATTCCACCTCTTCGAGACGCTGGTTGCCGGACAGTTGCCGAACCAGGGTGCTCACCCGCTGCAGCTGGCGGCGGAACCGGCAGGCACAGGGCAGGGCCCGGTCCAGGTAGAGCTGGCGCAGCCGCTCCTCGCTGTGGGCAGCCACCCGCATATCCCGGGCAATGGCCCGCAATGCATCGTGCACCGGTTCCAGCAGCGCCGCCACCTGCTGCCAGGCGGGCCGGGAGCGGAGAAGATCCAGCCACCTGGCCAGGCAGCACTGCTGCACGTCCCTGTCCGAGACCGGCTCCTTCTCCTGTACCAGGGCCAGGGCCAGGTCGGCCAGCCACTCCACGTGATCGAACCAGCAGTCGATGAGAAAAAGATCCAGGCTCAGTACCTGTCCGGCGGTCAGCTCAGCCGGCGTGAGCCGCGGCAGGGTCCAGACGTCATCGTTCATGGCATCGCCGGTGGCCACCAGTACGGGCCGCCGGCTGGCACTGATCACGGCATCGATCACCGACTGGGAGAAGAAGGTCCGTCTGCGCGGCGGTCCGAGGACGATCAGGTCGGCCCTGATCCGCTCGGCGATCTCGATGATGGTCTCAACCACCTCGCCCCGGACCAGCCGGACGGTCGGATCCAGGTTGTAGTGGCGAAAGAGCTGGATATAGCGCTCCAGGCGGTGGCGAAACCGCTCCCCCTCCACCTCCCTGCTGTAGCGCACAAACATATCGCCCTCCTCCTCGATGACAAAGAGCAGGGTCGCCTGGCCGTGGTGAAGCAGGGTTCTGCGGCGGGCGATCTCAACCACGGCGTCCGAGGTGTCATCGTTGATCACCGTGCCCAGGACCTGGTAGAGATGGTCCCCGTCGGGCACAGCATCCGGGATCTCCGGAGGCGACGGCGCCGGGAGGAAAAAGGCGAGCCACTGCCAGGGACGGCGCCTCTGCCTGCCGGCCTCGGTCACCGGCAGGGCGGGAAAATCATCCAGGTCCCGGATCAACCTGCCCACGTCCCCGTACCGGCGACCGGAATCCCGTGCAAGACAGGTGAGGATAATCTGCTGGAGCTGGGGCGGAATATCCGGCTCATACCAGCGGGGCGGTACCGGGTCGACCTTGAGCCGCCAGCGGGTCACAGAGACCTTCCGGGAGCGGGGAAAGGGCAGGTGTCCCGTGAGCATCTCGTAGAAGAGCACCCCCAGGCTGTAGATATCGCTGGCCTCCAGGTGGACCCTGGTCTGGAGCTGTTCCGGGGCGATGTAGTAGGGGGTGCCATGGGGAACCGGGAAATCCTCGGCCAGCAGATCCTCCATGCCGCGGCGGCTGGCCAGGCCGAAATCGAGCAGACGGGGGAAATCGTGCTCAGCGAGAATGATGTTCTCGGGCTTGAGATCCAGGTGACAGATCCCCTGCTTGTGCAGGTATTCAAGAACCCGGGCGATACGGACAATGATGCGGCAGGCCCTGCCTGTGTCCACGGTCCGGCCGGGACCGACCAGGGTGCGCAGCTCCCTGCCCTCCAGGTACTCGAGAACGATGTAGGGCCTGCTCCGCCGGCGGTAAAAGAACCGGACCACGCCGGGATGGTCCAGGTAGCGGCCTATCCGCTCCTCGTTCTGATAATGATAGAATCGGACCGGATGGTTGAAGATATCGCCCAGGGGCACCTTGAGGACCACGGTCTGCCCGGTGAGCAGGTCCCTGGCACGGTAGATGGACGCCATGGCCCCGCCGTGCAGGATCCGGTCAATGACAAAGGTGTCGAGGGTATCGCCGACCTTGAGGCTGGACATGGTGCACTCCTGGCGTATGCGACCCGGCAAGGCCCGACGCTGATGGCCGCTGGTCAGTGCAGGTACCAGGTATACCCGAGGACCAGGATCAGGATCACGACCAGCTCGATAACCGTTATCCTGGCGATCATCAGGCAGATCTTGCGTTGGGACGGGTTCATGGGCAGGATCACCCGGTTCATGAGCAGCCGGAAGAAGAGGGTCCGCGGGGTCGTGACGGTATAGAGCCGCAGGTATTCCTGGATGGCGCGGATCCAGAGCTGCACATCCTGTTCGTCCTCCTCGCTGACCATGTCGGCCGGATAGCGCACCAGGACCCGCGAACGGTCCCCCTCGGCAAAGAAAAAGAGCTCGTCCGCCCGGTATCCCGATACGAGCAGACGCATGACCGGGCGCCTTGTATCACCATCCCCTGTCTCTGGCGCGGCCTCCAGGCGCACGACCGGGGAGAAGGCCAGGCCGGTGGCATGGTCACGCAGGCTGGCTGCCAGCCCTTCCTGCCGGGGCTCCACCGCGTCCACGTACCAGTGGGGATGGAGACGGAGCAGCCGCTCCCCGTCCAGGATGCCAGCGATATCGAGGGCCGCGGCGGATGGAGCAAGGCAGAGATCATAGATCTTTTCCATGTCAGGGCCCATTCTCCGGGTGCAGCGGCGCTATCAGCAGGGGGCAGGGCAGGAGGCGGTGCAGAAGCAGGGTATCGGTCCGCGCCCGGAGGCCCTTGTCCATCTCCAGGTTGAAGAGGCGGCGGCTCTTCCGATGGGGACCGATGACGATCAGGTCACACCCCCGCTTTTCCGCCTCCACGGCCATGGTCTCCTCGATGGGGCCCACAACGGAGACAAAGGTGGCCGCGGCCGCGGCAGGATACGTCCTCCTGATCCTCTGCCAGTCTTCCTCGTTCTCCTCCTGCACCTGCTGCTGGACGTGATCAAGAAATGCGGCGTGGGTCTTGCTGGAGTTGAGCCAGTCGTCGCCGGTCATGTCCTGCCAGTCCCGGTCGATGATGGTCAGCACGGTGATCCGGATATCCGGGGCAGCCGCGCACAGGGTGGCAAAAACCAGTTGCTCGGCCTGCCTGGCGCCGGCCGTGCCGTGGGTGCAAAGGAGGAGGGATTGGAACATGGACATACCGGTAGTGCCGGACCGGATGTTCCCGGGTCCAGCCGCAACAATTCTTGACAGGTGGCATCCCGGATGAAACCGTACAGGTTCCGGACACCGGGATCACGGACAAAGAAGCGGGGAAACAGAACACGCCCCCCTGGAACAGCTTCAGCCCGGTTCCCGGCAACAACCCCGCGGCACCATGGCGGGATGCCGCGGGATCGGGCCGGGTCAGGCCTTGCAGGCCCGGGTGGCCTGCGCTACAGCCACTTGGTGAACAGCAGCACCAGGAAGGTGGTGATCAGTGACAGGACGAGGGCGGTGATGTCCTCGTTCCGCTCACTGGCAAAGACGGACAGTGCCCGCTCCTCGAGTTCTTCCGTGTTGGCGTCGCGGGAGATCTCGGATTCCCCCTTGCCGGCATCACCGGTCTCTATTTTTATCTTGTCTTCACTCATGAAAATATCCCTCCGGAAAAAGCCGGGACCGAAAGCGGAAGCTCGCGATCCGGATTACTTTTCTCGTTGCGCCCATTGGTCGGCGCATTATTTCAGGACCACGTCCTTGACCAGCCAGAGGACCACCACGAACGACAGGGCCGCCTTGGTGACGCCGGAGATGACACCGATGACCAGGGGCCAACCGCCGGCCTGGAAGATGGCCTTCTTGGTGATCTGCATGCCAAGGCCGATAAGGCCGAAGGCAAAGAACCAGATCATGCAGTCGGTCAGGGTGGTGACGGTCTTGGACTTCTTGTGCACCTGCTTGACCGCATGCTTGATGGCCGCCTTGACATCCGGGGGGATCTCGATGGTCTTGGCCTTGGCGGCGGCCAGGATGGCCTCGAGCTGGAACATCCGCTGCTCGCCCTGGCGGTAGAACAGTTTCTTGTCGTTGCGATCCTCGTAATTGCCGGCAATCTGGCGCTGGGCGACCAGGTCCTTGACCGCCTCCATCTGCTCGGGAGTCAGCCCCTTGATGGTGCCTGTATCCACCGCCTTCTTCAGGGTCTCCCATTCCTTTTCCGTTATCTGGGTCCTGTCATTATAACTGAAATCAATGAATTTGCCCTTATAATGCGTCGGCGGCGAGAAAAGTCCCATGGAGGACATGGCGAACAGGAGCAGGAAGCCGAGAATGAAGATGGGGAACTTGTCGATGACCACTTCCTTGAAGGTCAGCTTCTTGCCGCTTTCCTTGCCAAACCAGGTGGCCAGCACCAGGACGATGATGGGCAGAAAGAGGACCCGGGTGATGTTGAAGATCTCGGCCACCTTCAGGGTCTTGATATCCACGGCATTGAAGGCCAGGGCCGCGGCAGCGACCTGGGCCGAGTTGAGGATGCCGGTGCCGGCCCAGGCTCCGAACTGAACCGCGTTCATGCCGGCCATGTGACCGATGGTGGGAAAGACGAACATGCAGATGATGCCGAAGGAAAGGATGGTACCGATGGTATAGGCCATCTCCTCGCTTCTGGCCTTGACCACAGGCGCCACGGCCACTGTTGCCGACACGCCGCACACGCCCATGCCGGCAGAGAGAACGCCGGTCATGGTCTTGGGCTGTTTGAAGATACCGCCCAGCCAGAGCACGAAAAAAACCGTGCCGAGAACGAAGAAGCCGACCAGGAATATACTGTAGGTTCCCAGCTTGGCGAGCTCGGCGAAGCTGTACCGGGCGCCGAGCATGATGACACCCATCTTGAGGACGAAACGGGCACACTTGACGCCGGCCTGGGCAAACTTGGGAATGCCGTAGGTGTTGGTCAGGATGACGCCCGCCAGCAGGCCGAGGATGACGTAGTTGAGATTGAGCACCTTGTAGATCTTGAACCCGAGAACCGGCTGCAGACTGTGGCTGATCAGCTTGACCACCGGCTCCACGTACCAGCGGATGGCCATGGCCATGAGCAGGATCATGAGGATGCCGGGCAGGGGTTGGAGAACAAACCGGTCGATGAGGGTGGTGCCGGGTTTGCGCACCGAATTGATAATGGCACCGAGAATTCCGATGCCTCCGGCAATGAATCCCATGGTCACCTGAAGGTCCGCGGTCTTGGCGGTATGCAGGTATTTCATCAGGGGATGCAGGATGCCGCTGCTGGCCAGCAGCGCGTACAGTATCATGAGGCCGCTGATGATGAACAGCGGCTTGTTGTCCTGTATCTGGGCCATACTTTCTCTCCTTTGCTGTGCCGGGAAAACCGGACCGCAGCCCCATGCCGGCGGTCAGGTCTTCCGGGAATCACGGGTGGGTTCCGCCGCGGCCTGGCCGCGGATCCCTGGTCTGAAAAATGCAATATCCCGGGTTGAGCGATCTTCATTTTTCCCACGGGATGCGAGTTTTGCCGTGTTGCTTTGCAGTCCTGCCCACATGGAACAGCGCAGGGCGAAGCAGACCGGGGAACAATGAAAACCCCGAAGGGTTTCATCCATCTGCAACACTGTATTATTCATAATCATTTATCTTTTTCCATTGGCAGACGGGTGAGACGCTCAATTCAGGATCCTGTCTCAGTGGTGATCACCTCCTTTTCTTTTGACAGGGTTGGAATGGATGGAATCGAGTTCATGCGCAAAATATCTGCCCAGCGTGTCGAGCAGAAAATGGACCAGCTTGAGAAAGGCCGCCGCAGCCACTGCACAACCAACGAGCTGGGGCGCTGTGCCATGGTCGGTGTCCAGGATGAAGCGCATCAGGGGTGCCAGGTGGTCCGTGGTCGCGATCAGGACCAGGCTGGCCGCAAGACCGAGAAAAATGAACATGATGATACCGCGGCCCGGTTTGTTCATGGTATCCTCCATTTGTCCGGAAACGAC
The DNA here is from genome assembly GCA_011051875.1 of Desulfobulbus sp. Taxonomy (GTDB): domain Bacteria; phylum Desulfobacterota; class Desulfobulbia; order Desulfobulbales; family Desulfobulbaceae; genus DRKI01. The sequence goes on along the minus strand of DRKI01000144.1, from coordinate 20,725 downwards.
TGCCTGCAGTGACCCCGACTGCCCTGCTGCAACTGGTCAATGACTGACAACTCCTTGTTTTCACATCCTCAAAACAGTATGTTGGCACAGGTGCCCCGTATCTGTGCAGGCGGGCCGGTTCGCTGCAGGCCCGGGACCTCTCTGTAGCAATATCAGGGCCCAAAGGAGCGGCCGGGGAGCAGCAAAACAACAAGAACGGAACAACAAGTAATTACAGGCATCGCCGCGCTTTTTTCTTTGCAGGAGAGGAAATCTGTGGCACAAGACCACAACATGGTGCTTCCCTGAGGAGGCACCCCAGAGGCACCACCGCTGCTGCCGGCCCCGATGAGCGGGTGCTTCCCTGAGGCGGCAGTGCATACCTGTGGACGCAGGCACCTGGTTCCAGTCCGGCCTGGTCCCATACCGGTAACAGGAGGTGACAGTTCCCGTGCGACAGGACAATGGAGTACCGGACGCAACACCCAGGCCCGCCTTCGGCCTGCAGTCACGGTTCATGCTCGGCCTGGCCTGCATCTTTATCGGCTTCTGCCTGGTGGTGACCGCCCTGCTCTACCTGCATGAGAAGAAGATGCTCGAAAAGGAAGGGTACCAGAAGACGGAGCTGATCATGGCGGCAGTGGAGTCCACCAGGGCGTACGTCCGGGAGGTGCTCCGGCCCAGGATGTTCGAGGTGCTTGGCAGGGAGGCCTTTATCCTCGAGGCCATGTCCACCTCGTACATCGGCCGGGTGGTGATGGACAGGTTCCAGGACCAGCTGCCCGCCTTTTCATACCGGCGGGTGGCCATCAATGCCAGGAACGAAAAATTCGAGGCCAACGCCCTGGAACGGGAAAAAATCGACTACTTTGCAAGCCATCCCGAGGCCGAAGACTGGCACGGCATCGTCAGGACCGGAGACGGCCACATGTACATGCGTTTCAAGCCGGTCCGGTTCGCCGCCTCCTGTCTTCACTGCCACGGCGACCCGGACAGGGCGCCGCGGGCGGTAATCAGTCTCTACGGCAGCGAGCGGGGATTCGGACGCCAGGTCAACGAGATCAACGGCGTGGTCAGCGTCAGTGTTCCTGTGAACGTGGGGCTGCTCCCCATCCTCGAGGTGGGATGGAAGGTCTTCTGCACCACCTTTGTCTCGGTCCTGCTCCTGTACGGCATTGTCTGGTTTTTCTTCAACAAGCTGGTCATCCACGACCTGCGCGGCCTGCTGGAGATCTTCCGCGACAACCTGCGTGACGAACATGGCGTCCAGCTCTATGAACAGGCCAGGTCCAAGGATGAGTTCAGTGAGCTGGCGGCCTCTGTCCGGGCCGTGGCCCGCCACCTGCGCTCCACCCGGCACCAGCTCGAAGACTACGCAAAAAACCTGGAGAAAAAGGTGGCGGAACGGACCCTGGCGCTGCAGCGCTCGGAACAGCAGCTGCGGGAAAAGGTGATAACCCGGGGCCAGGAGCTGCGGACCCTGAACACCATCAGCGAGCTGATCACCCAGTCGGTCCACCTGGCCGATATCCTGCCCAGGGTCCTGGAACAGGCCCTCACGGTGATCCCGGCCCGGGGTGCCGGCATCTACCTCCTGGACCGGCAGGGGGCCCGGCTGGTGCTCCAGTGTCGGCAACAGGCATCCATCCTGGACGAGACCATCCCCTTTGATCCCCAGGTCTGCCTCCCCTACCTGGACGGAAAGATGCTCGATTTTGACCGCTTCATCCAGGAGGCCGCCTGCAGCCGGCTCAGCCTTACCGGTGCCGAGACCGTACTGGCCAGCAACTTCAACGTACCCCTCTGCTGCCGATCCCAGGTCCTGGGGGTCATGACCTTTCTCGGCCCGGACCTGGAGGAGGTGGACCCCCAGCTCCAGGAGCTGCTCTTTTCCATCGGCCACCAGATCGGCATCACCATCGAGAGCCTGCAGAACATCGCCCGCCTGGTGGAGAGCAAGGAACTCCTCCAGTCGGTGTTCGACGGCATCACCGACGTGGTCATCCTTTTTGACGCCGAATACCGGATCAGGATGGTCAACAAGGCGTTTCTCGACCAGCACGGCCTGCGCATGGAGGAGACGCTCAACCGTTCCCCGGCCGACCTGCCGCTCGGCAACTTCTGTCCGTTCAATGCCTGCAGGACCCCGCTTTCCCAACCGCCCGACCGTCCGGTGACCGAACAGGTGGAGGCCGAGGACGGCCGCATCTTCGAGGTCAGCTTCTATCCCCTCTTTGCCGAGGGCGGCAAGGTGCGCAACGTGGTCTGCTATGCCAAGGACATCACGGAGAAAAAACAGGTGGAACTCCACATCCAGCAGACCGAGAAACTGGTCTCCCTGGGCCAGCTTGCCGCCGGGGTGGCCCACGAGATCAACAATCCCCTGGGTATCATACTCTGCTACACCGACAACCTGCTGGAAGACAACCCGGACCTGCCGGACAGTGCCCTGGAGGACATCCGTGTCATCGAGAAACACGCCCGCTCCTGCCAGCGCATCGTCACGGACCTGCTCAACTTTTCACGCAGCCAGAAGACGGACAAGAGCATCGGCTCCGTCAACCGGGCCATCGAGGAAGTGGTCGGCCTGGTGCGTCAGCAGTTTCTCAAGCAGAAGATCCGCATCACCCTGCACCTGGCCCGGGATCTGCCCGAAACCCTGCTTGACCACGACAAGATGAAGCAGGTGTTTCTCAACCTGCTGATGAACGCGGCCCATGCCATTGACGGCGAGGGGATCATCCTGGTGGTAAGCCGCCATGACGAGGCGGAAAACCGGCTGCTCATCACCGTGGAGGACGATGGCCGGGGGATCGACCGGGAGGTGCTGGCCAATATCTTTGACCCCTTTTTCACCACCAGGTCCCAGAGCGGCGGCACGGGCCTGGGCCTGTCGGTGAGCTACGGCATCATCCGTGAGCATGACGGTGACATCCTGGTGGAATCCAAGCCGGGCCGATGGACCCGGTTCACCGTCATCCTGCCGCTCGGCTCCGGCAACGGGACCGGGGACGGACCCGGCACAGCCGACAGCTGACCCGACCAGGCAATCACAACGGACAACGGGAAGATCATGGAAAAAGAGAGACAGGAACAGCATGTACTGATCGTTGACGACCAGCCGGACCTTCTGCAGGGGCTGCAGCGGATGCTCGGCCGCGAGTTCACCGGCCTTGCCATCTCCACCTGCGTGGATGCAAGGCAGGCCCTGGACATGGTCGCGGCCAGGCCGGTAGACTTGGTGCTGCTCGACATCCAGATGCCGGAGATGAACGGTTTCGAGATCCTCAGGAAACTGCAGCGAATCGACGGCGAGATCACCGTGATCATGATGACCGGCTATGGCAGCATCGAGACGGCGGTGGAGGCCATCAAGGCCGGTGCCTACGACTTCATCACCAAGCCCTTTGACAAGCCCGGACTCTTTCGGACTGTGCGCAAGGGCTTGGAACATAACCAGCTCGTGCGGGAGAACGCCAACCTGCGTCTCCGGGTGAGGGAGTCGACCCCCTTTGCCGACTTTGTCGGGCAGTCCAAGCCCATGCAGCGGCTCTACCACGCCATCCGTACCACGGCCCGGACCGACTACACGGTGCTGATCCGCGGCGAATCCGGCACCGGCAAGGAGCTGACCGCGCGGGCCATCCACAGTCTCAGCAAACGGCGGCGGCGCCCCATGCTGATGGTCAACTGCCCGGCAATACCTGAACATCTCCTGGAGAGCGAGCTGTTCGGCCACAGGCGCGGCGCCTTTACCGGCGCCGACCGGGACCAGAAGGGACTCTTTGTCGAGGCCGACGGCTCCACCCTCTGCCTGGACGAGATCGGGGACGTGCCGGTGGCGGTCCAGACCAAGCTGCTGCGGGTCCTCCAGGAACACGAGGTCAAGCCGGTGGGAAGCACCAGGGTCCGCACCGTGGATGTACGCATCATCGCCTCAACCAACCGGGACCTGGAACAGAAGATCCGTGACCGCACCTTTCGCGAGGACCTTTTTTACCGCCTCAACGTTGTCACCCTGCACACCCCCGCCCTGGCCGAGATCCGCGAGGACATCCCCCTGCTGGTGGACCATTTCACCCGCAAGGTCTGCAGCGAGCTGAACCTGCCGGAGAAACAGTTTTCCCTGGAAGCGGTGGAACAGTTGGTGGAACGGGATTGGCCGGGGAATGTACGGGAGTTGCAGAACGTGATCCGGGGAGCGGTTCTTTTCTGTCCGCACGATGTTATCAGCGCCCGCTACTTGCGCCGCCCTGCCCAGGAGAGCCGAAGCGGCCGACACAGGGTCCACCGCGTGGAACAGTACAAGGTGGCCAAGGACAAGACCATCAGCAGGTTCACGGTCCGCTATGTCTCCGAACTGCTGGAATCCACCGGCGGCAACGTCTCCAGGGCCGCGGAGATCTCTGGCCTGACCAGGGCGGCCCTGCAGAAGATCATGCGCCGCCACAACATCGTCTCCAGCCGTTACCGACAAAAGGGAGCAGGGCCGCCCGGGGACACCGCTCCTGACCCGCACCGGGAGGAGAAAGGGTAACCATCCCTTCCACCTGCACCGCCAGGCGGTCCTGTCAAATCGTGAGCGGTCACAGCGCACCCCATCTGCACGCGCTCGAACCCCACAATATACGGGGTGTATGATTGTGAAATTCAATCACGCACAGCTGTGCCACCCTGCAACCGCTTACAAGTCCTGCTTTAATTCTGGGTAATTGGATATCCCGTGATCGGTTACGTCAGATCCGCTGCCGCAGCCGGCGTTTGTAGCAGTTGCGCATCTGCAAGAAGATTTCCGCCAGGCCCGCAACCCTGCCTGCATCTTTCACAAAGGTCGTCGCGAACGGTCTGAAAACGCCATGTTTCTTTACAGGTGGGTGAAACGCTTAATTCAGGTATCGAGGATATCCCTGGTATAGGCCACCATGCGGGGGTCTTCGGGCGGTTCGATCTTCTCCAGGCCCTCCTTCCGGCTCATGACCCCTTCCCGCACCATGTTGGCGATCTCCCAGACATAGGGATGGAAATGATAGCGCTGCCTGTGGATCTGGTTGGCATAGGCATTGAGGAGACAGTTGGAGGAATTGGGGTCGGTGTCGTCCGGTTTTTCCCAGCCGTACCGTCTGATCCGTTCGACGATCTTCTCCTCGTCATAGGGCAGAAAGGCCAGGGGATGCACGTTCCAGGGGAACTTTTCCGGATGGCGGAACTGCTCCTCGGTGACAAAATAGGGATTGATGGCGTCACCGGCGATTTCATGCAGGGGACGGTAGATGGCCTGCCGGGTCGACTGCATGAGCCGGGCATTGGTCTTCATCACCGAGGACTGGACCGGTGCCTGGCCCGGGGACCAGCCGAAGCCGGCAAAGGGAATCTCTTTTTCGATGGCGGTGCGCAGTACCAGGTTCTTGATCAGGCCGATGCAGGAGGTGCAGATGGTGGAGGCGCGTTCCAGGGTCTTGGCCGAATAGAGTTCCCGCTCGGCAGCGGTACGAAAGATCTTCCGCAGCATCCCGGGGTTCGGCCGGACCACGAGCAGGTCCGCACCCAGGGCGCCGCATACCTTGCGGATGTTCTCCTCTGCCCTGGGCGAGATGAAGGTGTTGTCAAAGGTCAGGGCCAGGACCCGCAGCTTGTACCTGTTGACCAGGACATCAAGGGTGTAGGTGGAGTCCTTGCCGCCGCTGTAGGCGACAATGATGTCATAGGTGGCGCGGTTGCGCCGCTCTTCAAGGAGATCAAGAAACTTCTGCTCGAACTTCTTCATCTGCGCCTCGGTGACGGCGCGGCCACGGTAGCGCTGGCAGTGGTTGCAGACCCCTTCCTCGTTGAACGAGATACCGGGAAAGGTGGCAGGCAGAATACAGCGGGTGCAGCGTTGCAGGCTCATGTTGAGACTCCTTTCAATGCAGACTTCTTGACCTTTCCTGTCGCTGTTTTCGGCAGCTGTTCCAGGAACACGACCTCCTGCGGCACCTTGTAGGCGGGCAACTCGATCCGGCAGTGCTTGAGCAGTTCCTTTTCACTGCACGAGGCACCGTGGTGCAGGACCACGCAGGCCCTGATCCGCTCGTCCAGGATGTCATCCGGGATGCCCACCACCGCCACCTCGTGCACAGCAGGGTGCCCGGCAATGGTGTCCTCGATCTCCTTGGGGCCGATCCGGTGGGAACCGCTCTTGATGATATCGCTCTTCCGGCTGACGATATAGAAAAAACCTTCATCGTCCTGCCGTGCCAGGTCGCCGGTCCACAGACCTTCTTTTCTGAGCACGGCACTGGTCTCTTCGGGCCGCTGCCAGTATCCCGCCATGACATTGGGCCCCCGGGCCACGATCTCACCGGTCTCGCCCACCGGCACCGGCCGGCCGTCCCTGCCCAGGAGCTGCAGTTCGACGCCGGGAATGGCCTTGCCGATGGAGTCGGGCCGCTTGTCCACCTCGCCGGGATCGAGATAGGACAGCCTGGCCGATGCCTCGGTCTGGCCGTACATGATAAAGATATCCACGCCGGGAAAGACCTTCTTCAGTTTGTGTACCAGGGCGGGCGACATGGCGGCCCCGGCCTGGGTGATGTAGCGGAGATCGGGAAAGGTGAAGGTCTCGATGGCGGACCGGCTGAGCAGGATGGCATAGGAAGAGGGCACACCGGAAAAGCCGGTAACCCGGTGCTCCACCATCTGCTGGAGAATGACATTGGGATACATGAAACTCTGGTTGACCACCAGGGAGCCACCGGCTGCGATGTGGGTCAACATGACCGAGTTGCCATAGGAATAGAAGAACGGCAGCACGGCCATGACCCGGTCGTTTTCGCCCAGGCGCAGGTATTCGATGATGGAACGGGTATTGGCCACCAGGTTGACATGCCGGAGCATCACGCCCTTGGGCCGGCCCGTGGTGCCGGAGGTGTAGATGATCTGGGCCAGGTCGCAGGGCGAGCGGTAAGGAAGGATCCTGTCCGGGGCGGTATCATCCTCGAGCAGCCGGGTCAGGTTTTCATACTCCAGGTTCCCGGCACCGGGAACCGGCTCCCGGCTGCCGGTTACCGCCACCGCTGCCAGGGACCCGGCAAAGGGCAGTACCCGCTGCAGGTGGCGGAAAAACTTCCTGTTCGCGACCAGGAGGCCGGCCTCGCTGTCCTGGAGGGTATAAAGGAGGCTCCGGTCAGAGGTCTGGGTATTGAGGCCGACCACCGTACCGCCGGCCAGCAGGATGCCAAAGTAGGAGGCCAGGTATTCAAACGGCTCGTCGGTGAGCAGGGCGCCGCGGAACCCGGGCTCCAGGCCGAGATCGTCGAGCCAGGCCGCCAGGGAGCGGGCTGCCGCAAGGAGCCGGCCGTAGGTGATGCGATTTTTGCCATACAGGAGGACATTCCTGTCCGGGTTTCGCGCCGCCCTGCCGATCAGAAAGTCCGGAATCAACATGGGGTTGTCATGCTGTCTTGCGGGCCACGTAGGCGGCCAGCCGGTTGACACTGTCCAGGTTTTCCGGGATCAGCTCTTCGTCGTCAACCGAAATGCTGAAGGTTTCCTCGAGCCATTCAACAAGTTCGAGTACGCCGGTGGAGTCGATGATCCCCTGTTCGAGGAACGAATCATCGTTGCCCAGGTCGTCCTCGCCGGCATCGAATAAAAAATTGTCAAAAATAAACCTGCGGATCGTATTGACTGTTTCAGACATCAGTTCTCCTTGTTGATCACAACTCTCTTTCCAGGCAGTGTGTCTGGTGTATCATCCTGGAAATTCTCCACAAAGGCATCACAAAGAATCTGGGTGGACAGGATGCCCACAAATGCCATGTTTTCCCGAAATCCCTGCCTGGCCCTTTTTTCGCACTTGGCAAGCAGCCTCCGGACCGCGGCAGGCTTGAAGAGACCGGTTTCCTCCAGTCGTCGCTCCGACAGGTGGTACCGGACGTACTGCGGCGACTCGTCCCCGAAAAAACTGGGGATATCCGGGGCCATGTAGGGCTGTTTCCTGCGCCGGACAATGGCTGGCGGCAGGATGTCGGCCACGGCCTTTTTCAGGATGTTCTTTTCATTCAGGGCCTTCATCCGCAGCCGGGGCGGGATGGAGCAGGCAAACTCCACCACCCGGTGATCGAGGAACGGAAAACGGCCCTCCACCGAATGGGCCATGGCCATGCGGTCGCCCTGGGAGCTGAGCAGGTAGTTGCCGAGCAGCAGGCGGCTCTCCAGGAACTGGGCGCGGCTGAAATAATCCAGCCCTGCCAGGCGGGGGGCCCATTGCTCCCGCAGCCTCTCCACCGGCGGGGTGCCGGCCGCGGCCAGGATCTCGTCCCGGAAAAAGACATGGGTGCCGGCGGTGGTCTTCCACCGGGGACGATGGCCGTAGAAGGGATCGTCCAGGGGGGCATCGGTATTGAAGAACCGTCGGGCATATTCGGCCGACCTGGACGGTGACAGGGCCAGGTAGGGATAGAGGCGCTTGAGGAGAAAGGGCCTGCAGGCCGAATCCGGCTGGCCGGCGATGAAGGCCCTGACCTTGGCCTCCTTGAAAAGATCGTAGCCGCCCAGGATCTCGTCCGCCCCTTCGCCGGTCAGCACCACCTTGTACCCGGTCTCCCGCACCAGCGAGGAGAGCAGGAAAAGCGGCGTGGGCGCGGTACGGAGGATCGGGGTCTCGGTGTGCCGGACCACCTCGGGAAAGGCCCGGCCGATGGTGGCGTAGGTGCAGCGGATCTCGTTGTGGTCCGTGTCCAGGAAACCGGCCATCTCCTGCTGTTCCCGCTGTTCATCATAGACCGTATCGCTGAAGGTGACGGAGAAGGTCTTCAGGTCGTTGTCCGTGTAATGGCGGATCAGGGAGGTGATGGCCGACGAGTCCAGGCCCCCGCTCAGGTAGGCGCCAACCGGAACATCGGCACGAAGGCGGAGCCGGACAGCGTCGATGAGCAGGTCACGCAGCTCTGCCGCCAGTTCACGCTCCGGTGCCCTGGCAAACTCCCGCTCCTGGAATGGAATCTCCCAGTAGCGTTGCTGCTGCATCGTACCATCCCGCTCCAGCTTCAGCCAGCAACCCGGCTCGAGCTGGCGGATGCCACGGAAGACCGTATCCCCGCCCGCACTGCTCCAGAAGGTGAATATCTCCTGCAGGACCAGGGGATCGATGGCCCGTTCCACCGACGGGTCAGCAGCAAAGATCGCCTTGATCTCGGATGCGAACAGGAGCCTGTTTTGATGCGTGGTGTAGAAGAGGGGCCGAATGCCCATCCGGTCCCGGGCCAGGAACAGACTCTGCCGCCCCTGATCGTAGATGGCAATGGCGAACTGGCCATTGAGTTCTTCCAGGCAGTTTTCGCCCTTTTCCTCGTAAAGGTGGATGATGACCTCGGTATCCGAGCTGGTGGCGAACCTGTGCCCCCGGCCGATGAGTTCCCGCCTGAGTTCGGGATAGTTGAAGATCTCGCCGTTGAAGATGATCCAAAGCGTCCGGTCTTCGTTGTGGATCGGCTGCCAGCCGCCTTCCAGGTCGATGATGCTCAGGCGGGCATGGGCAAGACCTGCACGCGGGTCCTGGAAAAAGCCGAATCCGTCCGGCCCGCGGTGACGCAGCGGCCAGATCATCCGCTCCAGCAGGCGAAGGTCTGTCTCCGGCTGCCGCTGTATGTTAAAGTATCCTGCAATGCCGCACAAAACGGTTCTCTATATCTTATTTGATCATCACACAGCACCACCACAGGCGAGCAGCAGCATCTCCTACCAGCGGAAAAGGTTACGGCTCACGGCAAGCTGAACAAAGACCCGGTGTTCATCATAGTCCGAGCTGCCGGCCAGACCGGTTTCATCCCGTGCATACGTGTATCCGCCGGAGAGGGTATACCAGCGGAGGAATGTATAATCTAAGCTGATACCTGCCTGGAAAAGCTTTTCATGGTAGTCGTAGCCTTCGAGCAGTTCGCCCGCGTCTTCCCCGGTGGCCGCAGCATCCTCACCTGGCGCGACAACCGTGCTCACGTAGGGATGCTGCAGCCTCCGGTCATCCCGATAGGAAACGGACAGGACCGACGACAGGTTCCGGGTGAAGTCATACGTATAATCAATACCTGCCTCCCAGGTATCGGTCAGGCCGTTGCCCCGACCGGCGAAATTCTCAACATCATAAGACTTGGAGACATGGGCGCTCAGGGTCGAGTGAAGATACAGCCGGGTGACGCTGCCGTAGACATTGTAATCCACCTCCCAGGACTGATTCCCCAGCTTGGAGAAGGAGGGGCCGCCGGAAAGGGTCAGGAAGAAGCGGGGGGAGAAGGAATAATCCAGCCCCATGGCAAGGTTGTGTGTCCAGTTGTCCCGGCGCAGGGGATCGTCATAGTCTGTGCGGCTGCTGTCATCACCGAAAAAGACCGTAGCATGGTTTGACCAGGAGTAGTCCAGCCTGAGCGAGCCGATGTACTCCCTGAGATCGCTGGAGAGCGAAGTTTCCGGCCGCAGCACATCCACGGCAACGCCATCTTCTCCTTCACCTTCCGCCGGGGTGGCCGCGACAACGGCAGGCTCGTCAAAGATGCCCTTGCTGTAATTTCCAGTAAAATCGACCTGCCACTCGGCATTGAAACGATGTGCCACGTGCGCCATCAGCCGGTGACGGTCATATTCCGTGTAGCCGCCGCCCGTATCACCTGAATTCCGCAGGATCTCATAGGTATATCCCCCGCCGACCAGGCTGCCCTCGCCATAGCTGTACTCGACCAGCAGATCTGCCGTGTTGCGCCAGTACCGCCTGCTGCCCACCCGTTCATCCAGGGCGCCGGCATCCTCGGCCTGTTGAGTATCCTGGAGTTCCTGCCCACCGGCCTGCTGTTCGCCGCCCTGGGCCCCGCTCTCCGCCGCGGTCGTCCCTGCCGTCGTCCCGGTGGTCCGCAGGTCAGTCTCACGGAGAGGATCGTTACCCAGGAAATAGGTGTCAGCGAGGCTGAAGAACCAGCGCCGGGTACCATGTTTCTCCGTTCTCAGGCTGAAGGCATGATCAACGCGGGTCGTATAGCGAAGGTCGTCATAGACAAAACCAGGCGCATAGGTCAGTTCGAGAAGATCGGTCTGACTCTGGGAAGAGAAGGTCAGCCTGGGAGAAACCGTGTAATCACGGCGGTCTCCTGTATAGTTGCCATATACGGGAACGATGGCCGGCGCCTCCGCCACCCCTTCTTCCGGCTGCTGGGCCGATACAGTGGCCTGACTGTAGTTTCTCTTGGTATAGTCATAGGAAACCGACAGATCGCCGATGAGGATATTGTCCCTGGCCGTTGCGGGCTGCGGCAGCACGGCGCCGGACAGCAGGAGCAGAAAGAGCGATGAAGTTGCGGCTGCCGGAATCAGTCGGTGCATATCAGCCCCATGGTCAATGAACAATGATGATGTCACCGGATCTGATATAGATGTTTTTCTCCAGGTCCCGGCCTTTCAGGAAGTCATCGTAATCGAATTCCAGTGTCTTCTTGTCCTTTTCATCGGGCGGCCGCAGACCGTCGCCCTGCCTGACCACGGTGATGTCATGATTCGCCCATTCCGTGAACCCGCCGCTGCGGGCAACGACCTGGACGATGGTAATGGGATAATCGAGAAAAAAGATACCGGGATTGTTGACCTGCCCCATGACGGTATAGCGTCTGCTGTTGGCCTGGACCAGGGTCACGGTCACCATGGGATCGGAATAGATGTTCGCGTAGAGCTTTTTCAGATAGTCGGCAAGCTGGGTGAGCGTCATACCCACCACGTCCACGTCGCCCACGTGCAGGAGCGAAATCCGGCCATCTATCCGCACCTCAACGCCGCTTCCCGGCCGGCGGGGGCTGTCTCCTCCGTCCCCGGTCGCGGCACCACCTGCCTGTCCGCCCGCCGTGGCAGTGGAAGCAGCCATGTCTCCCTCGCCGTAAACACTGACACTGAGTATGTCACCATAACCAATGACATACTCCTCTTTCTCACCGGGAAACTGCCGCTCACCGACGATCTCCCTGCGCAGCTTCTCCTTCATGGCCGCGCTTGCCGCCACATCGGCAGTGGATTCGGCGGCCTGAGCCGCAGTAACAAGCAGACCGGCCCCCACCAGGGACAGGCTCAGCAGCAGGACCATGATGCCTGTTGTCCTCAATTTTTTACTCATCGAGTCTCCCTCCTCCACCGCGGGCCCTGACAGGCACCCCACGAAGTATCGCCAACCCCGCATGTCCTTCAGCACGGCCGGGCCCGGGCACGAACCCTGTGATGTATAATATCATGCAGCCTGCCATACTCCCGCCTCCCCTGTCCAGGAAAAATTCCGGCAGCAACTTTTTTATGGATGAAGCACTTATCTGGTGTATAATTGATTTTAATCAACTTTATATCACATGAAACAACTTTTCCACAGGTATTGTTATGGTCTGGCCCCCCTCTGCCGTTCGTTTCTGCCTTCTCTTCCTGATGCTGCTGATTATCGGCGGTTGCTCACAGAATCCGGAAGAGAAAAAAACCAACCATTTCAAAAAGGCCATGGTTTACGAACAGGAGGGCAAGAACAGCGCTGCAATCATCGAGCTGAGAAATGCCATCCAGGTGGACCCCAAATATGCCGATGCCCGCTACCGGCTCGGCCTTCTGTATCTGAAAAGCGGTCAGATCCGCAAGGCCTTCGGGGAACTGCAGCGGGCCGCCAGCCTGGACCCGGAAAACACCGACGCCCGCCTGAAGACCGCCGAGTTCCTCCTCATGAACAGGGACAAGGAAGGGGCGCGGAAACAGGCCTCGGAAATCCTGGAAAAACATCCGGACAACGTCGATGCCCTGGCCCTGATGGCCAACCTGGAACTCATTGACGGCAACTTCGACAAGGCAGCCCACTACCTGAACAGGGCCCTGAAGCTCCAACCCGGGCTGGACCGGCTCTATTCCATTCAGGGCAGGCTGTTTGCCGCCCAGAAAAAAAACAGGGAGGCCGAGGCGGCATTCAGGAAGGCCATCGAAGTAACCCCGGACAAGATGGCCAATTACCGGCTTCTCCTCACCTTCTACCAGCAGGTGAAAGACCGGGACAAGGCCGAGGCCACCATCAGGGAGATGATCGAACGGTTCCCCGACACGCCTGCCCCGCGGACGCTGCTGGCCGGGTTCTACCGCCAGCACAATGAAAACGACAGGGCGGAAGAGGTTCTGAAAAAGACCATTGAGCTGTTTCCCGACAATCTCCGGGTTCGCCTGATCATGGCGGACTTCTACCGGGGTCTCGGCAAGAGCGACAAGGCCGAGGCCGCCTACAGGGCAGCCATGGAACATACGGACGCCCCGCTCGATATCAAGGCACAACTGGCCAACTACTACTTTGAGCAGAAAAAATTCGACCAGGCACAAAAGGCCATGGACGAGATCCTGGCCGAGAATGAAAAAAACGGCGGCGCCAACCTGCTCAAGGCCAAGTTCCTGATCAGGGAGCGGAAAAACCAGGAAGCCCTGGACCTGCTGGCCCGGCTCGAGAAGAATTACCCCCGCTGGGCCGAGGTCTATTTCACCGAGGCCCTGGCCCACCTGAACCTGGGCCAGACCGAGCTGGCCCAAAACAGCCTCCTGAACGCGATCCGGCACAATCCGCGTAATTCACGCTACCACGCCATGCTTTCCCTGCTCAACCTCAGGGCCAGGAATTTCGATGACGCCAAGAAGGAGGCGGCCATCGCCCTCAAGCTCAATCCGAGAAGCTTCCGGGCTGCCCTGCTTCTGGCCAAAAGTGTCCTCTATGCCGGCGACTATGACCATGCCATCAAGATCCTGAAGGACATGCGGAAAAAATTGCCGGAAAACGTCGAGATCCTGGGCAACATGGGCCTTGCCTATCAGGGGAAAAAGGAGCTGGACAAGGCCGAGGAGGCCTTCCAGGCGCTGCTGGAGGTCCAGCCCGGCAATCCCCTGGCCCTGCTCAATATTGTCCGCATCAACAACGCCAGGGGCAAAACCAGGGAAGAGCTGGTCCGGATCGTGAGGGCCCAGCTTGAGAAGGCTCCCGAAAGTGTGGGTGACCTGCTCCTGCTGGCCAGCATGCTGATGGATATGAAACAGTATGACCAGGCCCTGCAGGCGGCAAAAAAGGCCCAGGAGATCGCCCCCGACAATCCACGACCCTACAGCTTGAGCGCTGTCATCCTCAAACGGCAGAACAAGGTGGACGAGGCCATTGCAGAGTACAGGAGCCTGCTTGAGAAACGTCCCGACAGCCTGGGCGCCTACATGGGGATCGGCACCCTGCTCGAGCAGAAGGATGACAGCGAGGGCGCCATTGCCCAGTACAGGAAGGCCTTGGAGATCCGGCCCGATTTTGCTCCCGCTGCCAATAACCTTGCCTGGCTGATCTCCGAGGAGAACGAGCCGGATCTCGGCGAGGCCCTGCGCCTGGCCATGATCGCCAAGCAGCAGTTCCCCGATGATCCCAACATCACCGATACCCTGGGCATGGTGCATCTCAAGAGAAAGGCCTACAGCCTGGCCCGCAGCCAATTTGCCCAGGCCGTGGAGAAGAAACCGGAAACCCCGGTGTTCCGCTACCACCTGGCCATGGCCCTGCACGGCGAGGGCAAGAAGAAGGAGGCGATCAAGGAGCTGAAAGAGGCCCTGACCCAGGATGCGCCGTTCAGGGAAAAGGAGCAGGCAAAGAGACAGCTCAGGAAGTGGGAAAGTGAAATCTAGCCGAGAAAATCCGCTGGGAGAGGAGCCGGAGCCACCTGTTCATCATGGCAGACAAGAAAATTCTCATCAACGCCCGCACCATCGAGCGGCGGGTCATGGAGATCGGCAGGGAGATCGGCAGGGATTACGCCGGCAGGCAACTGGTCCTGCTGGGCATCCTGAACGGCGCCTTTATCTTCATGGCCGACCTGGCCAGGGCCATTGACATTGAACTGGAGATCGACTTCATCCGGGTCGCCAGTTATGGCAACGCCACCTCGTCGTCGGGCACGATCCGGATGAGCAAGGAGCCGGAGCTGGACCTGGCCGGCAAGGACGTGGTTCTGGTGGAAGATATCGTCGACACCGGGACCACCATTGCCTGGCTGCGGGACTATTTCGCCTCCCACGACGCCGCCTCGGTGCGGATCTGCGCCCTGATCGACAAGAAGGAACGGCGACAGTCCGAGGTGGAGGTCCACTACCGCGGCTTTACGGTGGAGGGGGGGTTCCTGGTCGGTTACGGGCTCGACTATGCCGAGAAATATCGGAATCTGCCTGATATCTGTACCCTGTCTCCCTGACCCGGCCCGGCCGGGCGGTCAGTGAGCCGGGCCGCAGAGCGGATGGGAGACATCATGCTGACGGGAAAAACCCAGTGACAGGAGTGGAACACAATGCAGAAAAAAATTCTTGCCGTTGTCCTGTCAGGATGCGGCCACCAGGACGGCGCTGAAATCCACGAGGCCACCCTCACCCTCTGGGCCATCCACAAAAACGGCGCCGATTACCAGTGCTTTGCACCGGACATCCCCCAGTATCACGTGCTCAACCACATCACCGGCCAGGAAATGGCCGAGCGGCGCAACGTGCTCATCGAATCGGCCCGCATCGCCCGCGGCAAGATCCTGGACCTGGCCCGATTCGATGCCGACGCCGTGGACGGAATCGTCTTTCCCGGTGGCCTGGGCGCGGCCAAGAACCTCTGCACCTATGCCTTCGACGGTCCCGACTGCACGGTCAACCCGCACGTGGCCCACGCCATCCGCAGCATGCACGAACGGGGAAAGCCCATCGGTGCCCTCTGCATCGCCCCGGTCATCGTGGCCAAGGTCCTGGGGGACGTTACGGTAACCATCGGCCAGGATGAAACCACGGCCGCCAACCTGGTGAAGATGGGGGCCCGCCATACCGCCACCTGGCAGGGCGACATCGCGGTGGACCGGGCCAACAAGGTGGTGACCACCCCCTGCTACATGCTCCAGTCCCGGGTGGACCAGATCGGCGAGGGCGCGGACAATGTCATCCGGGCCATGCTGGAGCTGATGCAGGCGTAACCGGGCCTGATGCAGAGTACACTCTGCCGGTTACCGGGCTAGCCACAAGACAGCATGGATTTTCAGCACCTGGAGCATCTCAGGGCCACCCATCCCGCCCTGCGCCTGCTCACGGCCGATAACGCGCCTCTGATCATCTCCTTCCTGTTCCGGGTCTTCATCGAACCGAGCCGCAGGTCCGTGCCCGGTCACGAACCGGAGACCCTGCTCAGCGACTATCAGCAGGACCTGGAAAGGTGGATCCGGGAGCTGAATCCGGACCCGATGCTCGCCCCCCATCCACTACCTCCTCTTGCAAGCCGGCGAAAAGGTCTACAGAACCGCCAATCTGGTGGCGGAACAGTTGCGCGATCCTGACCGGTATCAAGCTCAAGAGCGAGGTCTTTGACAGCGGCACCGCCAGCAAGGTCATGTTCGACCGGAAGACACGCCCCACTTCCTGAGCCGGGGGAGTACTGCGGGAGGAAGAGGAGGAGCCGTAGGCCTGGGAGACTGCACCGGCCGGACCCGGGGAGCCGGCAGGAGCTGCACCGGAGGCGGCCGGGGCAGGTGGACTGGGAAACGGGCGAGGTGACCATCAGGTTCAAACTGCCGGGATTTGGCGGCTGAGCGGCCGGAAACCGGGGGAAAGCCGGTCACACCGGGGCCGACAAGCGGACAACATCCCCTGCTGCCATTGACATATCAGCCAGGAAACTTACCATATGTACGAAATGAAGCGCAGGGAGGCATCATCTCTGCAGGCAACGGAAAAACAGCCGAAAAAAAGAAGCTCATGAACAATACGATCAAGACATTTCTCCTCATGGCGGCGCTCACCGCGCTGTTCATGGTGGGAGGAGAGCTCATGGCCGGCAGGCAGGGTATGCTCATCGCCCTTGTCATCGCCCTGGGACTGAACTTTTTCGCCTACTGGAACTCGGACAAGGTAGCGCTCGCCATGAGCCGGGCCCGGGAGGTGTCCGAGGCCGAGGCCCCGGAACTGCACCGGATCGTGGCCGAGCTGGCCCACCGGGCCGGTCTGCCCAAGCCGCGAGTCTACATCGTGGACAGTCCCACGCCCAATGCCTTTGCCACGGGCCGCAACCCGCAGCACGCGGCCGTGGCCGTGACCAGCGGTATCCTCCAGGCGCTGAACCGGGAGGAGCTAGCCGGTGTGCTGGGTCACGAGCTGGGCCATATCAAGAACCGGGACATCCTGATCAGCTCCATTGCCGCAGTCATGGCCGGTGCCATATCCTACCTGGCCACCATGGCCCAGTGGGCCATGATCTTCGGCGGCGGCCGGGACGACGAGGACTCCAACCCGCTGGCCGCCATCGTCATGATGATCGTGGCGCCGCTGGCCGCAACGTTGATCCAGATGGCCATCTCGCGGAGCCGTGAATATATCGCCGACCGGACCGGGGCCGAGATCTGCGGCAATCCCAAGGCCCTGGCCAGCGCACTGAACAAGCTGGCCAGCTACAACAAGCAGATGCCGATGAATGTCAACCCGGCCACAGCCCAGATGTACATCGTCAATCCGCTCTCCGGCGGCGCCATCGCCAACCTCTTCTCCACCCATCCGCCCATGGAGGAGCGGATCCGGCGCCTGCTGGCCATGTAGCCGGACATCCCTGCCGTGCGGCGGTGGCACGGGGGACGGGGCTGGCGCAAACAGGCCGGTTTCCTCTCTTCCGTGCCGGTCTCTCCCCTCAGGCGACCAGGCTGCGGACCAGGGCGGCGAACCTGTCCGGATCCAGGCTGGCGCGGCCGACCATGATACCGCTGATGCCCGACAGGGACGCGATGGCTGCCGCATTGCCCTGGTCGACGCCGCCGCCGTAGAGGACCGGCCGGCCACCGGTCAGATCGGCAAGCAAGCCGGCCAGCTCGCTGATCTCGGAGAGTTCGCGCGCTTTCTCCAGGCTGACAGCATCCTGCGGGGTATAGGCAAAGAGGCTCTGTTCGATATCCCCGCTGTCCAGGGCCGCGATCTGGGCTGCGGCGCTGGCGTGATCCACGCAGATGACGGGACAGAGGCCTGCGGCCACGCTCTCCCGTACCTGGGCGGCCACCTCCGGCACATCCTCGTGAAAATAACGACGCCGCTCTTGGTGTCCGAGCAGGGCATAGGTGGTCAGTCCCGCAAACCAGGCCGCCGGCGTGGCGCCGGTATAGCCACCAGGGGGATAGGGTGAAACGGACTGGGCGGCAAGCGCGATTTCCGTTTCCCGCAGGCGGTGGTACGCCTTTTCCATGCAGAGGGTCGGAACGGCCAGGACCACCTCCAGGCCGGCGCGGCCATCATGGAGGGCCAGGAAACGGTCCAGCCATGCCGCCGCCCGAGGGGGCGAGAGATGGGCCTTCCAGTTGGCAAGTATTATGGTATCCATATGATCTCCTCAAGGCAGGGTGATCAGGCTGTCCTTGACCAGACCGCCACCCTGCTCCTGTCCGTATTCCCGGTAACAGATGCGCAACCGCCCACCCCGCTCCAGCCCGAGCAGGGCATAGGGCAGACGCAGCCTGATGCCGTGGCTGTTCAGGCTCACACCCCCTTCCGGCAATGTGCCGAGTGAGACTCGCTGCCTGCCTTCCAGTCGGTAGGTGCTTACATGAACCCGTCCCCGGGCCGCGGTAGCCGGGTCGGCCTCCAGGACCACTTCCACTGCCCGGTCATAGCCACCCCGGCCCGAGCTTCCGGCCGCCGTGCCACCGGTCTGCCGGTCCACATCCGTGTCCAGGTAGAGTGTCATCAACGGCGAGAAAGAGTTTGACGAGGCTGCGGCCGCATTGAAGAAGGCAACCACCGGATTGGCGAGCCGGACATCGACCAGCAGGCTTTCCTCCCTGCCCATGGCCGCGACCGAGCGGATATCGAGCCAGCGGGAAAGCCCGGCGGCAGCAACGTCTCCCACGGGATCACGCCACACCGCCTGGCCCGGCAACGGCTGGACCGGCAAGGGACGCTGCACGGCGCGACCTTCCTGTCTCCCGGCGGGAACATGCCGCCGGGGACGGTTCCGATGCTGCTGCATCATCGCCGTGTGACCCTGGCGCATCTGCCGTACAAGTTCGCTCCACTGCGGTGCCAGCGAGACCGCTGCCCCCACCAGGCCAAGGGCGGGCAACATGATACCGATGGCAGCCAGTCCCCCCCAGAGAACCCGGCTGCCCCGGATGGCGTCATCCTCACGCTGCTCCTTCAGGTCGCGGTACATGGCCTTCATGAACAGGAGGACAAAGGGAACGAACAGGAACGAGAGCACCTGGCCGACCAGGGGCACCAGGCTGATCAGGATCGAGATCAGCCAGATGATAAACAGCTTGAACAAGGTGTTCCAGAAGTGCCCGCGCACACAGGCACGGCTGGCAAACAGGGCATCGAGACCGCGCCGGTCCTCTCCATAGAGAATAAAGGCGGCAAATGCGAACCAGACAGAAAAAATCAGGCCCGGGACGATCAGCAGGGAGCCGGTCATGACGATACCGCCGGCTAAAAGGAGAATCCAGGCCAGGGACCACATCCGGCGCCAGCCCACCCCCAGGGCCCTGATGATGCCGATATCCTTGTCCACGGTGACGGCAAGGACCGCGCTCTGCCCCCAGAAGATGCAAAGCGACATTGCGAGAAAAAGAACCGCCATTAACGGCAGCAGGAACGGCAGGGGTATCCGGCCACTCTCTATCTGCGCCATCAGCGGCGCCGGTCCCCCCATGAGCAGAACCAGGGTGATGCCGGCAAGGACGATTGCCAGCAGCACCAGCACGGAACTGAGCAGCATGACACCGAGGATCGGAAGCCCCCGTACCTTGTACTCTTCCCATGTTTCCGCCAGAAGCTCCCCCACACTTTTCAGCTGTCCCGCCATACCTTGCCTCTCCGGTGTGATAATTCTGTATAGACTGTAACGGCCCGCGATGATCGACACCCTGACAAATGCCCTCTATTCAAGTATATGTTGTGGGGGAGAAGAAGTCGAGACAGAGGGATCAATAAAATGGTGATGCCCCCGGGAGTGCCGGACACAAGGAAAAAAGATCAGGATTCGCCACTCAGCAGCCGGCGGGCGGTCTCCTCGTCGATCCCGTGCAGGAGGACCTGCTTACTCCGGCCCTGGAGACCGCTGCGGATCTCAAGAGCAGACTTGGGCAGGTGCAGAAGCTTGGCGAGAAACGCGACCAGGGCCTTGTTGGCCCGGCCATCGACAGGCGGGGTGGTGAGGCAGAGTTTGAGGGCATCACCGTGCAGGCCGGCCAAGCGATTGCGACTGGCCCGCGGCTGAACGTGAAGCTTCAACAGGAGAGTACCGTCCGGCCGGTTCTGAAGGAAGGGCATGAGATATCAACGGATACTCATCGCGATCTGCTGCAGGGTGGGGACGAGAAAACTCTGCAGAAAGACGATAGCCAGGATCAGGACCATGGGGCTCAGGTCGAGCCCGCCCATGGCGGGAATCACGCGGCGGATGCGCAGGAGCAGGGGTTCGGTGGCCTGGACCAGGAAGCGGACAATGGGATTGTAGGGATCTGCATTGACCCAGGAGATCACCGCACGGCCGATGACGATCCAGATATAGGCGCTGAGCGCAAAATTGAGCAGTTTGGCTATGGCCAGTATGAAATTGCTGAGCATGAACATTGTTCTTTTACAACCCTCGTGGAATAAACATGGAAAGCAGCATGCCCCCCGGAACGGGCACAACCAACGATCAAAAAAACAGGCAACAGCCCTGGGATCAGTTACGCCACCCTGCTGCCCGGTGCGATCT
>DRKI01000143.1 GCA_011051875.1 Desulfobulbus sp. | reverse complement strand
TAGGCCTTGACCAGTTCATCGGCAATGCTCTTGGGCACCTGCTTGTAGGTGGCGAACTCCATGGTGAACTCGGCCTTGCCCTGGGTCAGGGACCTGAGGGTCGTGGAGTAGCCAAACATCTCGGCCAGGGGCATCTCCGCCTCGACCACGGTATAATTGCCTTCTTCAAAGGTACCGACAATCATGCCGCGGCGCTGGTTGAGACTACCCATGATGGCGCCCTGGAACTCGGACGGCCCCTCCACGGCAACCTTCATTATCGGCTCCATGATCACCGGACTGGCCTTGGCATAGCCCTGCCGGAATCCACCCACCGCAGCCTGCTGGAAGGCGACATCCGAGGAGTCCACCGAGTGGGCGGAACCGTCGTTGATCACCACCCGCACCCCGGTGATCGGCGCGCCGATAAGGGTACCCTTGGCCAGGGACTTCTGGAATCCCTTGTCACAGGAAGAGATGAACTCGCGCGGGATCACGCCGCCGACGATCTCGTCGACAAATTCATACTCGCCCTCTTCCAGCGGCTCCATGTAGCCGGCCACGCGGCCGTACTGGCCGGAGCCACCGGTCTGCTTCTTGTGGGTGTAATCGAAATCGGCCCGCTGGGTGATGGTCTCGCGGTAGGCGACCTGGGGCGCGCCCACCTCGACCTCGGCATTGTACTCCCGTTTCATCCGCTCGATATAGACCTCGAGGTGCAGCTCGCCCATTCCAGAGATAATGGTCTCGTTGGTCTCGTGGTCCACATAGGACTTGAAGGTCGGGTCCTCCTTGCTGAACCGGTTGAGCGCCTTGGACATGTTGTCCTGCGCCTTGTTGTCCACCGGCCGGATGGCCAGGGAGATGACCGGCGCCGGTACATGCATGGAGCTCATGGACCAGTTCAGACCGGGTGCGCAGAAGGTATCGCCGGAGGCGCAGTCGATGCCGAACAGGGCGACGATATCGCCGGAACCGGCCTCTTCGATCTCCTCCATCTCGTTGGCATGCAACCGGACGAGCCGCCCCACCTTGACCTTTTTGCCGGTACGGCTGTTGACAATGGTATCGCCCTTTCGCAGCGTTCCCTGGTAGGTACGGATGTAGGTCAGCTGGCCATACCGGCCGTCTTCGAGCTTGAAGGCCAGGGCCACCAGCGGATCGTCGGGATTGTTGGAGACCACCACCTCTGTCTCATCGTTGTCCAGGTCATAGGCGGTGTTTTCAATCTCTGTCGGAGAGGGCAGGTACCTGTTGACGGCGTCGAGCAGGGGCTGCACGCCCTTGTTCTTGTAGGCCGAGCCGATCATGACCGGCGCCAGCTCCAGGCTCAGGGTGCCGCGGCGAATGGCCTCGTGGACCATCTCCTCGCTGATATCCTCCTCCTCGAGCATCGCTTCCATCAGCTCGTCGGAAAACATGGAGACCGCATCGAGCAGCTCCTCCCGCTTCTCTTCGGCCTCGTCGCGCAGTTCCTCCGGTATCTCCTCGTACCGGACCTCGTCCCCCTGCTCGCCATCGAAATAGACCGCCTTCATGGAGACCAGGTCCACCACGCCCTGCAGCTCGCTCTCCAGGCCGATGGGAATCTGCAGCATGACCGCATTGAGTTCCAGCTTGTCACGGATCTGCTGGGTGACCCGGTAGGGATTGGCACCGGTCCGGTCACACTTGTTGACAAAGGCGATGCGGGGCACCTTGTAGCGGGTCATCTGCCGGTTGACGGTGATGGACTGAGACTGCACGCCACCCACCGAACAGAGGATGAGGATGGCCCCGTCCAGGACCCGCAGGGCCCGCTCCACCTCAATGGTGAAGTCCACGTGACCGGGAGTGTCGATGATGTTGATATCATGACCCTTCCAGGAGCAGTAGGTGGCAGCCGACTGGATGGTGATCCCACGCTCCTTCTCCAGCTCCATGGAATCCATGGTCGCACCGACGCCATCCTTGCCACGCACCTCGTGGATGGCATGGATCCGCCTGGTATAGTAGAGAATACGCTCGGTGAGCGTCGTCTTGCCCGAATCGATATGGGCACTAATGCCGATATTGCGTACTTTCTCCAGATCTCTTTTCATATCACGCGTTCCTCAATTACATTTCGCCGGCGGTCTCCGGCGGCAGCCCGTTTCCCGGCCTTGTATCGTACCCCGGCGGGTTCCGGCCGGAGCGGGATTTTTCGATCGAGAGCATGTCGGATCATGAGGAAAACAGGAGACACGGCAGCAGGAGCGTCATTATCCAGCCGCGGACGGAAGCTGAAATCCCCTGGCACCTGTTTCCCGGCATGCAGACATGCCTGCAGAAACGGACACGATCACAACGTATCTCGTCACCGGGTGACGTGACCATACGTGTTGTACGGTGGCTCCGCCATGGAGAAACACCGGCGGCCCCACCAGGCGGCCAACCCGGGGCCGGACCCTGTGACGGCCTTCCGGTCAGCATTGAAAATGCTGCCGGCCCGGTCGCCGCGGGCGGCCATTTTCGGATAAATAAAAAAGGAGTTACAGTATCTTCTGTAACCCCTTCAAGTAGTTACATAGAGCCGAGACCAACTGCACCGATCCCGAATCAGTTCAACCTCGGATGTCCGGACTCCTCATGGCTCCGGACCGGGCAGCCAACGGTTTGTTCCTCCGGCGCCCGGGCCACATACCGAAGCAAGTGAAACATAGAATAATACCCTGTTAACAAAATTTCGTAAAGATTTTTTTTGCTCCCCCCATCGATACAATATGAGTTCCGAATCACGGCGGAGATATCGGCAAACAAAAACCGGGAGAAGGGAAAAACAGGGGAAAAAACAGGATGGTGCCGAGACCAGGATTTGAACCAGGGACACACGGATTTTCAGTCCGTTGCTCTACCAACTGAGCTATCTCGGCACCCGAAGATTTGAGAGTGGTTTATATATCCGAAATCAGGTGGCGTTGTCAACAGATTTTTCTTTTTTTCCACCCGCAAGAAGCTCGCCCAGGTCAATATCAAAATCGTCAAGGGCGGTTCCGGTCTTCACGGCCGGGGGTAGCCGGCCACTGGCCACGCTTCCTGCCACAGGTGACGGCGAATCCAGGTCAAGCCCGTCGATTTCAAGGTCCTCCAGGCCGCCGGCTGTCTTCCCGGCAGCAGGGGCCGGCCCGGAGGTCATGACCGGTGCCGCCTCCTCGCCTGAATCCAGCGTCAGCTCCTCGACCTCCTCCTGATCCTCCGCAGGCGGTGCCAGGTCCGAGATGTCAATGTCGCCGAAATCGAGCTGCAACCCGTCGATCCCGTCGTCCCCGTCCGGCTGTTCCCCGCCGAGTTCCAGGGCTGGCTCAAGGTCATCTTCCGCTTCTGTCCGGTCCGGCGGTGCAACAGCCTCCTCGCCTGCCAGCCCGGCAAGGAGGTCACCGACATCGTCTCCGCCCGGAAGATCGTCTTCCTCATCACCCAGGACAAGTTCAACCTCATCCTCCAGGGTGATCTCCACTTCTGCCCCGGCCTCTTCCAATGCACCCTCCTCATCCGGGACCTTCTCCTGCACGGCAGCCCCGGCCGCCATGCTGTCGCTCTCCTCCGGGCCCTCGCCGGCCTCAAACTTCAGGTAAAGGGGTGCAGAGGTATCAAAAACCGTACCCTCCAGCTCCGCCGCAGCCTCGGCAATATCCTTGCCGCATTTTTTACAGCGTTCCAGGTGATCAAAAGAGATGAAGCCGCACTTTGGACAACGCATAGTACCCGCCTTCCCGAGGGATGAATCGGTTTGGCCGGACCGGACTCCCGGCCTGCAGCCAGAACACATTACGAAGGATGCCGTGAAAAATCAGGCTGTTTCTCTGCAGAGATATTATCACACACGCGGTCCGGAAAAATCAAGACGGAAATACAAACCCGGCACCTCCCCGCAACAATGACCCGGCCGCGGACCGGCTGCATCCTCCTCCCTGCTCAGTCCTTGCATGGAAGCCCTATCTCCTGGCAGGGCCTGCCCACATGGTACCCCTGGGCATAATCGGCGCCCAACCCTTCCACCGCGGCCAGGACATCCTCGTTCTCGACATACTCGGCGACCGTCCTGATGTTCATATCCCTGGCCAGGGAGATGATGCTCTTCACAAAAGCCCGATCCTGTGGATCTCTGGAGATATTGCGAACAAAATCACCTTCAATCTTTATATAGTCAAAGGAAAAAAGTTTCAGGTAATGAAAGGAAGAAAAACCGGAACCAAAGTCATCGATGGCAAACCGGAACCCCTTGTTGCACAGCTCAAGGGCAAACTTCTGCAGCAGGCTCCTGTTGCGGACAGTCTCCCTTTCGGTCACCTCGAAGACGATCTGCTCCGGTTCGACTTCATACCTGGCGGCCAGCTCCCGAACTGTTTCCACGTACCGGTCGAGGGTGAGCGAGTTTGGCGAGAGATTGATAAAGAGCTGTCCCTGGTATCTTTTTTCCCTGAGTTCCCGGAAGGCCTTCTCGATGACAATGAAGTCGAGCTGGCTTATGATCCCCATCTTCTCGGCCACTTCCACAAACGACGAGGCCCGGAGGATATGGTCGTCGTGCCAGATGCCCATCAGCAGCTCGTACATGCAGACCGTGCCGGTGGCGATATCCATGATCGGCTGGAACATGGGCACCACCTGGTCGGGATTTTCCAGGACATTGAGGAGGAAGAGACTCTGTTCGTCCTTGGCCTGGAAGGCCTGCAGGATATCGTCACCCGTGGGAACCCCGATCCTGTTCTTACCTTCCCGCTTTGCCTTGTACAGCATGTTGTCGGCGATCATGAACAGGGCGTTGAGTTCCTCGGAATGGTCCGGATACACGGCAAGACCGATGGAAACAGTGTTTCGGATCCGGCTTCCGTCCGGTGCCTCGAAGGTGATATCCTTCAGTGAATCCAGGACCCGGAGAGCGGCGACGTAGGCATCTTCCTGGTTCGTTTCCGGCAGAATGGCCACGAACTCATCGCCGCCGTAGCGGGTCAGCACGTCGCCTTCCCGGAGAAAATCATTGATTTTTCCTGCGAACATCTGGAGAAATGTGTCTCCGAAGATATGACCGAACCGGTCGTTGACCATCTTGAAGTTGTCGAAATCGAGCACCAGCAGGGCGAACCGGTAGCCATGCCTCTTGGCCCGGTGCAGTTCATTGGCGGCCAGGTCCCAGAACATCCGCTGGTTGAAGAGACCGGTCAGGGGATCCCGGGTGGCATAATATTCCATCTCCTTGCTGTAATTGTAGATCGCCCGGACAGAACCGATCACGTTCACCAGGGTGGTGAGCACGCCTTCGATCATGAGCGAGCCACCGATCTCCGCGGACAGGCCGGACTGGATGCCGATTCCGACGATGCCGCCGATCTTCGGCTGCCGGAGGAAAATGGACTTCACCTGCAGCTCGATCTCGGAGATGGGCAGGTCGATCTCGGGTCCGGTGGGATCGACAATGGTGTGATTGGTATTGATCTCCGGGAAAAATTCCGGTTCCACCTGTTCACCGACCCGTTTGCGGACAACCCGGTCGAACTGGCGGCGGGTCTCCTCCGACGGTCTGCTCCGCCAGAAGATCTCCAGGTCATAGTGTTCCTCGCCCACCTTGAAAATGGAAAACAGGGCATAGGTGGCCATGACCTCGTTGAACTGGAGCAGCAGCTTTGCCACATGCTCCTTCCAGTCACGAACCACCTCCGAGGTGATCAGGAAGGATTCCAGCAGCCGGACCTCGAACTCGAGGAGCTGCCTGTCCACCGCTGTATCCTTCATCTTGCCGACCAGGGTGTCCACCTCGGCCAGGATCTGGTTGAGCTCGACGAAATCGGTCCGGTCACCACCCAGCTCCAGGTTGGTGAGATCCCGGACACTGTTGACCCTGGTTATGTTGCTGCGCAGGAGCACCACGGACCTGTTGACCTTGGACGTGGTATGGTAGGCGATCAGGACGGCCAGCAGGATGGGAATCGGAGAAAGAAGGAGGAAGAGGAGCAGAAGCTTGAGCAGATGTGCGTGGATGGCCGGCGCCAGGTCCTGTTCCAGCTTCAGGACACCAAAGATATCGTTCGGCTTGGCATTGCTGTGACAGGAAAGGCATTCCTGGCGGGCCCTGATCGGGACAATCCTCCTGATCAGGTATCCCTGTTCCTCGAGAATCGGTCTGCCCGTGGCAAGGACTTCGCGCATCCCGGGGTCTCCCTGTTCACCCTCAACAGGACCGAACAGATCCACCACCACCGGTGCCCGGAGAATGGTTATCCGCATCGGAATATCGGTGTTGGCATCCAGAACCGGCTTGAAGAAGTGGAGCAGTTTTCCCCGCGACCAGCCATTGATCATCAGCTGGAGCAGAGAATCGATGACCTGGGTGGAAAGCCCCTTGGCTGTATTCCGGGCCTGCTGGACATGGGACCTCTGATAGATGCTGGTGGTGAGAAAAAAGACTGAGACAAAGGTAACCAGGGAAACCGCCAGCAGTGATGCGGTGAGAAAAACCTTGAGGCTCAACCGTCGATGAAGCACCTCTCCTCGATTCTTCATCTGCACCTGTCCTCAGGGTGCCGGAAAACTGTTCATCTGACTGTGATACACGACTGCTTGCCCGCGCGTTTCGTATGCCTGCATTGAGCGATTTTCATTGTGCTCCAAGATGTGACTCTCGCGGTGTTTCACTGCAGTACCTGCATGGAACAGCGCAAGGCGAAGCGGATCGGAGCAAATGGAAATCCCGGCGGTTTCACTCATCTGCAACACCCTAAAGGAAGAAACCCTTTGATAATCATATATCTTTTTCCATTCGCAGACGGGTGAAACGCTCAGTTTGGGGTGTATTCCGCTCACCCGGGATGGCCCCTCTCCCCGGCGACCTCCAAAAAAAAGTATACCATGTTGCGCTACAACACTCCAGGATCGGAAATAAAGAACAAAAAAAAACCACATCCCCCCCCAGGGATGTGGTTCTGTAGAAAAAAACTGGTGCCGAAGGCCGGAGTCGAACCGGCACGGACGAGGTCCACTGCCCCCTCAAGACAGCGTGTCTACCAATTCCACCACTTCGGCACCCTGATTTATTGCGCAGTGTTCCCGGAGGCCGGCATCTCCCGGGGAGCGTCGGTGGCCGGAGCAGTCTCTTTTGTGTCTGTTTCCGGCATGGGCACGGTCAGGGGTTCACTGCTGGCCGGCTTCTGCGGCACGGCCACCCCTGCCTCCACCGGGACCTTCTTCATAACGCTGCCAGTGCTCTTCTGGGCCGAGAGATAGGCCAGCGAGATGGAGGTGCCCATGAAGACGATGGCGGCAAAGGTGGTGATCTTGTTCAGAAGCGGCACCGGCCCTTCGGACCCGAACAGGGACTGGCTGGACCCCCCGAAGGTCGCACCGATATCTGCACCCTTGCCATGCTGCAGCAGCACGATGACAATCAGGAACAGAGAGACCAGGACATGTACGACGATAAGTAATGTTGTCATGAAAAGTGCATGATCCGGTCAAAGGACTCGGATTTCAGTGCAGCGCCGCCTACCAGGGCGCCATCAATATCGGGCTCGGCCATGAGTGCATCAACATTCTCGGGTTTAACCGATCCACCATACAGTATTCTCACCTGCTCGGCAAGGTTTTTCTCATACAGTCCAGCCAGGACACCGCGGATAAAGCTGTGCGCCTCCTGGGCCTGGTCCCTGGATGCTGTCTTGCCGGTGCCGATGGCCCAGACTGGCTCATAGGCCAGGACCAGGGCTGGCAGACGGTTGCCCGGCACCCCTTCCAGCCCCTCGCAGACCTGCCGCTCCAGCACCCGGAAAGTCTGCCCCTCCTCACGTTCGTCCAGGGTCTCGCCGACGCAGAGGATGGGAACAAGACCGAAATTCAGGGCTCCCAGCAGGCGCCGGTTGACCATCTCGTTGTCTTCACCGAAAATATGGCGCCGCTCGGAATGACCGATGATCGCCATGGAGGCTCCGACGTCCATGAGCATGGCCGGGGAGATCTCCCCGGTGTAGGCGCCTTCGCGCTCCCAGGCCACGTTCTGGGCAGCCAGGAACACCGCGGAACCCTTGAGCACTTCGGCCACGGCGGCAAGGGCGGTGAAGGCGGGGGCGACCATCACGTCTCTGTCTTCCAGGTCCCGGCTGCTGGCTGCGATCGCGGCAGCCAAGCGGACAGAGTCTGCCACGTTGAGATGCATCTTCCAGTTTCCCGCGATCAGCGGCCTTCTTTCCATATTTTCCCTCCTTGTAATCTACCTGTCAACTCCGGCTGCGGCCAGGTTCTTGTTCGTTGATGACGGCGCGGCCGACGCCGGCCTGCTCAGTCATCCCTGATCCAGGGGGCCCGCGCAGGACCTGCGATCAATCAGCAAGGGCCCTGACGCCGGGCAGTTCCCTGCCCTCCATCAGCATGAGAAAGGCACCCCCGCCCGTGGACATGTAGGTGATGTTTTCAGCCTCACCGAACTTGCGCACCGCGGCGTTGGAATCACCGCCGCCGGTGATGGTGAGCGCGTGGGAGGTGCCGAGGGTATGGGCCATGGCCATGGTGCCGCGGGCAAAGGCGTCCATCTCGAACGCCCCCATGGGCCCGTTCCAGATGATGGTCCTGGCATCGGCCAGGGCCTCGTTGAAGCAGAGCACCGTGGCCGGCCCGATGTCCAGGGCCATCCAGCCGGCGGGAATATCCTGGATGGTCACCTGCTTGCAGACCGCGTCCGGGGCAAACCGGTCCGCGGCGATGACATCCACCGGCAGATAGACACGGACCCCTTTTGCCGCCGCATCCGCCAGCAGCTGTCTTGCACTCTCCAGGAGATCATCCTCCACCCGGGATGCGCCCACATCGAAACCGCGGCTCTTGAGAAAGGTGTTGGCCATGGCCCCGCCGATGAGCAGCCGGTCCACCCGGGTCAGCATGTTCTCCAGGGCGCCCAGCTTGCTGGAGACCTTGGCCCCGCCGACCATGGCGGCCAGCGGCCGGACCGGATCGTCGATGGAACGGTGAAAGTACTCCAGCTCCCTGGCCAGGAGGAAACCGGCCCCCTTTTCCCTGCAGTATGCCGGCACGCCGACCACCGAGGCATGGGCCCGGTGGGAGACGGCAAAGGCATTGTTGATATACACATCGGCCAGCCCGGCGAGCCGCTTCGCAAACTCCGGGTCGTTTGCCTGCTCGCCGGGATGAAAACGGAGGTTTTCCAGCATCACCACATCACCCTCCTGCATGGAGCTGACCAGGGCCTCCACCTCCCCGCCGACACAGTCAGGGGCCAGGGTGACCGGACGAGCCAGGATTTCTCCCAGGTAACCGGCCACCGGGGCCAGCGAATACTCCTCTATCCTCCTGCCCTTCGGGCGCCCCAGGTGGGAACAGAGGATCACCTTGGCCTTCTGTTCCAGGGCATAGGTCAGGGTAGGCAGGGCGGTCCGGATCCTGAGATCATCGGTTATGCGCCGCTCCTCGTCCATGGGAACATTGAAATCCACCCGGATGAGCACCCTCTTGCCGGCAATGTCCAGATCGCGAATCGTTTTCATTCTTCTCCTTCCCCCTTGCCCCCGAATGGCAGGCAACGGTTGCTGGTTGTCGGGAAAACAAAAAAAGCGGGAATCCCGACTTATCTCTTCCGCATGATCACTCCATCTTCCCTGGGTCCCCGGTAGTAGTGTCGCCGCAGCCCCACATCGACAAAGCCATGCGCATCATACAACCTGCGCGCAGCAATATTTGACCGCCTGACCTCCAGGAAAAAGGTGAGACTGCCCCGCAGGGCCAGCCGCTGCAGGGCCGCGCTCATGAGCCGGTCGCCGATCCCCTGCCGCCGGTATGACTCCGCGACGCAGAGACGGAGCACTTCCGCCTCGCCGGCCACATACCTGCAAAAAATATACCCGCTCACTTCCCCGGCCTCCTCGGCCAGCAGGCGGACACACCCTGCCGCGGCCAGCTCCGAGGCGAGCATGCCCCTGGTCCAGCCGTCACGTGTCTGCCGCTCTTCAATGGCGGCTACGGCCGGGAGATCCTGTTTCCTGATCTCGCGGATGATCACAGCATCCGTTCGGCCACCGACACGGTCAGGTCGCCAAGCATGTTGGTGTAGCTGCCAAGCTCGTTATCATACCAGCCGTAGATCACCGCCTGGGTGACCGGAACCTCCAGGACGGGCGGCACCTCGCCCGGAGTGAAGTTGCAGCTCTTGACATGCTCGAGGTTGACGCTGATGGAGGCGGTCCGGGTATGGGTCTCCGTGGACTCGATCACGGCGGCCGCGGCAGGATAGCCGATGATATCCGAGGAGACGTTCTGGGATTCGGAGTATTGCAGGTAGGGTGTATTCTGTGCGTATTCCCGGTAGATGGAGTTGATCAGGTCCCGCTTGACCGGATTCTCCAGCTCGTCCTGCAGGTTGAGCACCAGGACGATGAGCGAGCCGGTGGAGGTGGGAATACGGACCGACTCGGCGATGAAGCCGATGGATTTCATCTCCGGGATTACCAGGGACAGCGCCTTGGCCGCACCGGTGGTTGTCAGGATGATGTTGTTCAGAATGGAGCGGTTCTTGCGAAGATCACTGGCGCCGGCGGCCGGCAGCCGGTCCAGGACCTGCTGGCTGCCGGTGGCAGCATGGACCGTGACCATGGATGCCGACAGCATCCGGCCAGCGCCGAAGTGGTCCATGAGCGGCTTGATCATGTAGGAGAGGCAGGTGGTGGTGCAGGAGGCGGCCGATATGATGGAGTGACGGGCCGGGTCATAGTCGTCATCGTTGATGCCCATCACGGCGGTGACCGCGTCCTCGGGCATGTCAAGGCCCTGGGCCTTGATCTTGAACGGCGCGGACAGGAGCACCTTTTCCGCCCCCGCCTGCAGGTGGCCGCGGAGCGCACCGCGTCCCTCGGCCGGATCAGCGGTGGGGTCCTTGAACACGCCGGTGGTGTCCACCACAAGCCGGACTCCGTTTTCCTGCCACTTGATGTCCTTGGGATTCCTGGCCTGGCGGAGGAAGGTCACCGGTACACCGTTCACGGTCATGGTGCCGGCCTCCTCGTTCAGGTTCTCGATCACCCGGCCGCCCCTGTGGCCATGCAGGTAGACGCTGAGCCGGCCGTAGGTGGAATCCCGTTCCACGGAGGCGGCGATGTCCTGCAGACCGGAGCCGACATCACGGCCCAGGTTGACAACGATCTCCGAAAAAAATCCCCGGGAGACATGGTGCCACAGGGAAAGTTTACCGATTCTGCCAAGGCCGTTGAGTCCGAGTTTCATCGTGCAGTCTCCTTTGCTGATTTCCAGGGATCTCCTCCGGCCGGGAGGGATCACCGCAAAAGTCCGGTTCAGACCAGGGCCGGGAGCGGATCCGTCACGGCCGCCGGCAAAAACACCGGGTGCATATTTTTTTTAATTCATTATTATAGTCGAAAAAAGGACTTGTCGAAAGACCAAACCGCAAACCACAAACGAATTTGACCATGCAGCTCCCCCCGGTCCGGCAGCAGGGAACACTGCTCAGGCGCTACAAGCGCTTTCTCGCCGACGTGCGCCTGGAGGACGGCGCCACCCTCACCGTCCACTGTCCCAACTCCGGCTCCATGCGCGGCTGTTCGGAGCCGGGCAGCCCGGTGGTCATCTCCCGTTCCGACAACCCGCGCCGCAAGTATGCCTGGACCCTGGAGATGGTCCGGGACAACGGGGTCTGGATCGGGGTCAACACCGCCATGACCAACCACCTGGTCCACGAGGCCCTGGAACGCGGGGTTATCGACGACTTCGGCCCGGTGGAGGCGGTGGCCCGCGAGGTGAAGGTGTCAGGCCGCAGCCGGCTCGACTTCCTGGTCACGGCCCGGGGCAGGCAGACCTACATGGAGGTGAAGAACTGCTCCCTGGCCGAGGAGGGTGTGGCCCTGTTTCCGGACGCGGTCACCAGCCGCGGCACCCGGCACCTGGAGGAACTGGCCAGGCTGCGCGAAGAGGGGTTCGGGGCAGCGGTCCTGTTCTGTGTCCAGCGCGGCGACGCGGACCGCTTCCGGGCGGCAGCGGCCATCGACCCCCTCTATGCCGAGACCCTGCGCCGGGTTCATGCTCGGGGTGTCGCAGTGCTGGCCTACCGGGCGGAGGTGGAGCCGGAGCGGATCCTGCTCACCACTCCCCTGCCAACACTCCAGTAAGAAAACAACGCCATGCGAGAGAAAGCACCACGGGCGGTCGTCCTGCTGAGCGGCGGCCTGGATTCGACCACGGTCCTGGCCCATGCCCTGGCCGGGGGATACCGCTGCAACTGCCTCAGCTTCCGGTACGGCCAGCGCCAGGATATCGAGCTGCGCCGGGCCGCTGAACTCTGCCGGAAAATGGGCGTGGAAAACCACCTCGTCCTCAACCTGGACCTGGCAGCCATCGGCGGCTCGGCCCTGACCACCAGCATGCCGGTTCCCAAGGACCGGGCCTGGAGCGAGATGGAGGAAGGGATCCCGGTCACCTACGTGCCGGGCCGCAATATCATCTTCCTCTCCCATGCCCTGGCCTGGGCCGAGGTCCTGGGAGCAAGCGACATCTTCCTCGGCATCAATGCCGTGGACTACTCCGGCTATCCCGACTGCCGGCCCGAGTTCCTGGCCGCCTTTGCCCGGATGGCCAACCTGGGCACCCGGGCCGGCAACGAGGGGACACCGTTTACCCTGCATGCGCCGCTGATGCGGATGAGCAAGCGGGAGATCATCGAGCTGGGAACGCGGCTGGGCGTGGATTACGCGGCCACGCACACCTGCTACGACCCGGTGGGCGAACTGGCCTGCGGCCGCTGCGATGCCTGCCGGCTGCGGCTGAAGGGTTTTGCCGAGGCCGGCCTGACCGACCCGGCCCGCTACGTGGAAGAGAAAGAAGGAGACTGAGGCCCGGGATACGGGGCGGCTCAGGAGAGGATCCGGCCGCCACCGTGGGTTACCCGGCCCCCGACCATGGTGAGCACGGCGCGACCCTGCAGGCGCCAGCCGAGAAAGGGCGAGTTGCGGCTCCTGGAGACCACCTGCTCCTCGGTATAGGTGAAGGTCTGGCCGGGATCGATCACCGTGATATCCGCGACCTGGCCTGCGGCAAGCGACCCGCCCGGCAGCCCCAGGATGGCGGCCGGGCCGGTGGACATCAGCTCCACCAGCCGCGGGGCGTCGATCAGCCCGTCCCGCACCAGGGCCAGGGCCAGGGGCAGGGAGGTCTCCAGGCCGATGATGCCGTTGGCCGCCAGGTCGAACTCCACCTCCTTTTCCAGGATCGAGTGGGGCGCGTGGTCGGTGGCAATGGCGTCAAGGGTCCCGTCGGCCAACGCCTCCCTCACTGCCTGCCGATCCTTCCCGGAACGAAGGGGCGGGTTCATCTTGGCGTTGGTATTGTAGCCTTCCACGGCCTCGTCGGTGAGGGTGAAATAGTGGGGGGTCGTCTCCGCGCTCACCCGGACGCCGCGGGCCTTGGCGGTGCGAATCAGGTCCACGCTCATGGCCGTGCTCACGTGGGCTATGTGCACCCGCTGTCCGGTCTGTTCGGCCAGGGCGATGTCGCGGTAGACCATGATCGCCTCGGCCGCGGCCGGGATCCCCTTCAGGCCCAGGCGGGTGGCCACCTCGCCCTCGTTCATGACCCCTGTGGAGAGAGAGGGATCCTCGCTGTGCGAGATCACGGTCAGACCGAAATCACCGGCATACTCCAGGGCGCGGCGCATGAGCTGGCTGTCGCGCACCGGCAGGCCGTCGTCCGAGACCCCGACCGCTCCCGCCTCCCTGAGCTCGCCGAACTCGGCCAGCTTCTTTCCTTGCAAACCGCTGCTGATGGCCCCCACCGGGTAGACCCGGGCAGAGCCTTGCCCGGCCCGCTCCAGGATCATGGCGGTCACGGCCCGGCAGTCGTTGACCGGCCTGGTGTTGGGCATGCAGGCCACGGCCGTGAAACCGCCCGCGGCCGCCGCCCTGGTGCCGGTGACGATATCCTCCTTGTACTCCTCGCCCGGTTCGCGGAGGTGGACGTGCATGTCGATCAGGCCCGGCACCACCCAGCAGCCCGAGGCATCGATCTCCCGGGTGTCTTCCGGGACAGGGGTCTGTTCGGCTGCAATCCTGCCTTCCACGACGAGCAGATCGCCCTGCCGGTCGATTTCATTTTTCGGATCAATGATCCGGCCGTTTTTTATGAGCCAGTTCTCAGCCATCTTCGATCCTGTCACGGCAAGAGTATTGAGGGATCTTGTATCGGGGCTTCCATGCACGTCAGGAATTGCCCATG
The DNA here is from genome assembly GCA_011051875.1 of Desulfobulbus sp. GTDB lineage: Bacteria > Desulfobacterota > Desulfobulbia > Desulfobulbales > Desulfobulbaceae > DRKI01. The sequence continues at coordinate 14,482 of DRKI01000143.1, read as the reverse complement.
ACCAGGTAGAGGAGGGCCATCCGCACCGCCACCCCGTTGGTCACCTGGTCGAGGATAACCGATTGCGGGCCGTCCGCCACATCGGGCATCAGTTCGATCCCCCGGTTGATCGGGCCGGGGTGCATGACAAGGGCATCCGGACGGGCCAGGGCCACCACCTCGCGCGTGACGCCGTATTCCCTGGCATATTCACGAAACGACGGCAGGAGCGGATCGTTCTGCCGCTCCTTCTGGATACGCAGGGTCATGACCACGTCCGCGTCCCGGACCGCCTCTTCCAGCGAGGAACAGACCGTGGCCCCGAGCCCTGGCAGACCGGGCGGGATCAGGGTGGCCGGGCCGTAGACATGGACCGAGGAGCCCATCCTGGTAAACCCGAGGATATTGGAGTGCGCCACCCGGCTGTGCATGATATCGCCGATGATGGCGACCTTGAGTCCGTCGAGACGTCCCTTGTGCTCATGGACGGTCATCAGGTCGAGCAGTCCCTGCGAGGGATGCTCGTGGGTGCCGTCGCCGGCATTGATGATCGCCGCGTCCACGTAGCGGGTGAGCATGTGGGGGGCGCCGGAGTGGGAGTGCCGGATGATGATGATGTCCGGACGCATGGCGTTGATGTTGCGGGCCGTGTCGATCAGGGTCTCCCCCTTGGTGGCGCTGGAGGTGGAGGCCGAGATGTTGAATGTGTCGGCGCTCATCCGCTTGGCCGCCACCTCGAAGGAGAGGCGGGTGCGGGTGGAGGGCTCGAAGAAGAGATTGATGATGGTGTTGCCGCGCAGGGTCGGGACCTTCTTGATCGGCCGTGCCGATATCTCCTTGAAGGACTCGGCAATGGTCAGGATGTGCCCGATATCCTCTGCCGACAGATGATCAATGCCCAGGATGTGTCGATGCGGAAAAAAATAGCCGGTTGCCATGGTTGTGCCGGAGCTCAATGGACAATATCTCCCAGCCTGTTCCACCGGATGGACTCGAACCGGTCCAGGGAGAAGAGCGGCTTCTGCACGTCCCAGGACCAGTAGATGATATAGGCCTTGCCGAGCACGGCATCAAGATCGACAAAGCCCCAGAAGCGGCCGTCAAAAGAATTGTCCCGGTTGTCACCCATCACGAATATCTTGCCCTCGGGCACGGTGACCGGCCCGAAATTGTCGCGGGGACTGACGGAACGGGGCAGGATCCGCGGATCGGTGTGGACCGCATACCTGTCGTCAAAGGGCTTGCCGTTGATATAGACCTTCTTGTCGCGGACCTCCACGGTATCGCCGGCCACGGCGATCACCCGCTTGATATAGTCCACGCTGGGATCCCGGGGAAACCTGAAGACGATGATATCGCCCGGCTGCGGTGTCTTGACGGGAATGATGACCTTGCCGGTAAATGGCATCCTGATGCCGTAGATGAACTTGGAAACCAGGATGTGATCACCGATCTGCAGGGTCGGCAGCATGGAACCGGAGGGAATCTTGAACGCCTGGACCACGAAGGTGCGGATGAAGAGGGCGAGAACAAGGGCGATGACAATGGCCTCGGCATACTCGCGAAAGGTGGATTTTTTCTTGTGTTTACTGTGTGTACTGTGCAGGTAGGTCACGAGATAATGCCCGGGTCTGTATGAGAGGATACCTGGCGCAGGGGCACAGGCTCTGTGCAATCGATCACGGGAACCCAAGTACCCCGGATCTACAAGGATTTGTAAGCGGTTGCAGCGTGCCACAGCTGTGCGTGATCGAACTGCACAGGTATACACCCCGTATATTGGGCGGTTCAAGCGCGTGCAGATGGGGGTGCCCTGTGACCGCTTACGGCTCTGTGCGGGTGGTCCTCAGGAAGTGTGTACGGCCCGCGGCCACCACGTCACAATGTCCGCGAATCCGATCTTTCCCCCCTTAAACCGTGTCCTTACAGGGACAAAATGCAGGCGGAAAACACCTGTCGCGCTTGGCCGCAAGCGCCAGAAGTGGTCCGAAATTACTCCATCGTCATGGAAAATTCAAGCCACATTTCCTACCCTTCCAGCCGGCTGCAACATACCACATAAGCACGGCCGGGCCATCGGAACACCATATCTGGTATATATTACGGTCATCGCTCATCTATCTGCCTGTTTTTTAAGAAAGAAAAATATAAAAAATTGTACGCTTTTCTTGACAAAGCTTTTTTTTTATGACCTAAATACAAACAGACCAATCATATTTTCTGTCTATTTCCATCGTTAATACAGCTCACTGGATACTTCCACAAGAGCGGCAGAGAGCCCATGGCCAAGAAAGAAAACCTGATCACCGGCGTGGATATCGGCTCCCATGCAGTCAAGGTATGCCAGCTCCAGAAGACCGGCAAGGGATACAGCCTGCTTGCCGTGGGCAGCGCCGCCCTGCCGCCCGGCTCTGTTGAAGATGGTGTGCTGCAGGATCCGGAAGAGGTCGGACGGACGGTTGCTGCCCTGTTCAGGAACCTGAAGATCAAGAACAACCGGGTGGGGATCTCCATCTCCGGCTATTCGGTCATTGTCAAAAAGATCAACCTCGAGGTGATGAGCGAGGAAGAGCTGCACGAGTACATCACCAGCGAGGCCGAGCAGTATATTCCCTTTGATATCGACGATGTCTACCTTGACTTCGAGGATCTCCACACAGCAACCGACGAGGAGGACCGGACCGATATCATGCTGGTGGCCGCCAAAAAGGAGGTCATCGATGACTACCTTGAGATGCTGCAGGAACAGAAGCTGAAACCGGTCCTGGTGGACGTGGATGGTTTTGCCCTGGAAAACATCTGGGAAATCACCTCGCAGCAACAGGAGAACGTCGCCCTGGTGGACATCGGCGCCTCGAAGATGAATATCAACATCATTGCCGACGGCGCCTCTGTCCTGGCCCGGGATATCGTGGTGGGCAGCGACCAGCTGACCGAACAGATCGCGAACAGTCTCGGGATCGAATACGAGGAGGCGGAAAAGATCAAGCTCGGCCTGATCCCTGTCGAAGAGGAAAACAGGGAGGAACTGGAAGAGATCTTCACCCAGACCTGTACCCAGTGGGTTCTCGAGATCAAGAAGGCCATTGACCTCTATGTGGCCAACAATCCGGATCAGCCCCTGAAACGGCTCATCCTGAGCGGCGGCGGCTCCAAGGTGGCCGGCCTGAGGGATTTTATCGCATCTGAAACCGGCCTGGAGGTTATCTCTTTCAACCCGTTTGCCGACATGAAGGTCAATGAGAAAAAGATCGACCGGGCCTATCTCGATGCCATCGCCCCGGAGATGGCCATTGCCGCAGGCCTTGCCATTCGACCGGCGGAGTTCTGAGTAGAGACTATGGTACATATCAACCTGTTACCGGTCCGCGAGATCAAGCGCCGGCTCAATGCCCGCAGACAGATCATCAACTTCATCATCGGGTTGGCCTGCCTCTTCGTCGCCCTGGGCGGGGTCGCCTATCTCCAGGCAACCAGGGCGGATCAACTGAACAACGAACTGGCTCAGCTAAGAAAGGAAAAAAAGAAGTACAACAAGATCCTTGCAAAGATAAAAACACTGGAACAGAACAAGGCCCTGCTCGAAAAAAGGATCGGGATCATCAAGCAACTGAAAAAGTCATCGTCGCTTACGGTCCACATCCTCGATGAAATCGCCAACATCACCCCGACCAAGCGCATGTGGCTCACCTCCCTGTCACAGACAGGCAGCAACCTGCAGTTGGCCGGCATGGCTCTCGACAACAGAACAATTGCCAAGTACATGGAAGACCTGAAAAAATCTCCCTACATCAAGAGTGTCAGCCTGACAAGTTCGTCACTGAAGACCTATGCGGGGCGTGACCTGAAGGCCTTTTCCCTGACCTGCACCATCGGGATGCCAGAGGAGGCTGGCACAGAAAGTACAGCAAAAGGCTAATCCCGCATGGCCGGGGTTCTTTTCCGGCTCACGGCATGCCATGACAACCGGTGACCTCAATTGAGCGTTCCATCCATCTGCAAATGGAAGAAGATATATGAGTACAATGGCTTTTCTTTTTCAAGAGTTGCAGATGGATACAACCCTTCGGGACTTCCATTTTGCCCGGATCTGCTTCGCCCCGCGGTGTTCCAGGCAGGCTGAACCGCAATGGAACACCGCAGGACCCGCATCCGGCGCAAAATGAAAATCGCTCGATTCAGGAGTGAATACCGCTGAAGGGAACTGGGCGGCAGCGACTGCTGATCCTGCCTGTCCGACCCTTCATATTCTGACAACCCGAGCTCCCACACATCCATGGCCTCAGGCGCTTCAACAGCTAAATTCGACACGTTCATCGAGGAGAAATACCTTCCCCTTGACGGGAAGGTCAAGGCTCTTATCGCAATTGCCGCTGTCCTGGTGCCGATTGCCCTGTTCTATTTCCTGGTCTACCGCCCCGCTGACAGCAGGATCGAGGCCCTGAAAAAACAGGCTGCCTCCATGCACAAAGAACTGCAGCGGGCCCAAAAAGCCGCCAGAGACCTCCCCCGCTACGAAAGAGAGATGGCAGAGACCCGGCAGCGGTTCGAGGCCACCTCCATCCTGCTGCCGCGGGACAAGGAGATCCCTGCCCTGCTGCGCAACATCTCCGATCTGGGCAAGGGAGCCGGTCTTGACTTTCTCTCCTTCAAGCCGGGCAAGGAGATTCCCAAAGACTTCTACTCCGAGATACCGGTGGACATCTCCATTCGCGGTCCGTACCACAACATGGGCTTTTTTCTTGACCAGGTCAGCAAGCTTGACCGGATCGTGACCGTCAACAACATCAAGATGGGGTCCCCGAAACAGGATGGCGGCGAGATGCTGCTCAACTCGACCTGCCGCCTGGTCACCTACCGCTTTACCAACACGGAAAGCAACAAGGCCGCCGCGAAGAAGAAAAACGCCAAGAAAAAGGCCAAGAAAAAATAAACCAAGGGATTGTTCTGCGATGCAGAATGGACGAATACATACGGTCAGCCTGATCCTGTTCATCTGTACTGTCCTGTGCTGGAATACCGGGCCGGCGCTGGCAGTGACGGAGGACAGCCTGATCATCGAGCCTGCAGCCGCCCTTGACCTGCCCCGGGACAAGGATTCCTTTGAGTACGTCCTTGAGGGCAGGCCCGACCCGTTTGTGCCGTTTATCACACCCAAGGCCGCCACCACCAAACCGCAACTCAATCCTGACGAGATCGTGGACGAGGAGGTGGTGCTGACCGGCATGAGACAGTTCGAGCCGGGCCAGTTGACGCTCGTCGCGGTTCTGCAGAGTGGCAAACAGCGGATCGCCATGGTCGAGGACGTCACCGGCAAGGGCTATATCCTCCGTGTCGGCATGCCCATCGGCAGACGCGGTGTAGTCAGTGAAATCCTACCCCAACAGGTCCTTATCACCGAGACAGCCCGGACCCGGGCCGGCAAAGAACTTGTGAATACCGTTGTCATGCGGCTGAACAAAGAGGGAGAATAACGAACATGCGTCATCTTTTCCGGGCAATGTGCAAAAAGACAGGTTTCCCCCTGCTGTGTGGCATCCTGCTCCTGCTTGCGGTATGCATGGCGGCCACCGGTTCGTCCCGGGCCGCCGAGGACTCCGCCGCCACGGGGAAAAACGTTATTTCCGCTGTCACCGGCCAGGTGCAGGACTCCACCCTGACCATCCGCATCAAGGGTTCAGCCACACCGACCTACACGGTTTACGAACTGTTCAAGCCCGCCCGGATCGTGGTTGATGTCGCCCAGGCAGAGCTTGATCCCTCGGCCCGGGTCCGGATCGACGAGACCAGCGGCATCCGCCTCTTGACCAAGGCGATCACCGATGCCACTCCTGCCCTGACCCGGTTCACCTTTGTTCTTCCATCCTCCCTGCCCTTTGCCGTCACTGAAGAAGGCAACGATATCGTCCTCTCGATCAAGGATGTCGGCCTGGCAGCACAGGAAGATACCGCCGGCGGTTCCGAGGTCGAGATCAAGGATATCAAGGTCAACACCGGGCCGGGCGCAACTGTGGTGCAACTGCTGGCCAACGGGCCCATCGATGATTTCAAGTACGACGTCCTCGACAAGAAGGGCGATGCTCCACCCCGTCTTTACATCGACGTCAACAATGTCTCGGGCGGCAGCCTGCTCCGGGAGCAGAAGGTAGGCACCTCGCTCGACCGGATCCGGGTGGCCAAGAGAGGAAGCGGCCTAAGAATCGTCTTCGATTCGGCCTCGGACACCCTGTTTCCCTTCACGGTCAGAAAAAACGACAACGGCCTGGAAGTCCGCATCCGCGAGCAACAGGGAAGCGGAGACCAGCTTGCCGCCCTGATCAGCGAGAAACAGCGGATCGAGAGCCAGCTGCCCAAGGTCAATCCCCTGCAGCTGAGCCCAAAGGGCGAGAAGAACGCCGGTCAGGAAAAGGATACCGCCGCTGCCATGCAGGATGCCTTCAGCTTTTCCGGCTATACCAAGAAGCGCATCTCCGTCGATTTCTACAAGATCGACCTGCATAACGTCTTCCGGCTCCTGCGCGAGGTGAGCGGCATCAACATCGTTGTCGACGAGGACGTCAAGGGTTCCCTGACCCTGGCCCTGGACAATGTCCCCTGGGACTTTGCCCTGGATATCATCCTCAATCTCAAGGACCTGCAGAAGGTGGAACGGTTCAACACCCTGGTCATCCTGCCCAAGGACAAGGCCTTTGCCTGGCCGGAACGGGCCGAGGACAACCTGAGTTTTGAGCCCGACACCACGGTTACGGCCCAGGAAGCCATAATCATCCAGCAGCGCGAGAGCATGTCCAAGGAGCTGATCAAGGCCAAGCAGCTCATCGCCCGGGCAAGGGAACTGGAAAAAAAAGAAGAATTCGAAAGTGCCATCGAACTCTATGAAAAGGCCCTGGACCTGTGGCCTGACAATGGTCGCCTGGCCAACCGGATCGCTTCCATCTATCTCGTCCAGCTGCACCAGAATGCCAGGGCTGTCTTTTTTGCCGAAAAGGCCCTGAAAACCAGCCCGGACAACTCCGCGGCAGCACTCAATGCCGCCATCGCCCTTGCCAACATGGAGGAATACAAGGCTGCCCAGCAGTACTTTGACCAGAGTGTCAGCGTGGAGAAACCGAGCCGCGAGGCCCTGCTCAGCTATGCGGTCTTCAGCGAAAACCGGAAAAAATACAACGCTGCCCTCAAACTGCTCAAAAGGCATGATGCGCTCTACGGCCAGAACCTGGATTCCATGGTCTTCGCCGCCAGGGTGCTCGACAAGATGGGACAGCATGAAAAAGCAACAGAGGAATACAAGGCCATCCTGCTCTCCGGATACCGTATTCCGCCTGACCTGAGCAAGTACATCCAGGGCCGCATCGCCCTCAGCCAGTCCATGTAAGATGGGCATTGAACCGTCTGACAGAGGAAAAGCCCCATGAAATTCAACAGACCACTACTGGCATCCTGCCTCGCCATCCTGCTGCTCCTCACCATTGCAGGGTGCGGGAACAAGAAGCAGACCCGGGCCACGGAGGAGAAAGCCGCGCCTGCAACACTTGAAGAACAGGTACAGGCACGGCAGGCCCAAAAGCCGGTTCAGCTCCCGGTCCGTTACCGGAAGCCCACCTTTATCGCTCCGGATGAAAATGCGGAATCCTCCGTGGCAGAAAACGCCGACGAGTACGTCCTCAAGGTCGGCGCCAATATCAGCTCCACCAGGGGCCCTCAGCCGCTGTGGGATATCCTGAAGCGGCTGGCCAGGCTCAAGGGGATGAGCGTGAGCTGGGCCAGTGACGTGGACCAGAACGTGCTGGTGGATGTGAACATCAGCGCTGATGACGACTTCTTCAAGGCCATCGACAACCTGCTGCGCCAGGTGGACTACTTCCACGAGATGCAGGGCAACACCATTGTCGTCAAGTACAAGGAGACCAAGAAGTTCTACATCTCGGTTCCCTACATGAAGGGCTCCTACACCACCACGGTCGGCGGCAACTACCTGACCAACAGGGATGCCGCCAACGGCACCGAGGGTACGGTCAAGATAACCAGCGACGACAATGCCTTCGACGTGTGGGAAAACATCCAGACCAACCTGGATACCATCATGGAGCAGTGGGCGACCCGTGAGACCACCCCCGCAACCGAGACAACCGGCAGCGAACCATCCGGCGGCACCCAGGGGGACACCCAGGCCACCGAGGCCATCCCTCAGGCCACCCGGCGCATCGCCCAGGGCCAGGCCTACTACACCATCGACCGGTCCATCGGCCTGATCACGGTGACCGCGCCCCGGCCCCTGCTCAAGAAGATCGACTATTATCTCAGCAACCTGAAAAAGGAACTCTACCGCCAGGTGATGATCGAGGCCAAGATCATCGAAGTCTATCTCCAGGACAACTCCAAGATCGGGCTCGACTGGAGTTCGGTGCTGAAAAACTTCAACATCAGCGGCACGGTCACTTTCGGAGGACTGGGCGGCCAGGTCTATCCGACCCAGAAGAAATCGCTCTGGCCGGATGACACCACCTTCAAGGCGAGTGAAGACAATGATGTCATACCTTTTGTCAGCACCGTGGCTCTTGCCCCGGCCAATTTCAGCGTCATGCTCAATGCCCTCAACGAGCAGGGCGACGCCCATGTCCTCTCCAACCCCAAGATCACGGTGCTCAACGGCCAGCCCGCCATCATCAGTGTAGGCAAGGACATCGCCTACATCAAGACCGTGACCAAGAATATCGACTCAGGCACCAACAACAGCTCCTCCATCACCTACACCGCCGAGGTCGATAACGTGGTCGAGGGCATCGCACTCGGCGTGATGGCCTCCATCATTGACGACAACTCGGTCATTCTTCACCTGACGCCGGTGACCACCGACCTGCTCGACGACAAGATCGAATACCGCCAGTTCGGGGACGGCCTGGAAGTGGGCCTGCCCCGGGTCGGGATCCGCGAGATGTCAACCATGGTGGAGGTGAACAATGGCGAGATGCTGATCATCGGCGGACTCATAGACAAGGTGGAGGGCAAGCAGGGTAAGTTCGCACCCATTGTCGGTGACATTCCTCTCCTCAAGTATCTCTTCGGCTACGAAGAAAAACGGATGGAGAAACGTGAGCTGGTCATCCTGCTTACCCCGAAGATCATCTAGTTCCTACTCATGAAAGATTCAGGACATCCCGTCAGAACAGGAGAAAAAAGAATGAAGTACTGTCGCTACCTGCTTATTGGAGTACTGGCGCTTGTTGTCAGCGGCTGCGGGCAGACCGTCAAGGAGTCGCTCAAGCAGCCGGTGGTGAAAAAGAGCACCGCAGGGGCGGACAAGACCGTGGTCATCCTGCCCTTTGCCGACTACTCCTATGCTGACGATCTGGAGACCGCCTTCCGCCGCAGCCTGCTGATAAACGAGAACCTGACCGATCAACTGGTCAGCAACTCCTTCCACCTGCCGGTCCAGGAAGACGTCTTCATGTACCTGGTCAACCAGAAGATCATCAAGATCGTCGGATACGAGAAGACCAACACCGCCATCCTGGAAGACGAGATCGCCAGCGGTGACTGGTCCGTGGCCATGCAGGAGGAGCTGCAGCACTATGTCGAGCTGGGTAAAAAGCGCAGTCGCAATGACAAGGACGTACTGGAGAGCCCCGGCACACACGGCCTGACACAGCAGGAGATCGTCAAGATCGGCCGTCACTTCGGCGCCGACTACATCCTCCGTGGCCGGATCATCGAGTACAAGACACGCCAGGATCCCTCCTGGGCGCCATGGAAGAAGGGCGTTCTCTCCTTTGTCTCCGGTGCCTCCAGCCGGATCGCCTTTGGCACGGCAAGTGCCGATACATACGACAAGTGGGGCAACATGGTGGCTGGCGCCGCCTGGGGCGGCCTGATCGGCAGCGGCGTCCACTGGCCCTATGATCCGGGCAAGGCTGACCAGACGATCTTCGGTGTCTCCGGCGGTCGTACCGGCAATACCCTGGTCTGGGGCGCGGTCGGCAGCGGACTCGGCAGGCTTGCCCAGAAGAGCGGCCGGATCCCCCAGGCCGTGGTCCAGCTCCGGATCTGGGTCCAGGACGCCTACACCGGCGAGGTGGTATGGACCAACCGGGTGGATGTCAAGGTTTCCCCGGAATCCGTCCTGGCCGACCAGCAGTATGACGCCCTGTTCGAGGCGGCCACGGAAAAGGCCGTGGACACCCTGGTCCAGAATTTCGTCAGCCAGGCCATGCTCTGATCGCCTTCCGGCGCAATCCCTGCCTCAAACAGCAAAGGGCCGGTCACACCCGTGTGTGACCGGCCCTTCTTTTTCCGTCCTGCCTGAATCGACCGGTCAGGAGTCCTTTTTCTCCTGCTGGGCATTTTCGTAGAGCGCGACAAAGTTGATCGGCTCCATGAGAAAAGGCATGAACCCTCCATCCACCGAGACCTGGCTCACAATCTGCCGGGTGAAGGGAAAAAGCATGAGCGGGCAGTCCACGGCCAGGACCCGCTGGATGTGCTCGCCCGGGATGTTCTTCAGCAGGAACACTGCTCCGTGTTCGATCTCGACCACGAACATCACCGTGTCGTCGGCATTCCTGTCCATGACCTTGGCGGTTATGGTGATGGTCACCTCCCAGTGGTCATCATCCATCTTCCGGTTATTGAGCTGCAGATTGAAATCCACCTTGGGCTCCTGGTTACGGACCAGGAAAATCTGCGGCGCATTGGGGCTTTCAAAGGAAAGATCCTTAATGTACATCTTCTGCATCCTGAATACCGGCAGTTCGGCCTGCTGTGCGTTCTGTTCACTCATCTCTTCTTCCTCTGCATATCAGCGGTTGGGATTAACTGAGCGCCGAGCCCTGCAACCGGCGGGTTTGCCGGCGAGCCGGGGCATAAGTGGCGCTGAATATGAAAAAATATCGCTCGGCCGGAAAAAAGCCGGTAAGACGTCCCGGCACCGACGCCCGGATTCAACCCGGCTGCGGAGTTCCTCGGCTCACAGGACAATCTATTTATCGTACCATGGAACCGTTGCAACTCTCAAGGTCGCTATTTTTCTCACTGGGCAAGGGTCTGCTTCAGGAACATACCGGTATAGGACTGCTCCACCCGGGCGATCTCCTCGGGTGTGCCGGAGGCCACCACCCGGCCGCCAGCCTCCCCACCCTCCGGCCCGATATCGATGATATAGTCCGCGGTCTTGATCACGTCCAGGTTGTGCTCGATCACCACCACCGTGTTGCCGTTGTCCACGAACCGCTCCAGCACGTTGAGCAGGTGCTGGATATCGGCCGGGTGCAGGCCAGTGGTCGGCTCGTCGAGGATATAGAGGGTCCTGCCGGTGGAGCGCCGGGACAGCTCCCGCGCCAGCTTGACCCGCTGCGCCTCGCCGCCGGACAGGGTCACCGAGGACTGGCCCAGGGTGATATAGCCGAGACCGACATCAAAGACGGTCTGCAGCCGGTTCCTGATCGGCGGAATATTCCTGAAAAACTCCAGGGCCTCCTCCACGGTCATGGCCAGGATATCGGCGATGTTCTTTCCCCGGTAGCGGATCTCCAGGGTCTCCCGGTTGTAGCGCCGGCCCCGGCACCGTTCGCAGGTGACGTAAATGTCGGGCAGAAAATGCATGGCGATCCGGATCACGCCGTCGCCCTCGCAGGTCTCGCAACGGCCGCCCTTGAGATTGAAGCTGAACCGGCCCGGCCGGTAGCCCCGGGCCCTGGCCTCGGGCAGCCTGGCGAGCAGCTCCCGGATCGGGGTCAGCACCCCGGTATAGGTGGCCGGGTTGGAGCGCGGTGTCCTGCCGATGGGACTCTGGTCGATGTCGATGACCTTGTCGATATTTTCCAGCCCCTGGATCGCGGCAGGCGCCCGGGCCACCCGGCCCCGCTCCTGGAAATAACGACGGGCCTCGGCGAACAGGGTCTCGATGACCAGTGAACTCTTGCCCGAGCCCGAGACCCCGGTGACACAGATCATGGCACCCAGGGGGAACCGGACCGTAATCCCCTTGAGATTATTGACCCGGGCGTTCTTCACGGTGAGCCAGAACTTTTTGCCCTTCCTGATCCGCCGCCGCTTCTTTGGCACCGGGATCTGCCTGCGGCCGGAGAGGTAGGCACCGGTAAGAGAGCGCTCGCAGTCGAGCAGGCCCGGCACCGGGCCGGAATAGAGGATCTCGCCGCCATGGACCCCGGCGCCGGGCCCGATGTCGAGCACATGGTCGGCGGTGGCAATGGTGTCGGTGTCATGCTCCACCACAATCACGGTGTTGCCCAGGTCGCGCAGGTTGAGCAGGGTCTTGATCAGCTTGTTGTTGTCACGCTGATGCAGACCGATGGAGGGCTCGTCCAGGATGTAGAGCACGCCGGCGAGCCCGGAGCCGATCTGGGAGGCCAGGCGGATGCGCTGGGCCTCGCCGCCGGACAGGGTCCCGGCCTTGCGGTCCAGGGCAAGGTACCCCAGGCCCACCCCCTGCAGGAAGGAAAGCCGTTCCCGCACCTCCTTGAGGATGGGGGCGGCGATCACCTGCTCTCGGCTGTCGAACCGGATCCGGTCCAGTTCCGGGATCAGCCGGTCAATGGGCATCTGCGTCAACTCGATGATGGACCAGGGTCCCACCCGGACCGCCAGGGCCTCGGGCTTGAGACGCGCGCCCCCGCAGCGCGGGCAGGGCTGCTCGTTCATGAAGCGGCCCACCTCCTCCCGCACCCGCGGCGATGAGGTCTCCCGGAACAGGCGCTGCAGCCTGGGAATGATGCCTTCAAAGGGAATACTCGAGATGAGTTGCCGCCGGCCGCGCACGTGATGAAACTCGATCCGCTCCCTGCCGGTGCCATGGAGCACCGCCTGCCGCACCTCTTCCGGCAGTTCCTGCCATGGGGTGGCGGGATCGAATCGGTAGTGGCCGGCCAGGGCCTCGATCCACTGCGCGGCATGGGTGGAGAGCTTGCGTCGGCTCCAGGGCGCCACTGCTCCATCGGCCAGGCCAAGGGCAGGATCCGGCACCACGAGCTGTTCGTCGACGTACTGGTGCACGCCCAGGCCGCTGCACCCGGGACAGGCACCCTGCGGATTGTTGAAGGAGAAAAGCTGGGTGGTCAGCTCGGGTACCGAGACGCCGCAGCGGTGGCAGGCAGCGGACTCGCTGAAGAGTACCTCCTCGTCCTGACCGGGGAAATAGGCCAGCATGGTCCCCTCGCCCAGCCGGACCGCGGTGGAGACCGATTCGTCCAGCCGCCGCCGAATGGACTTCTTGAGGACCAGCCGGTCCACCACCGCCTCGATGGTGTGCCGCCGGTTCTTCTCCAGGCGGATCTCGTCGGCAAGGGGGAGGATCTCGCCATCCACCCGCACCCGAACAAACCCCTCCTTGCGGAGCCGGAGCAGGAGCTGCCCGTGCCCTCCCTTGCGGGCCATGACCAGCGGCGCAAGCAGGATCACCTTTTCCCCCTCGGGCCGGGCGAGCAGGTTGTCCACCATGTCCTCGATCGACTGGGACTGAATGGGCCGGCCGCATTGCGGGCAATGGGGCCGGCCGGCCCTGGCAAAGAGCAGCCGCAGGTGATCGTAGATCTCTGTCACCGTGCCCACCGTGGAACGGGGATTTTTGCTGGTGGTCTTCTGTTCGATGGAGACGGCCGGTGACAGTCCTTCCAGCAGGTCCACGTCCGGCTTGTCCATCTGGCCGAGAAACTGACGGGCATAGGTGGAGAGCGACTCCACGTAGCGGCGCTGGCCCTCGGCATAGAGGGTGTCAAAGGCAAGCGTCGACTTGCCGGACCCGGACAGGCCGGTGAAGACGATCAGCCTGTTCCGCGGCAGGTCCACGGAGATGTTCTTGAGATTGTGCATCCGGGCGCCACGGATGCGCAGGTATCGCGGTTCCATGAACTTACGTCCCCCGGACCACGTAGCGGGCATGGTCATCCTTGATACAGCGGTCCATGATCACCACCAGGCCGGCCTCCCCGGCCAGCCGCGCGGCCTCCTCGCTGACGATCCCCTCCTGCATCCAGACGACCCGGGCGCCGATGGCGATGGCGTCGCGGACAACCTCCACCACCCGGTCGGCGCGGCGGAAGATATCCACCACGTCAACCCGCTCCGGGATGGCCCGCAGGTCGGGATAACAGGGCTCTCCCAGGATCTCGTCCTGACCGGGATTGACCGGGATGATCCGGAAGCCGGCCTCCTGCAGGTAGCGGGCCACCTGGTGACTCGGCCGCCGGGGCTTCGGGGACAGGCCGACCACGGCAATGGGCCCGATCCGGGCAAAAATCTGACGGATGGTTGCCACCGGGGCCAGCCGCACAATCATGGAAGAGAGCTCCTTTTCCTGCGGGTTGACAAAATCATTTACCGCCATATGGTGGTGTGGTAGACTGCGATATTGTTATCCGGATTGAGTGTTTCGCCCGTCTGCAAACAGAAAAATACTTATAATTATTAACGGTTTCCTTTTTACAGCGTTGCGGATGAGAGAAACCTTCCGGGATTGTATTCATACCTGAATCCTGCAATTGGCAATTTT
>DRKI01000142.1 GCA_011051875.1 Desulfobulbus sp. | reverse complement strand
CTGCCCGTCAGTGGCATGATGCACGGAAAAACCCTCTTCGGCCAGCCCGGACCTGATGAAATCAGCCGTCTTTCTGTCGTCTTCAACAAGGAGGATGTTTGCCATGGTGATGGGCGGCAGGCATTGCCTGCAGGGATTTTGCCGCCAGTGATGGCGTTTGGCCGTCCTGACGGTGCGGTGCAGGACGAGGCGAATTACACCCGGAAGCCGCCAGGGGCAGCAGGGAAAAAATTGTGCACGTGCGGCAGAGTCTAGCGCAGCCAGGATACGATTGCAAATATTCCGGGGCGGTCGCGGTACGATACCCGGCAGGTCGGAAATGGCGCAGAGCGCCCGGTGGGGTGTTGCACCGCAGAGCGGTGCAACAAGAGCAACCACCCTCCAGGTTCCCCCGTGAACTCCGGGCGCCACCTCAACCACGTGACACCGCTCTGCGGTGTCACGTGGTGGTTGCTCGTTTTCATGGCAGGTCGAGGCCGTGGCCCGGAAAGCTGGCCCGCTGCTGGTTGCGGGCGAAGATCCGTCAGATCGAGAAGTTGGCGATTATCTGGCGGAGATTTCCGGCCAGCCTGGAGAGTTCCTGGACATGGCTTCTCACCTGTTCACTGGCGGTTGTCATCTCCCCGGCCGCCTGGTTGACCTCGACAATATCCCGGGCAATCTCGTCGGATACCGCTGAACTCTGGGCGACATTCTCTGTCACCTCGTGCAGCCCCCCGGTCGCCTGGCTCATATTGGACGCGATCTCCTCGGTGGTGGCGCTCTGCTCTTCAACCGATGTGGCAATGGTCTCGACAATGGCATTGACCTCGTTGATGACCGTGGAGATCTGGGTTATCTGGGAAACCGTCCCCCTGGTCGAGTTCTGAATGCCCTCGATCCTCTTGCGTATCTCGCCTGTGGCCTCGGCCGTCTGCTTGGCCAGTTCCTTGATCTCGTTGGCGACCACGGCAAAACCCTTACCTGCCTCGCCGGCCCTTGCCGCTTCGATGGTGGCGTTGAGGGCCAGCAGATTGGTCTGGTCGGAGATCTCGGTGATGGTTTCGGTCACTTTGCCGATCTCATCCGCTGCCTTGCCCAGCTCGGCAACTTTTTCCGAGGCCGCCCGCACATCGGTGACCGCTGTCTTGGTGATGGCATTGGCCTTTGCCGTATTGCCCGATATCTCGCTCACGGCATTGGAGAGCTCGTCGGTGGCCGTGGCAACGATATTGACATTGGTCGTGGCCTGCTCGGCTGCTGCGGCCACGGAATTCATGTTGCTGCTCATCTCTTCGGCTGCTGCGGCCACGGTTTCTGCCTTGCCCGAGGTCTGATCTGCCCTGGAGGCCACCTGTTCCGAGATGGCTGAGAGGTCGTCTGCGGATGAGGCCAGGGTCTCGGTGGCGGTGGTTATATCGCCGAAGATCTTCCGCAGGTTCTCAGACATCACCTCCATGTCATGGTAGACGCCTTCGGATGTCTTCCTGCCATGGTTCGAGAAATCCATCTTCAGGTTGCCCCGGGCAATGTTCCTGGCCACGTCGGCAATGCGGGACGGATCACTGCCAAGCTGGACCAGGACACTGCGGGTGACAAAAATGATGATGACAATGCCTGCCGTCAGGGCTGTGATGCTCAGGATGGCGATCATGAGAACCGCCCTGCTGTTGGATGCCTGCAGGCGCGGGCCGATTTCGTCCTGGACCCTCTTGATATCGAGTTTCACGTTGTCCACGGCAGAGGCGACCTTGGGCCCGATCCGGTCCAGGGTTCCTGTGATAATGGTGTTCCTGCGCTGGATGAGGCGGACAACTTTCTTGAAGTTTTCCTTATATTCCCTGTGCTTTTTCCAGATCTCGGCCAGCAGCTTCCGTCGGCCCGGATCCTGAAGGTCCCTGTCCAGCTTTTTCAGACGGTTTTCCATCCCGGTAAATTCGGACTCCACCCGCGTGACGTGCTCGGGTTTATTGTCATCCAGGAATTTCAGCACGTAGACCCGTGCCAGCAGGAGGTTGCGGAGGGCAAGCCCGGCCCCGTAAGCGGCAATGATATCATTGTCCTGATTGGCAGTGGTCATGATGCTGGTGAGCATCTGTTCCATCTGTTTGCCGTCGTGACCGAGAATATCATAGACGATGCGGTTTCTCTCTTTTTTAATGGCGATGACGGCTTTGAAGCCCTTGTCGTATTCCCTGATCTTTGCCCCGATGGAGGCGATCTGGCGGGCCCTCTCCGGATCCCGGATCTCTTTTTTCGCTGTCTCCAGGAATTCCATCATCTTCGCAAAATAGGCATGGTATTGCTTTTTGTTCTCTTCCCGTCCTGAAATAATAAAGCTCTTGACCTCCATTCTGACCATCAGCATGTTGGCCTGAAGTTGACCCACCAGGTTGGTATCTCTGGCCATCTTCCGGTACGTGGTAAAGCCCTTTGAGGACTTTTCAAGGGCGGTGTAGGCGGTGAGGGAGATGATGACCAGCAGCAGGAGGACGATGGCGAAGCCGCCGATCAGTTTGGTCCTCAGGGTCATGCCGTTGATACTCTTCATGCGGTTCCTCCTCGGGCGGAAAGCTCGTACCGGGCCGGACGCTCCGCTGTCATTCTCTGCTGTTAGTGAACAATACGGAAGCAAACAAAAAAAATACTTTTCAAATCAGAAGACTGCGCATGCCCGGTTGCCGGACCCGGTCCCGGCGGAAGGCACGTTGCAGTCTTTGGTGGCATCAGGAATCGCGGAAGTACCTCTCTGGGAAGCAGGCTCCGCCGGCCGGAGCAGGCCGTCGCGCCTCGCCCGAAACGTCCGGGATAGAATTTCCGTGGCGGGTACAGGTGTACGCCGCCTTTGCGCTCTTCGCTGTCGCGGCACCAGCCGGGCCGCATCCAGGTATTGTGGACACCTATCCTGTAGAGAGTATATTTTTTTGCCAGGGCCGTGTACAGGAAGAATCTCTATTGATTACAGGGGGTATCATGGTGCGCATGGTTGCTCTTTTGGAGAAAACAGTTGCGCGCCAATGGTTTTTCGCCATTTTTCGTCCCCCGGGGACAAGGGGATGACCCGGCGGGAACATCCCGGAAAATCTTTGTGAAGACAGTAGGTTGTCAGTGTAATCTTTTTTTCATGTTCTCCGGGAATTTTTCCGGCCAGGAGAGGAGTGGTCTTCCGGTCCAGGAGGCCCGGCAGTATGCGGCAATGCCTGGGCACAGGGAAACAGAGGCGCTCGGCAGGCGTGACTGTCCGTTCCGCCTTGCCGCCACTTTGGCGGGAAAAAGAAATTCTTTTCTGACTTGATATTGCGCGGCCGGATGGAATAGAATTGGTTGCAAGCAACCGGTGTTTCAACCGATCCGGCTTCCCGGCGGCGCCGATCGTATCCAGAGGAATCCCCATGTACCAGTCTCTGTTGTCTGTCTTGAAACCCCTTGTCTTCAACGGAAAAAGTGGAGTTCTCCACGTTGAGTACAAGTATGATGATCAGGCGCGTCTCTATCTCAAGGAAGGCCTGGTGGAGCAGGTGGAGACAGGCAGGCTGCAGGGGCAGAAGGCAGCGTATACCTGCATGCGGTGGGTCAGCATCAGCACTGATTTTCAGGAAGGGGAACAGGATGGCTACACGCCGGATCCGGCCATCGACACCAATGCGATCCTGTCCTACCTGGAAAAGGCGGCAAAGAATATCGAGGTGATCAACAAGTACATCCCGGATCCGGACGCGGTTTTCCGGGTTGACTCCGGCAGGCTGCACCGGGCTAAAAAGCTTAATGCAGAGGATTTCAAGATCGCCCTGCTCCTGGACGGCAAGCGGTCGCTTTCCGAGGTGCTGGCCATCTCAGGCAAGTCCGAACTCGCGGTCCTGACCCATGCCTGCAAACTGATCCTGGCGGGCGTGGCGCGGCCGGCGCCGGCCAAAAAGAGCATGCCGGAAAAGGAGCGCAACGACTTCCTGCACGCCCTGCAGGACAAGCTGACCGAACTGGTGGGGCCGGCCGGCTCGCTGCTCATCGAGGATGCCTTCAGCGCCATGGGCATTGATGCCGAATCTCTTGCCAGGGAGGATATCCCGCAACTGTTGCAGGAGATCGGCACACTGCTTGATGCCGAGGAAAGGGAAGCCCTTGCCGGCTGGTCGGATGAATATCACCTGAATTGAGTGATTCCCGTTTTGTCCCGGGATACGGCTCTTGCGCTGTTTTATTGTAGTGCAGCCACCATGGAACACCGCAAGGTGAAGTGGATTATTGATGCCGTGATCGGACGCAGCCAGGGGGTCGGAAAAACAGTGTCGGCATTTTCAGGCCCTTCGCGACGACCTTTGCGGAATATGCGGGCTGGTCAGCCCCGGGGCAGACTTTTCAGGAAGACCTCGATAAGCTCCTGCGAGGGCGGCTCCTTGTAGACCTTTTCATAGATGGTGCGAAACTGGAGCACAGTGGTCACCAGGCCGTTGGCAACAGTCCGGGCAAAAATCACCTTGGAGTCTCCCTCTTCCGACGCGCCGTCGCCCTGTTCTGACCTGTTCTGCTCCTGCCCGGCGGCAGCGGGTCCGGTGGTGGCCTGCTGCTTTTTCAGCAGGAAGAAGCGGGTCAGCTTTTCCGACGGTTCCTTGCCGTATTTGCGTTGATACTCCTGCCGGAATCGCAGCACGGTGGCCCCGGGCTGCGCAGCGATTGCGGTCGCGAACTCTGTATCCTCCCGGGACCTTCCGCCCTGTGTGTCATTGCGGGCCTTCCCCTGCATCTTCTGCAGAAAATACCTGAGCAGCTCCTCTGGTGGCTCGGAGTCGAACCGGTTCTCATATTCGGTCCTGAACTTGAGAATGGTGGGCTCCGGTCCCGCGGCGATACGTTCGGCCAGGCCGATGCCGCTTTCCTTCTCCTCCTGTCCGTTTTCTTTGCCGGTGGGCAGGGCGATCTTACGGAAATAGTCCGCGATCTCCTCTTCCTCGACTTCCGCAATGCTGCAAAAGTAGTCCACCAGTTCCAGGTCGGGCCGGTATCCGAACTCCTCGAGCACCTCGTGGTGCAGGCGGAGGAGGGAAGGCTGCGGCGAACGGGCGATCGCATTGGCAATGGACCGCTTGATATCCCAGTAAGGATCCTGTGCTGTTCTCCCGTTTTCAGGCGCCATTGATACTCCAGGGCAAGTGCTGTCTCCGGGTGAGGGAATTCCTTGGCATGGGCCGCGCCCCGGTTTCCCGGACGCGCTGGCAGAGTGCCGTTACCGCGATGGTTGCAGAGCGTCCGCCAGCCGTTGCGGACGCTCTGAAGGGATTTGGGATACCGGTGCGGCAAAGGCACCGGTATCCGTCAGCGCGACAACATCCCGGCCTCACTTGCCCCGGGAACGTTTGAGGACAATGATCAGGCTTTTCTTCAGGAGGTTGACCGCATGGTAGGCATGATCGATCTCGTCGTTTGACTTGTCCGGTGCCGTATAGTCCAGGGTAGTGTCCAGCTTGCCGCGGGCGATGGCGTTGGCATCGTCGGTCAGGCGGGTCAGGCGTCTGATGATGAACCGCTGGGTAAAGATGAAGTTGATGACAAAGGCGAGCACCACCAGGGCGATGACAATGGGGTTGGTCAGGATGGGCAACAGCCGCTGCCAGCCGATGGAGGGAATCTTTACCGAGACAATACCCCGGATATCACCCACCTTGTAGCCGAATGCCTTCTTGTCGCCATACTTGCTGATCACCTCGGGCGGGGCATCCTCGGGATTGCCGTGGCATTTCAGGCAGCCTTTTTTCACGAAAATGGGACGGGCATAACGGTAGATGCCCTGCTCGTAGGTCTGGGTGAACTTCAGGTCGGGATTGCCCTTGAAGGTCTTGATCGCCTGCAGTTCAAAGGCGTCGGGCTTGTTCGCCGGCTGGCGGTAATCGTCACTGGTCACCAGGAAGGTGGCCCGCCTTGATGTCTTGTTGGCGATCACCGAGAGTTCGCGGGTCGCCAGGGCGGGATTTTTACCGTAAAAGTAGCCACCGTGTCCATCATCCTTCCTGGCCAGGTAGTCGGGAAAACCCGGAACCAGCTTGTGCACCCATACCATGCCGCTGCCGGCTACCCATGCCCGGAAGGAGATCACCTGGTCGGCGATGGCCTCGGCCTCGTTGCGCAGGACCTCGTCGCGCAAGGTTCCAAGGCCTGCGGCAAAGGCGCTGACCACGAGGACCAGGGTTGCGAAAAAGATGATACTGTACTTGGTCTGGATACTCATTTTCTTGGTCACGATATCCCCTCTTTTTTGCCGTTTTTGTATTCTTATCTCCACACATCGCTGGACATATATTCAATCTAATCACAGCGGCCCGGCAAACTCCAAGTTCTTTTCGACAAAAAGAACCGTTCACGGCGGTATCGCGCCCTGGCAAAAAAGAGGCCAGCCTTTGCTTGTCTGTTGGGGGGCGGTCATGGTAAGGATGAGGGAGAGCAGGAGCGGAGTCGACCCGTGTTCCGTGTCGACCTGAACCATTCCTTCAGCCTTTCGGAGTCCGCCATGCGTGATGTGTTGACCGTCTGTTGTTACTGTGGATGTGGTTGCGGGCTATACCTGCATGTGAGCGGCGACAGGGTCGTCGGCTCCTCGCCGAGCCGGAACCACCCTGTATCGCGTAACAACCTCTGTGTCCGCGGCTGGAACGCGCACGGATTCATCCACGACGCCGGCCGGCTGACCGAACCCCTGGTGCGGAGAAACGGCCGTCTCAGGCCGGCCTCGTGGGACGATGCCCTGCAGATCACCGCCGATGCCCTGGGACGGATCGTGCACGAGCACGGGCCCGACTCCGTGGGAGTGGTCGCCTCGGCCAAGTGCACCAACGAGGAGAATTACCTGCTGCAAAAGTTTGCCCGCGCCGTGCTGGGCACCAACAACATCGACCACTGTGCCCGCCTCTGACATGCCCCTTCCGTGGCAGGTCTTGCCACCACCTTCGGTTCGGGCGCCATGACCAACTCCATCAACGAGATCGAAGAGGCCCAGGTAATCCTGGTCTCCGGTTCCAACACCACCAGGACCCATCCCCAGGTGGCGCGCCGTTTCTTCAGGGCCATGGACCGGGGCGCCAGGCTGATCGTCATCGACCCGCGCCGCACCCGCCTGGCCCGGCACGCCCATATCCATCTCCGGATCCGGCCGGGCACCGACATTGCCCTTTTAAACGGCATGATGCGCTCCATCATCGACGAAAACCTGATCGATGATCTCTTCATCCAGATGCGCACCGAGAACTACACCACCATGCGCGACATGCTCTTCGGCATTGATCTTGCCCAGGCCGCGGCCATCACCGGCGTGCCCGAGAAGACGATCCGCCGTGCGGCCCGCATCTATGCCCAGGCCCAGCGCTCGGTGATCTGCTACTGCCTGGGGGTGACCCAGCATATCGCCGGCACGGGCAATGTCCAGTCCTATGCCAACCTGGCCATGCTCACCGGCCACGTGGAACAGGAGTTCACCGGCGTCGATCCCCTGCGCGGCCAGAACAATGTCCAGGGCGCCTGCGACATGGGGGCGCTGCCCGGTGTTCTGCCCGGTTACCAGCCGGTGGCGGATGCCGGGGTCCGCGAGAAGTTTGCCCGGGTGTGGGGGGTGGATCTGCCCCGGAACCCTGGCCTGACCCTGCTTGACATGACCCATGAACCCAGCGGCGCGGCCGGTCTGCGGCAGGCCGCGCCGGTGATCCGCGGCCTCTATGTCACGGGCGAGAATCCGCTGCTCAGCGAACCCTCGCTGAACGGTGTCCGGAAGACCTTTCACCAGTATGATTTTCTCGCCGTCTCTGACATCTTTCTCAGCGAGACCGCGCAGGTGGCCGACGTGGTCTTTCCGGCCGCCTCCTTTGCCGAGAAGACCGGCTCCATCACCAGCTCCGAGCGCCGCGTCCAGTTGATGCGCAAGGCCATCGACCCGGTGGGGGACTCCCGTCCCGACGACTGGATCGTCATGGAGCTGGCCCGGCGGCTGGGGTATGTCATGGACTACGAGTCCCCGGCCGAGGTCATGGAGGAGATCTGCATGGTGACCCCCATCTATGCCGGCATGTACCATGACCACCTGGACCGGGGATGGGGCGTGCAGTGGCCCTGTGGCGGCCGGGACATGGAAGGCACGCAGTACCTGCACAAGTACAGTTTTGCCCGCGGCCGGGGACGGTTCGAGCCGGCGGTCCACGTGGACCCGGCGGAACCGCCGGACAGCGACTATCCCTTTGCCCTCATCACCGGCCGCTTCTATTTCCAGTACCATACCGGCACCATGACCCGGCGCACCCCCATACTGGAGCGGGAGAGCGACCGGCCGCTCCTGGAGATGCATCCCGATGACGGTCACAGGCTCGGCCTGCAGCCGGGCGACCGGGTCACGGTGGCCTCGCGCCGCGGCCGCTGCCGTTTCGTGGTCGAGCTGACCGACCGTGTGGAGCCGGGCAACCTGTTCACCAGTTTTCATTTTGCCGAGGCGCCGGTCAACGAACTGACCATCGACGCCAGCGATCCCGTGGCCCGCTGCCCGGAGTACAAGGTGTGCGCCGTCAGGCTGGAGGAGGCGGAACCATGCTAGATTCCTTTGTGCTCGCCAAGGATCATCTCCTGCCGTTTCTGCGCAAGCTGACCAAGGAGTACCGGCTGGTGGCCCCGGTCCGCAACCGGCACGGCGACACCCTGTTCACCGAGATCCACGACCTGGACCGGGTGGAGATCGACCTGGAGCACCAGCCCCAGTCGTCGCTCAAGCCTTTTTTCTTTCCCCAGGTCGAGGTGCTCAGCATGTATGGCCTGGACCAGGACGCCGTCACCGGCGCAACCTGGTATTCTTTCTATCCGCAGTTGCCCGAAAACCGGCCCACGGTCTATTTCGGGGTTCGTTCCTGCGACATGATGGCGGTGATGTACACCGACATGATCTTTCTCCAGTCCAGCGAGTATGATGTCTACTATGCCCGGCACCGGGAAAACGCCATCTTCATCACCATCGGCTGCAACCATCCCTTTGCCAACTGTTTCTGCAATGCCACCCGGTCAGGTCCCTTTCTCGAGCACGGCTTTGACATCCAGCTCACCGACATCGGTGACCGGTTCTTTGTCGAGACCGGCCGCGCCCGGGGTGTCCGGTTGCGGCGGCAGTGGTCCTACTTTTTCCGCGATGCCGGCGAGGAGGACAAGCGGGCCCAGTTCCAGGTTGCACTGGAGGCCCGCGGCCTGTTCAGCCGCCTGGTGCACGTGGACCTGGTCACCCGGATCCTGACCCGCCGGGAGGAGCCGGTGGAGATCTTTGCCGAGCTCTCCGCCCGCTGCCAGGACTGCGGCGGCTGCGCCTACATCTGTCCCACCTGCACCTGCTTCACCATCCATGACCAGGCCCTGGGCGACGACCGCGGTGAACGGCTGCGCACCTGGGACGCCTGCACCTTCAGCGGGTTTACCAGGATGGCCGGGAACCACAACCCGGTGGAGCCGGAGCGGCAGCGGATCCGCAAGCGGTTTCTGCACAAGCTGCTCCATGACGTTGAGCGCCACGGCCGGACGAGCTGCATGGGCTGCGGCCGCTGCGTGGACATCTGTTTTGGCGGGGTCGATATACTCCGCTTCATCGAGATGGTGAGCGAGAACGAAACCGAACCGGAGGAGAGGCCATGATTTTTGATCCGTCCCGGTACGTGGCGCCCGGCATCGGCGGGCCCCAGGGCTTCAAGCCGATCCGGAAAAACATCTATCTTCCCGTGCAGGCGCAGGTACAGGAGGTCTGCCGGGAAAACGACCTGGTCAAAACCTTTGTCTTCGAGTTCGGCGATCCCCTGGTCAACCAGGAGTTCACCTATGAACCGGGCCAGTTCATGATGGTCTCCATGCCCCACTGCGGCGAGGCGCCGATCTCCTTTTCCTCGTCGCCCAGCCGCGGCGGCAGCTTCGCCCTGACCGTGCGCCGGGCAGGCCGCCTGACCACGGCCATGCACCGGCTGCGGCCCGGCGACACCATCGGTGTGCGCGGACCCTATGGCCGGCCCTTTCCCATGGCCGAACTGGCCGGCAGGAACCTGCTCTTCGTGGCCGGAGGAATAGGCCTCGCACCCCTGCGCTCGGTGATCTCCTTCTGTCTCGACAACCGCGCCGACCATGGCGACATCACCCTTCTCTACGGCTGCCGGACCCCGGCTGATATCTGTTTTGCCGATGACCTGGAACACTGGCGGCAGGCGGGTGTGACCTGTCTCTGCACCGTGGACGAGGGTGACGGCTCCTGGCCGGGCAGGGTGGGGCTGGTGACGGAACTGCTGCCGGAAGTGGAGGTGGATGCAGCCTCCTGGCGGGCCCTGGTCTGCGGGCCCGGGGTCATGATTCACTTTGTCGTCAGCCGGTTGCTGGAGATGGGCTTTCCCCGGGCCCACATCTACACCACCCTGGAGCGGCACATGAAATGCGGGGTGGGGATCTGCGGCCACTGCTTTCTCGAGGAGAAGCTGATCTGCAGGGAGGGACCGGTCTTTTCCCTGAACGAGCTTGACGATACGCGCAACCTCTAGCCCGCATATTCCACAGGCGATCTGCGGCAAGGCCCGAAAACACCATGCCTGCCGCGTCACAGCACAAAAAGGATTCCTCGGAATATTTCATTATGCCTGCGGACCTTTTTGCTTTGTTCCCTGCATTCATGGCATTTTCAGACCGTTCGCGATGAGCTCTGTGAAATATGCAGGGTAGAAACCGGACGTTGGCACGGGAAAACGGGCGGGACCGGATGGCGGCGGCAGGACAGCCTCGCTCAGGGGGCAAACAAAAGGCGGCGGAGACCTGTCTCCGCCGCCTTTTGTTGATCCGGTGATTCCGTACCGGGCAGGATCTGCGGAATGCCTGTCAGCTTCCGGTCTTCTGGGTCAGGGGTTTTTCCACCTCTTCCCGCGTCGGTGCGTTATTGATCGTGTTGATGATGATCACGAACAGGTTGTCGTCCTTGAAGAAGACCTGCTGCAGGTCATAGTTGTTGTCCGGCTCCAGGTCCAGCACGACCCTGATCTTGTCCGGGTTCCGGTGCCGGCCGACCCGGATGGATCTGACATAGCGCCCATCGGCCTTGATCCTGTTGCTGACCCCGGTTGCGGCCGTGGTGTTCTTGAAATCGCAGACCACGCGCGGCACGCCTTCCTCGATGCCGAAGACCACGGGCGGATGGAACTCGCTGAGTTTGAACAGCACCATCTCTCCCCGGTTGGAACTCTTGTCAAAGGTGATGGAACGAAGGACAGGTCCTGTTGCCGCGGCCGGCGCTGGGGGGCTGCTCTTGCCGCTGCCGTTTTCCCTGCTCCTGTTGTCGGCCGCCGGGCTGCCGGCCGGGCGGGGAGGAAGCGGCTTCTTGGCCACAGAGGCGGGCGGCGGTACAGCTGCGGCCTGCTGCGCAGAACGAGGCTGAACCGGCGATGCCGGGGCTGCGACCGCCGGCTCCTTTTTCCGGGCCGCCGGCTGTGGCTGCCGGGGCTGTTCAGGAGGGGAGGGCGCCGGAGGCGCCTGGACCTTCGGCTTTTCGACGACTTTTTTCCCGGAGACCTTTTTTTCGGCAACCACCACTGGTTTTTTCTCTGCAGGTGGTGTAGATGGTGGTGTTTTGTCCGCGGTCTTGCCGGGAACGGCGCCGGCCCGGAACAGGGTGACGATCAGGGTTGTCTGCGCCTGGTCGAATTTCTGCCGGAAATCGATATTCTTGCCCGGCACCAGGTCCAGCACCACGCGGGTCTTGGGATGGGGTGGTCCGTGCAGGCCCATGCGGATACGCCGGATGAAGCTGCCCCGGGTGTCCATGGTGCTGGCGAGACCGCCGGCCACCGTGGTCCCGGGGAAATCAAAGACCACCCGCGGATTGTCACCCTTGATGGCAAAGACCTTCGGGATACGGATGGTGTTGAGCCGGAAGATCACCTGCTCCTCACCCGGCGCACCGGCCTCGAACCGGATGTCTTCGAGCCGTGGCCCGGCCTTGTCGGTTGCGAAACCGATCCGGACAGGAACGAGAGCGAGCAGGATACAGATGAAAGGGAGTACTCGTTTCATTCGGCCTCACATGGTTTGGAAAAGCGGGGGAAGAATTGTCATCGTTTGCGCTGCCCGCCCGGCAGGGACGCACCTGCACAGGTATCCGGGACCCGGGAGCACATACAGCGGTTGAGGTTGTACTGCCGACGGTGGAATTCCCCGAAAACCGCTTGCCGCAGTGCCAGGGCCGGCGCAGCCGGTCACGGGTCTGTTTCGTTGTGTGAGCGGGCTCAACAATCCGGTTCAGTCATCGGCCATGCCGGTGTATCCTGTGATATGCCAAGCTTTTCTGCACAGTGCCTTGATGGTCCCGGGCCTGGCATTCCTGTGCTCCCGTCTCTTCAGAATTACATCGTCAGTGCTTGGAATGTCAACTTATTTCAGTATAATCCACCTCTGTCACCTCAACCGCGCCTCCGGGTCCGGGCGTGGCCGATCACGGGAGAGCCGACCATGCTCCCGCGGAGGGGAGGTGAAAGCGTATTGTTCCCGGCCCGTGGCGCGGTTCCGGTTCCGGGAAGGCGGGCCGGTTCCGGGGCATTCTTCAATCCTTCCGCCCCCGGCCGGCGGGACACCTGAGAGACTGGTACAATGAGTTCAATGGCTATCGACTGCGTGGATATAGATGCAATCCTGCCCCTGGTGCGCAAGCCGGGACGCTATCTCGGCGGCGAACTCAACGTGGCTGCCCGGGACTGGGACCGGGCCGCGATCCGTTTCTGCCTGGTCTTCCCCGACCTGTACGAGATCGGCATGTCCCACCAGGGACTGCAGATTCTCTACCATATCCTCAACCGGCAGGAGCGTGTGCTGGCCCATCGCTGCTATGCCCCGGACGTGGACATGGAGGGGGAGCTGCGGCGGCACGGAATGCCGCTCTTCTCGCTCGAGGCGCGCCGGCCCCTGGCCGCCTACGACGTGCTGGGCATAACCCTGCCCTATGAGCTCTGCTACACCAACATCCTCACCATCCTGGATCTGGCCGGTCTGCCGCTTCGCGCGGCAGACCGTACTGACGGGCATCCCCTGGTGCTCGGCGGCGGCTCCTGTTCCATGAACCCGGAACCGGTGGCGGACTTTTTCGATGCCATTGTCCTGGGCGACGGCGAGGAGGTGGTCGTCGAGATCAGCGACCTCCTCATGGAGGCGCGGGCCGCGGCGTGGCCGCGTCACGAGATCCTGGCGCGGCTGGCCGGGCTGGCCGGTGTCTACGTGCCGTCCTTTTTCGAGCCCGTGTACGAGGGCGACACCCTGGTGGAGGTCCGGCCGCTGCGCCCGGACTACCGGCGGGTGCGGCGGCGGGTCCTGCCCACGCTGCCCTCCGTGGACCTGCTCACCCGTCCCCTGGTGCCACTGGTCAAACCGATCCATGACCGGCTTGGCCTGGAGATCGCCCGCGGCTGCACCCGCGGCTGCCGGTTCTGCCAGGCCGGCATCATTTACCGGCCGGTGCGGGAACGTTCCCTGCCGGAGATCATGGAGCTTGCCGAGCAGGGCATCGGCAGCTCCGGCTTTGACGAGCTGGCCCTGCTCTCCCTTTCCACGGGCGACTACTCCTGCCTCGGCCCGCTGATGACCCGTCTCATGGACCGGTTTGCCGGCGAATATGTCTCGATTTCCATGCCCTCCATGCGAGTGGGAACCCTCACTCCCGGGATCATGGACCAGATCAGGCGGGTACGCAAAACCGGGTTCACCGTGGCACCGGAGGCCGGGACCGACCGGCTGCGCGAGGTGATCAACAAGGGCATCACCGAGGAGGACCTGTTGGCCACCTGCCGGGACGCGGTGGCCATGGGCTGGAATCTGATCAAGTTTTACTTCATGATCGGACTGCCCACCGAGACCGACGAGGATGTGGCCGCCATCGCCGCCCTGGCGCAGAAGGCCAGGGGACTGGCCGGCCAGGGCCGGGGTGGCCGCATCCAGATCAACGTCTCGGTGGCCACCTTTGTTCCCAAGCCGCATACCCCCTTCCAGTGGCACAGGCAGTTGAGCCTGGAGGAGTCCAGGCAGCGGATCAACCGGTTGAAGAAACTGCTGCCCAGGCGGGGCTTCCGCCTCAAGTGGCACGATCCGCACCAGTCGGTCATGGAAGGGGTCTTTTCCCGGGGCGATCGCAGGCTGTCCGCGCTCATCGAGTCGGCCTGGCGGGCCGGAGTGCGGTTCGATGGCTGGTCGGAGCACTACCGTCTCGAGAACTGGCAGCAGGCCGCTGCCCGCTGCGGCCTGAACCTGGACCACTATCTGCGCGGCCGCTCGCCCGATGAGCTTCTGCCCTGGGATCACCTGGAGAGCGGTGTGGACCGTGAATTCCTGGAGATCGAGTACCGGCGGGCACTGGAGCGCAGCTATACCCCGGACTGCCGGGTCCACGGCTGCCAGAAATGCGGGCTGTGCGATTTCCGGCTCATCCGGCCGGTCCTGCACAGGGCGGAGGAGAGCGGGGACGCGGCACCCGGGCCGGCAGGCGGAAACCGGCAGGATCCGGACCAGGGATTCACCTACCGGGTCCACTATTCACGCCTGGACGACGCCAGGTTCCTGGGGCATCTCGAGATGCTGCAGCTCGTCTTCCGGGTTTTGCGCCGGGCAGGTCTGCCGGTACTCTTCTCCCGTGGCTTCAATCCCTCGCCCCGGGTCTCCTTCAGCCAGGCCCTGCCCGTGGGGGTGGAGAGCCTGGTCGAGTATTTTGATGTGGAACTGGCCCGTCCCCTTGCCGACCCCGGCGCAGCACGTGATCGGCTCAATGCCCAGTTTCCGCCCGCCATCCGTGTCACCGGCATCGGACCGGCGCCGGCCGGGTCCCGGGCGGTCACCGTGACGAGCTACCGGATCACCCTGCCGGAGGGGGCCTCGGCCGGACTTGTGGTCCGGGCCGCCGCCTTTCTCGACTCCAGATCATACCCCGTGACACGGATCCGCAAGGGCAGGGCCAGGAAACTGGATCTGCGGCCACTGGTGGACCGGCTCGACATCGATGATGCCACCATAATGCTGGACCTTCGCGTCTATCCGGGACAGGCCGCTACCAGTCCACGGGAGATCCTGGAAAAGGTCCTGTTGCTCGATCCGGAGGTCGCCCTGCGCGCCCGGGTCCTGAAAACTGCTGTCAGGGAGGAAATGGGCGTGGAACAGGAGGCGTGAGCAGGGGAAAAACGGAGATTCCGCTGCTGCGCGGTTGAGAAAAAATCCGCTTTACGGTAAAGACACGGGTGACCTGGAGGAGCCTGATCGGGATCCGTCGGGCCTCGCCTGCATCCACTTTTGCCGCGTGAGCAGATCCGCCTCTGCGGATTTTGCTCCGTGGTATCTTCTGGAGGATGGTGTTTTTTCGCAACATGAGGTGTCCCCGCAGCTGCGGGCATGCCGGTTGTACGGTGCTCCCGGACTTACAACAGAAAATCATGCCAAGGAGAGGAGATGAAGAAGATAGTCCTGCGTGAAGACGAGATGCCGACCCGCTGGTACAATGTGGCGCCCGATATTCCCGGCGGGCTGCTGCCGCCGCTGGATCCGGAGACCAGGGAGCCCATGGGGCCGGAAAAACTCTCTGCCGTCTTTCCCATGGGGTTGCTGGAACAGGAGATGAGCCAGGAGCGCCACATCGAGATCCCGCAGGAGGTCATGGAGATCTACCGGATCTGGAGGCCGTCGCCCCTGGTCCGGGCCTACAAGCTCGAGCAGGCCCTGGGCACCAGGGCCAAGATCTTCTTCAAGAACGAGGGCGTCTCACCGGTGGGGAGCCACAAGCCCAATTCCGCCGTGGCCCAGGCCTACTACAACAAGCGGGAAGGAGTCAGGCGGCTGGCCACAGAGACCGGTGCCGGCCAGTGGGGGTCTGCGCTTTCCATGGCCACCTCCAAGTTCGACATGGAGTGCAAGGTCTACATGGTACGGTGTTCCTATGACCAGAAACCGTACCGGAAGTCGATCATGCATACCTTTGGCGCCGAGATCGTCCCCAGTCCCAGCCCGGACACCCGGACCGGCCGCGCCATCCTGGAAAAGGATCCCGACACCCCTGGCTCGCTGGGCATCGCCATCTCCGAGGCCCTGGAGGACGCGGCCACCCGCGAGGACACCAACTATGCGCTCGGCTCGGTGCTCAACCACGTGATCCTGCACCAGTCCATCATCGGCCTGGAGGCGAAGAAACAGATGGAGATCGCCGGCGAATACCCGGACGTGATCGTCGGCTGCTGCGGCGGCGGTTCCAACTTTGCCGGCCTGCTGGCCCCCTTTGTGCCTGATTACCTGGAAGGCAGGAAGATCGAATTCGTGGGCTACGAGCCGGCCTCCTGCCCCACCATGACCGCCGGCAGGCTGGCCTATGATTCCGGTGACGTGGCCATGATGACCCCCCTGCTCTACATGTACACCCTGGGCCATGACTTCATGCCGCCCGGGATCCATGCCGGCGGCCTGCGTTACCACGGCATGGCGCCCATCATCTCGGCCCTGATCCGGGACAAGGTGATCACGCCCCGGAGCGTGCACCAGCTCGAGTGTTTCGAGGCCGGCGTCCTCTTCGCGCGCACCGAGGGCATCATCCCGGCCCCCGAGACCACCCACGCCATCCGCGGCGCCATCATCGAGGCCATGAAGGAGCCCGACAATCCCAGGACGATCCTGTTCAATTTCTCCGGCCACGGCCTGATCGACATGGCCGCCTATGACAACTACTTTGCCGGCGTCCTCCATGATTATTCCTATCCCAGGGAACAGATCGAGGCCTCCCTTGCCCATCTGCCCAAGGTGGACTGACATTTTCTTGGTGCGCCTCTGCGGGTCAGCGTTTCTGCTGCTCGCTCTCTGCTGTTGTCCGGAGCAGGCCGCATCCGCGGCCTGTTCCTCTTTTGCCGATCTTGTCCGCAACGGCGGCGTGGGCGTGGTCGACCGCCATGGCACCTTCCGGGGCTGTGCCCTCGACACTCCCTTTATCCCGGCAAGCATTCTCAAGATTTCCACCGCGCTGGTCGCCCTGCAGGTCCTGGGGCCGGATTTCCGGTTCCGGACCGAGCTGTACCTCGATTCTGCCGGCAATCTCACCATCAGGGGCGTTGGCGATCCCATGCTGGTTTCGGAAGAGGTCGATCTCATTGTCCGCGAACTGCGGGCCAGGGGGGTGCGCCGGGTCCGAAGCATTGCCATCGACCCGTCGGCCTTTGCCCTGGAGACGGACGTGCCCGGCCGTGGTGACAGCGCCAATCCCTATGATGCCGCCGTGGGACCGGTGGCGGTCAACTTCAATACCGTTCCCCTGCTGGTCGGCAAGGGATTCGTCAGGTCCGCCGAGCCGCAGACCCCGACCCTGCCCCTGATGCAGGAGATGGGACGCGGCCTGAAGCCGGGCAGGTACCGCCTCAACATCTGCAACACGAGCCTGCCGCCGCACCAGGTCATGGCCCGGTACACGGCCGAGCTCTTCCGGGCCGTGTTCCTGCGCAACAACATTGCCTGCGGCAGCCGGTGGTTGATACGGCCGGTTCCGGCAGGCCGCGTGCCATTCCATGTCCATCTTGCCTCGGCGGACCTGGAGCGGGTCTGTGCGGCCATGCTCAGGTATTCCAACAACTATAT